>DASYPH010000138.1:0-2271 GCA_036006925.1 Gaiellaceae bacterium
TTCACCGTCAACGCGCCGGTCGTCCGCGATCGCAAGGGCGAGTACAGGGAGCTCTTCGAGGAGCTCCGCAACGAGGGCTTCACGCGCGTCAAGGTCGACGGCGAGCAGCACCTGCTCGAGGACGTGCCGGCGCTCGACAAGAAGTTCAAGCACACGATCGAGGTCGTCGTCGACCGGCTCGTGATGAAGGAGGACCTGCGCACGCGCCTGACGCAGTCGGTCGAGACGGCGATCGCGCTGGCGGAGGGGCTCGTCACGGTCGACGTCGTCGACGGCGAGAGCTTCACCTACTCCGAGCGCTTCGCGTGTCCCGAGCACGGCGTCTCGCTCCCCGAGCTGCAGCCGCGCATCTTCTCCTTCAACTCGCCGCACGGGGCGTGCCCACGCTGCACGGGCCTCGGCGCGCAGCAGGAGATCGACCCGGACCTGCTCGTGCCCGACCCGTCGCTCTCGATCTCGGAGGGCGCTCTCGTCCCGTGGGCGGTCGGCAACTCGAACTTCTACGAGTCGGTGATCTCGGCGATCGCCGACCGCTACGAGATCGACGTCGACAAGCCGTGGCAGGAGCTGACCGAGAAGCAACAGGACTACTTCCTCTACGGCACCGGCGGCGAGCGTCTCTACGTGAGCTACCGAAATCGGATGAATCGCAAGCGGTCGTACATGATCGCCTTCGAGGGGATCGTCGCCTCGCTCGAGCGCCGCTACCGCGACACCGACAGCTCGACGCAGCGCGAGCGGATCGAGGAGTACATGTCGTTCCGCCCGTGCCCCGTCTGCCAGGGCGCGCGTCTGAAGCCGGAGGTGCTGGCGGTGACGGTGGGCGGCAAGAACATTCACGAGTTCACGCGCATGTCGGTCACGGCCGCGCTCGCGTTCCTCGAGGAGCTCGAGCTGACGCCGACCGAGGAGCTGATCGGCGCGCGCGTCGTGAAGGAGATCCGCGAGCGGCTGACGTTCCTCGACAACGTCGGCGTCGGCTACCTGCAGCTCGACCGCGCGTCGGCCACGCTCTCGGGCGGCGAGGCGCAGCGGCTGCGTCTCGCGACGCAGATCGGCAGCCAGCTCGTCGGCGTGCTCTACATCCTCGACGAGCCGTCGATCGGCCTGCACCAGCGCGACAACGACAAGCTGATCGGGACGCTCGAGCGGCTCCGGGACCTCGGCAACACCGTGCTCGTCGTCGAGCACGACGAGCAGATGATGCGCAGCGCCGACTGGCTCGTCGACATGGGGCCGGGTGCGGGCGAGCACGGCGGCCACGTCGTCGCGGAGGGGCTCGCGGCGAAGGTGCAGCGCAACAAGAAATCCGTCACCGGCCAGTTCCTCTCCGGTGCGCGCGAGATCGCGGTGCCGTCGCGGCGGACGGAGGACAACGGCATCTTCAGCGTACGCGGCGCGTCGCAGCACAACCTGAAGGGGATCGACGTCGACTTCCCGATCGGCAAGTTCGTCGCGGTCACCGGCGTCTCCGGCTCGGGGAAGTCGACGCTCGTGAACGAGATCGTCTACAAGTCGCTCGCGAACCGCCTGCAGAAGATGCGGGTCAAGCCGGGCGAGCACGAGTCCGTCGAGGGCATCGACGCCTTCGACAAGGTGATCGAGATCGACCAGCGCCCGATCGGCCGCACGCCGCGCTCGAATCCCGCCACCTACACCGACCTCTTCACGCACATCCGCGAGCTCTACTCGCTGACGCCCGACGCGAAGGTGCGCGGCTACAAGCCCGGACGCTTCTCGTTCAACGTCAAGGGCGGGCGCTGCGAGACGTGCAAGGGCGACGGTCAGATCAAGATCGAGATGCACTTCCTGCCGGACGTCTACGTGCCGTGCGAGACGTGCAAGGGCCGTCGCTACAACCGCGAGACGCTCGAGGTGCGCTTCAAGGGCAAGACGATCGCGGACGTGCTCGAGATGTCGGTCGAGGAGGCGCTGAAGTTCTTCGCCAAGATCCCGAAGATCCGCCGCCGGCTGCAGACCCTGCACGACGTCGGGCTCGACTACATGCGCCTCGGCCAGCCCGCGACGACGCTCTCCGGTGGCGAGGCCCAGCGCGTCAAGCTCGCGGCCGAGCTCTGCAAGGTGGCGACCGGGCGGACCCTCTACATCCTCGACGAGCCGACCACCGGGCTCCACTTCGCCGACATCGAGCGCCTGCTCGAGGTGCTCCAGCGGCTCGTCGACTCCGGCAACACCGTTCTCGTCATCGAGCACAATCTCGACGTGATCAAGCAGGCCGATTGGCTCGTCGACCTCGGGCCGGAGGGCGGC
>DASYPH010000139.1:0-5967 GCA_036006925.1 Gaiellaceae bacterium
GCTGCTCGGGCGCGGGCGTCGCTCGAGCGCGCCGAGCGAGCCTAAGCCGGCTGCGGCAGCCGGCGGCGCCCCGAGACCGCAAAACGCAGACCCTGGATCGTCCAACCGCCGAGCGCGAGCAGCAGCAGGCCCGTGACCAGCAGGAAGAAGATCAGGCGGCGTTTCATGAGGGCGACACTACGACCCTGGCCGGGCGGCGCCATCGGCCGTTCGGATGATCTGGGATCGGCCGCTCGGAGGAATCGACCGTTTCCCGCTCACAGGTTCCGGGAAGGACGAGCACGATGCCCGCCCGCGCGCTCTGGACCGGTTCGATCTCGTTCGGCCTCGTGAACCTGCCGGTTCGCGTCTTCAGCGCGGTGCATGAACACAAGCTCCACTTCCACCTCGTGCACGAGCACGACGACGGGCCGATCGGCTACGAGAAGGTCTGCAAGCTCGAGGACAAGCCGGTCGAGAGCGACGAGATCGTCAAGGCCTTCGAGTACGCGAAGGGCAAGCTCGTCCATCTCACCGACGAGGACTTCGAAGCGGTACAGGTGGAGGGGCAGCGCACGATCGACCTGGTCGATTTCGTACCCTACGACGAGATCGACCCGGTCTTCTTCGCTCACACCTACCTCGTCGGCCCGCAGGACGGCGCGGAGAAGACCTACGCCCTGCTGGTGCGCGCGATGGGCGACTCGCAGCTTGCCGGCATCGGCAAGTTCGTGCTGCGAAACCGCCAGTACCTCGGCTGCCTGCGCGTGCGTGACCGCTCGCTGATCCTCGAGCAGCTGCATTTCGCCGACGAGGTCAAGCAGCCGGCCGGCGCACTGCCGAAACGCCTGCCGACGGTCAGCCGGCGCGAGCTCGACCTCGCGCGCCAGATCATCAACGGCCTCGCAGGCACCTGGCGCCCGGAGAAGTACCAGGACACCTACACGAAGGCGCTCCGGGCGGTCGTCAGGAAGAAGGTCGCCGGCCACGAGGTGCACGCCGCCGCCGAGCCAGAACCCGAGACACCCGTCGACCTGATGCAAGCGTTGCGCCAGAGCGTCGAGGACGCAAAGCGGCCGAGGCGAAAGAGCCGTGCCCGGCCTGCGAAGTCGCGGGCGGCCTAGCAGACTTCCCGTTGTCGAGCAGCTCGAGGACGGCGTCTTCGATCGGCCCTTGCGTCGCGGGTGCGTCCGGCTCGGCCGCCCACTGAAGCGACTCGAGTGTGCGCGCGATCGTCTGTCCGGCGAGGTAGCGATCGATGACCCGCGGATCGATATACGAGGACCGGCAAACGGCGGGCGTGTTGCCCAGGTAGCCGGCGACCTCTTGGACGGCTCGCGAGATCGCGCGCTTGCGCGCGGTCTTCGAGGACGCCTGGGTCGAGATGCCGAGCCCGACGGCGGCCAGCACAGTCGCGTGCCAGGTGCGGAAGTCCTTGGCGGAGTAGTCCGGCCCGGCGAGCTCTTTGATCAATTCGTTGATGTCGGCCGACCGAACATCGACCCACGTCCCGTTGCGGTACGCGAGAAAGGCCGGGCCGCCGCCTCGACGTCGCTTCAGCTGCGCGGCGGTCTCGTACACGAGCGGGTCGACAAGCCCCTGGAGTCGCCGTTTGCCCGACTTCGCCACGTAGTCGAACACGAGTCGGTCGCCGTCGAGCAGCCGGACGTGGCGCTTCTCGAGCGTGGCGAGCCCGTAGGTGCCGTTCCCGTCGGCGTATTCCTCGCCGCCGACCCGGAAGAAGCCGAGGTCCAGCAGGCGAACCGCACATGCGAGGACGCGCGTCCTCCCGAGCGCGGGATCTGCCAAGCGCTCCCCCACGGCCGAGCGCAGCTCGGGCAGGGAGCGGGCGAAGCCGAGCATTCGATCGAACTTCTCCTGCGCGCGGCGAATGCTCCAGTCGGGGTGATAAAGGTACTGCCGCCTCCCGGCCGCATCCGTACCCACCGCCTGGAGATGGCCGTTCGGGTACGGGCAGATCCAGACGTCCTGCCACGCCGGCGGGATCGCGAGGCGGCGCACTCGGTCGAGCACGTCGGCCTCGCGAACGGCATGCCCGTGCTCGTCGAGGTACACGAAGCCTCTGCCGTGCCGGCGTCGCGCGAACCCCGGCTGAGCGCAGTCAGCGCGGCGAAGCCGAGTCATGCGGCCCTAGGCGTCGTCGGGCGACGGAAGGGTCGGCGGGTCGAGTTCGTCGGGAGGCGGCCACAACTCGGGAACCGGGTCCGGCAGCGGCAGCGTCCCTTCGTCGGGCGGCGGCTGCGGTTCGGGCGGAAGCTCGGGTGTGTTCGGCGTTGTCATGTGGCCCTCGTTGTTGTCCGGTCCGACCGATGTGAAACATCGAGCCGGGCCGGGTATGAGGGGACGAGGACGAGATGACACGACGATTGGAGGCCCGATGCCGGGGAAGAGCGCCCATGTGAAGAACGAGAAGCAGTACGAGGCCCTGAAGGAGAAGGGCATGTCGAAGGAACGCGCCGCGCGGATCGCCAACTCGCCGGGGGCGTCGAGCCGCGGCGGCAAGGCTTCCCATGATCCGGCGCACCGGTCGTCCCCCTCGCAGGGCGGGACGACTGCGCAGAAGAAAGCAGCCGGCCGGAAAGGCGGCAAGGCGTCGCACCACCGCGACTAGATGGGCTTCGACCAGTACCACGAGCCGCCCGAGGAGCTTTCCGGCGAGACCCGGACGTTCGCCCGGATTATTCAGTCGCTGATCGAGGAGGCCGAGGCGATCGGCTGGTACGAGCAGCGCCTCGACGTCGAGGCGGACGCCGACGCGCGCGCGATCATGGCGAACGCGCAACAGGAAGAGTTCAAGCACTTCGCGATGGATCTCGAGTTCCTGCTTCGCCGCAAGCGGAAGTGGCAGATCGCCTGCAAAGGCGTCCTCTTCCACGACGGCGACATCGTCGAGTTGGGCGAGCGGGCAGAAGAGGCCGAGGGTGAGGTCGAGTGACACCGAGCACGCTGCGGGCCAGTCGGTGTGAACGCTGCGGCTACGGCATCTCCACGGCCTCGCTGCCGGCCCGCTGCCCGATGTGCGGCGGGTCCGTCTGGATTTCCGAGAACGGTGCTCGAAACCGCTCTGACCAGGGGAAATGACGGTCGCGACGGGTGATGGAGCGTGCCCGGATCGAACCTGGCGCTCCTTCCACACCGCCTCGGTGTGACTATGACGGACTGTGGGTCGGGCCCTCGGGGACCAGCGAATGTCGAGTTGCCCGCGCTCGGCGTGTGTGGGAGGGTTCGGTCCGGGCGGGCCTTGGTCTTTGAAGAAGGGGAGGGACTATGACTGGATTCTCTGTTCCGACGTTGGGGGGCCTTCGATGAGAGTCGGAAGGTTGAGTCGGATTGCAGCGACCGGAGTCGGTGCGCTGGTCGCGCTGGCCGCGCTTTCGGCGGGGGCTTCGGCCGGTGGTCCGTCGACGGTTGCATGCACTCAGGCCGCGCTTGTGGCGGCGATCAACGCAGCGAATACCGCCGGGGGCGGCAAGGTCACCCTCACCGCCGGGTGCGACTACGCACTGACGACGGCTGACAACGGTGAGAACGGACTGCCGATCGTCACGACGGGGATCTCGGTGAACGGCAACGGAGCGACGATCGACGGGACTGGGTCGGTCCGCATCTTCGAGGTCGACGCACCGGGGAACCTCTCGCTTCAGAACGTGACTTTGAGCGGAGGCTTCGCCGCCGACTTCGGCGGCGCGATCGCGAACGAGGGCGGCGCGGTTACCTTGAACCACAGCCAGGTCAGCGGCAACGCTGCCATAGCTGCCGGTGGTGGCATCGCCAACGCCACGTTCGATCCATCGAGCGTGGCGAAGCTGACGTTGAACAACAGCTCGGTGAACGGCAACGAGCAGCTCCTCGGTGGGGACCCCGAGGCTCTCGGTGGTGGCGGCATCGTGAATGTCCTCGGCACCGTGACGCTGAACAGCAGCCAGGTGAGCGGCAACTTCGCCGACGGCTTCGTCGGGGGAGGAATCGCGAGCGGCGACTATTTCAGCTTCGCCGATAGCGGCAGCGTCCTGACCCTGAACAACAGCCAGGTCGATGACAACACCGCCCCGAACGCGGGCGGCGGCGGCATCCAGAACCTGCTCGGATCGGTGACGCTCAGCAGCAGCGAGGTCGACGGCAACAGCTCGCTGAACGGCGGTGGCATCTCGAGCGGGACCGGTGGCTCCCCGTCAGGAACCAGTCATCTGACGCTCAACAAGAGCGAGGTGAACGGCAACACGGCGACGGCTCCCGCGCCTCAACCAGGATCACAGGGCGGACCTCCGATCGCAGCCGGCGGCATCGCCAACGGCGGCATCGCGGAACTGAACAACAGTGAGGTCGACAACAACACCGCGGAGTTCACCAGCGGCGGCGGGATCGTCAACCACGGGACCATGACGCTGAACAAGTCCGAAGTGAACGGCAACGTCGCAGCCGGCACGGGCCTTATCGCTTCCGGCGGTGGCATCGTCAACGCCAACGGACCGCCCGGCTCGCCGGGCACGGTCCTCAACCTCAACAACACCAGCGTGAACAACAACAGGGCGGGCGGCAACGGTGGTGGGATCGCCAACGGCATCCCACTGCCAGGGCCGATGCCGCTTCTGGGCGGGACCGTCAACCTCAACCACAGCGACGTGACAGGCAACAGTGCCGCCCATGGT
Source organism: Gaiellaceae bacterium (assembly GCA_036006925.1). Classification (GTDB taxonomy): domain Bacteria; phylum Actinomycetota; class Thermoleophilia; order Gaiellales; family Gaiellaceae; genus PALSA-600. The sequence goes on from DASYPH010000139.1 coordinate 4,650, forward strand.
GGAGGCATCTTCAACAACGCCGGCACCGTGAGCCTTTCGAAGACGACGATCACCGGTAACACTCCTGACAACTGCGAACCGCCCGGCGCAGTGCCAGGCTGCACGGGCTGAGGGAACTCGCTGAGTGGGGCGGGCCCCTACCCGCCCCACTCGCGTTCGTCGAGCAGCCTCCGCGTCGCAGCGACCGGCACGCTCGCGGCCTGCGCTCGAACGATCTCAGGCACGCCTGCAGACCTAGCCGCTCGGGTCCACGAGCTCAAACGTAGCCTCTTGAAAACGAAAACCCCGCCTGAGCGGGGTTTTCTGAGGTGGAGCGTACCGGGATCGAACCGGTGACCTTCGGCTTGCAAAGCCGACGCTCTCCCAGCTGAGCTAACGCCCCGTGCCGGGCGCAGTGTAGCTCCGGCTCCCGCTTTACCTGTGTTTTACACCCCTCTCGCGGAACTCCCACCGTTTGCAGGGATGCTCGGGCCGGACAAACCGACGGGAGGACTTCAATGCGCAGGTTGCTCTTTGCAGCCGCTGCCGTCGCCGCGCTCGTCGCGGCCGGCGTTGCAGTCGCTGATGGAATTGGCGGCGCGAAGACGGCGAAGAGCGTTGCCGGCACGTTCGCGGCGGCCTCGGCGAACGTCTCCACCCGCACGTGCACGACGACCGACGGCAAGGCCCTCGCGATCACCGAGGCGCGTTACAGCGGCCAGGCGTCGGGTGATCCTGACCTGACCGGGCCGATCGTGCTGAAGGCGCGGAGCGTCATCAACACGACCGACGGCGTCGGCGTCGTCGACGGGTCGCTCAGGATCGATGTGGCTTCTGGACGTGACACGACGGCGAACTACTCTGCCGTCTACGACCACGGCAACATCGCCGGGCTCGCGAACGGCCGCGCACACGATCCGTCCGCACGGCTCGTAGCGAATCTCTCGGCAGGCTTCAGCGCAGCCGGCGGCTTCGTCGGCGGCAAGCTCGGCGGCGGCACCTCGGGCGGCTCGGCCGTCGAAGTCGGCCCCGGCAAGTGCGCTCCGGCCGCGAAGCCCGAGAAGAGCGAGGCACGCGGGACGATCACCATGCTCTCGCCAACCTCGATCACCGTTGCCGGTCTTAGTTGCGACATCCCGGGCGACAAGTCCGCGGCGGTGAACGCCAACTTCAAGGTCAACGACCGCGCTGAGATCCACTGCGGCCTCGTCGGCGGCCACAACACCCTGACGAGGATCGAGAAGCGGCACTGATGACGAGGATCGCGCGGCACGGGGTCACACCCCTGCTGGCGGTGGTCGTGCTCCTGGCGCTTGCCGCCGGGGCGAGTGCCGCGGCG
>DASYPH010000140.1:0-1602 GCA_036006925.1 Gaiellaceae bacterium
CCGCACCCAGCACTGCCTGTCCAACTACATCGCGCCCGACCACCCCGACTACGTCAAGAACAAGGACACGCGCATCGGCAACAAGGTGGCCGACCTCTTCAAGCAGGCCGACGAGGCGATCGGCTCGTTCGTCTCGCGAGCGCGCCCCGACGACATCATCCTGTTCATCTCCGACCACGGGTTCCAGTCGTGCACGCGCACGATCAACATGGATCGCATGCTGAAGGAGTTCGGCTACCTCGACTTCAGTGCGTCAAACGCGGTGTTCGGCCCGATGCAGTGGGGTCCGATGCGCAAGGTCGCCCGCAAGGTGTACGACACCCTCGGCTTGCACGGGAAGGTCTCGCTGCCGCAGTCGGTCAACTGGTCGAAGACGAAGGCGTACACCACGATCCGGTCGACCGGCGAGGGCGTCAGCGTGAACCTCGCCGGGCGCGAGATCGACGGAATCGTCGATCCCGGCGACTACGACAAGGTGCGCGACGAGCTGCTCGACCGCCTCGGCACCTACATCGACCCGAAGACCGGTAAGAAGCCCGTCAAGGAGATCTACAAGCGCGAAGAGGTGTTCAAGGGCAAGTTCGCCGACACCGCGCCCGACATCCTGATGGTGCCCGCCGAGGGGTACTCGCTGACGCACGCCAAGGCGGCGATCGAGGACGCCGACTGGGTGAGCGGCGACCACCGTATCGAGGGAACCATCGTGGCGGTCGGCCCGCAGGTGAAGGCGTTCGAGACGCCGCCGGCGCTGATCGACATGGCGCCGACGCTGGTGGCGGCGATGGGCGCGCCCACCGCGGTGAAGCCGACCGGTCGCGTCCTGCACGAGATCGTCGGGTCGGCCGATCTGATCTCGCGCGAGCCGGCGGAGGTGTCGTCGGCGGGCTCGGGCATCCCTGGCATGGGCAACGAGGCCGACGTGAGCGATACCGAAGCCGACGAGATGGAAGAGCACCTCCGCGGCCTCGGCTACATCGAGTAGGTCGCGTCCCGCACGGCTTTTGGATCTCCCGGGACTAAGGTGCGGCCGTGCAGTGGCTCGGCTTGATCTTCGGTGTCGCCTTGTTCGCGGCCGCCGTCTTCTACTTCTTGGCAGGGTTCTTCCCGGAGTCCGGCGTCGGTCAGCGGATGCGGGCGCGGCTCGAGGTCACGGCGGAGGTGCGGCGGGAGCGGGGCTACACGATGAACACTGCCGCGATCTATGCGTGGATACTCCGGACGAAGCCTCGCGTGGCGGTGCTCGTGGGGTTCCTCTTGTTCTGGGCGGTCGTGTTCGGGTCGGCGGGCTATCGAAGTTAGCGAGCGTCAACAGGTTCACGCCCCGACGGCGGAGCCGCAATTCGGCTAGTTCCACATAGTGGAACTGAGTTCCATTATCTGGACCACCTCGGAGGCACCCGCCGGTCGACCGCGCACGGTGCGTCAACCTCATGAACCCGCTCGGCCATGAAGCACACGGGCGCGGACTGCGATCGTCCTTCGCTACTACGAAGATCTGGACGTCGCCCAAACGGCGTCGGTGATGCGCTGCAGCGAGGGCACCGTGAAGGCGCTCTCGTCGCGTGGCATCGCACGCCTTCGCCCCTTGATCGGAGACATCAT
>DASYPH010000141.1:0-8627 GCA_036006925.1 Gaiellaceae bacterium
ACCGCGACGACGACGCCGGTCTCGCCACATATCCCGACGCGCGACGCGTCATCAACCTCGCCTCCGGCGTGCGCTGGGAGCGCCTCACGCCGCGCAGCGACCCCGACGTCGAGTTTCTCCACGTCATGTATCCCGTCGGCGCGGAGTCGTGCCAACAGGACGCGCTCGTCACCCATGGCGGCCGTGAGTACGGCTATGTGACGAGCGGCACACTCGGCGTCCGCGTGGGTTTCGACGAGTACGAGCTCGGCCCCGGTACGTCGATCGTCTTCGACTCATCCTCCCCGCACCGCCTCTGGACGATCGGCGACGAGCCGGTGAACGCGGTCTGGCTCGTCATCGGTCGTGCGGCCGATCCGCGCCCGAGAACGACGACGCCCGCTGCTCCGTCCTAGGTCGTCGCGGGCGCCTCTATAGCGTCGATCGAGTGTCGCGAACGCCGGTAGCGCGCGACCAGCTCGGGTGATTGGTAGAGCAGCAGCGCGAGCAGGATCAGCGCACCGATCGCCACCTCCGCATATTCGGTCGGCTGCTGGAAGAACGGGAGCACGTTGTTGATCTCGGTGAGGAAGAACGCTGCCAGGAGTGTCCCAAAGAAGGATCCCCGCCCGCCGGCGAGGCTGGCGCCGCCGAGGACGGCGGCCGCGATGCTCTCGAGCGCCTGATTCCCGATGATCGGCGAGCCGACCTGTACCTCGGCCGCGAGGTAGAAGCCGGCGACGGACGCCATCACCGAGCACACGACGAAGGCGAGGACGATTATCCGGCCGGTCGACATCCCGAGCCTGCGCGACGACCTCTCGTCGAGGCCGACCGCGCGGAGTGCCAGGCCGGATCGTGACCGGTAGAGCCAGAGGTCGGCGAGCGCGGCAAGAACCACGACACCGATGAAGGCGAGTGGCATCCAGCCGACACTCTTGGTCAGCGCGTTGGTCACGTCTGTGTTGATCGCGCCCTGCGGGTAGGAGCGGAGCCAGAGGGAAAGTCCCTCGAGGATGCTCAGCGTGCCGAGCGTCGCCACGATCGACGGGAGCCGCAGGACACGGATCAAGAGCGCGTTGAAGAAACCTGTGGCGACGCCGACGCCCAGCAGCGCAAGCGACCCGGTCACGAGGGCGAAGCCCGACGTCGTCGGTGTCAGCCTGAACGATGCCACGACGACGCACAGCGTCATGAGCGCCGCGACCGAGACGTCGAAGCCGCCGACGAGCAGCGCAACCGCTTGGCCCAACGAGACGATGATCAGCGGCAGTGCGGCGAGGAGCAGCGCGCTGAGGTTCTCCTTGCTCAGGAACGCCGACGAATGCGCATCCGCGTACGTACCGAGCGCGACGATGAGTGCGGTCATCAACACGGACGGCAGCCAGCCGCGCGTCACGTCCGCGCTCCTTCGTCCTCGGGGACGGCCAGCTTGACACCCGCGCGCGAGCCGACGATCGCCTCGACGATCCGTCGCTCCCCGAGTTCGTGGCGCGGGATCTCCTCGACGATGCGCCCGCGCGACATCACGACGACGCGGTCGCACAGTCCGGCAAGCTCAAGCGGGTCGCTGGACTTGACGACGGTGGCGATGCCCTCATCCGCCTTCGCGCGCAATGCCTCGTAGATGTCGAAGCGCGCACCGACGTCGACGCCCTGTGTGGGCTCCTCGGCGAGGATGACCTTGACGTCTCCGCGCAGGAACGGGCGGATGAGTGAGACCTTCTGCTGGTTGCCGCCGGAGAGCGATTGAACTGGCTGCTCCGACGACGCCATCCGGACTTGCAGGCGCTTCACGAGCCCTGCGATTGCACGCCGCTCGCGGCCGCGCGAGACGATTCCGCCGCGGGCGAGCCGTCGTAGGATCTGGATGGTCGCGTTCGCGCGTACGCTCAGGACGGGAAACAGAGCCTCACCACGCCGGTCGCCGCTGAGCAGGACGACTCCGGCCCGAAGCGGTCCCGCCGGGGAGCGTCTGTCGAGCTTCGCGCCGTCGCAGGAGGCGCTGCCGACCGCGGGCTCGACGCCGGCGAGCGCTCGCAGGAACGGCACCTGGCCGTTGCCCTCGGCGCCCGCGATCCCCAGGATCTCCCCCTTTCTGACCTCCAGATCGACAGGACCGAAGCGCTCACCCCGGAGCCCCGAAACGGCGAGCACGACGTCTGCGTGCTCGGGAAGCCCAGCTCGCGCCGGGAATGCCACGGTGAGCGGCCGGCCGATCATGAGCGCGACGAGCGCGTCCTCGGAGACCGACGCCGCCTCGAACGTTCCCTGACCGACGCCGTCGCGGAGGACCGTGACGCGGTCTGCAACCGCGAGCACTTCGGGAAGGCGATGACTGACGTAGACGACGCCGACGCCTTCGCGTACCTGCTCGACAACAAGGGTGTGGAGGCGATCGACGGCCTCTGGCCCGAGCGCCGTGGTGGGCTCGTCGAGGAGCAGCACTTTCGGCCGGGTCAGCAACGCCTTCGCAACCTCGAGGAGCTGTCGCTCGGCAAGCGGGAGCGAGCCGGTCGCGGCGGTCACGGGGATGTCGAGCTTGAACGCCGCCAGCGTCTCTTCCGCCCAGCTCTGCATCCGTGCCCAGGCCGGCCGCGAGTCGGCCGGCACCGCGAGGAAGAGGTTCTCGGCAACCGACAGATCGAGAACGTGTGAGTAGTCCTGGTAGGCGATGCCGAGTCCGAGGCGCCGCGCCGTCGCGGGAGAATCGCGCGCAAGACGCTCCGCGCCGATCTCGACGATTCCCTCGTCGGGTGCGAGGAAGCCGCTTGCGATGCCGAGCAATGTCGATTTCCCGGACCCGTTCTCTCCGACGAGGGCGTGAATCTCGCCCGCGTGGCAGTCGATACTGACGTCGCGGAGGGCTTGCACCGCTCCGAACGCCTTCGACAGCCCGCGAACGGACAGGACGTCGGATGTCACGGGCCCGGGATTCGACATTTCCGGTTTCAGTTTCTCGTGCTCGATCCTCCTACGGGTACATCTGGTGGAGGAGGCTCAGCGGGATGAGCGAGGTCGGGGATGCCGTGTCTGGATACCCCTTCGTGCACATGTCCCGCGTGGCCTGGTTCTGCAGCTCGATCGGGAGGACCATCGTGGGCGGGATCTTCGCCCCGGCGAGCTTCATCATGTCAGCGGTCAGGGCCACTCGGATCTGCGAGTTGCCCGCGGTGTAGTAGAAGACCTTGAGGGCAGGGTCCTTCAGCTTGTCTGCCAGGCAGCCCATCGCAGACTCGTCGGTCCGATAGGTGAACACGCCCTTGTAAGGGATGCCGGCAGCCTTGTACGCCGCGTAGCCGCCCTGCGACATGAAGAGTGCGTCCTCGTAGCTGATCCCCTTCAGGTCGGGGTACTTCGCGAGGATGCCCGCGACGATGCCCTGAACCTTCGAAGGATCCCAGTTCGTCGGGTCGTTCGCGACGACGTGGATCGAGGAGTTGAGTGCGGCTTGCTCGCACTTCTGCCAGCCGAGAGACAGCGGGTTTCCGGGGAAGCCGCCGAGGAAGGCGATGTTGCCGGACTTCACCTGCGTATTCATGACGTACGCGAACGACTTCCCGAGGTTGCACGTGTCCTCGCCGACCACCGTCGTGTAGTTGGTGCCCGGGCCGGTGACGTAGCCCCAAGCGTACGTCGACACCGGGATTCCGGCCTTCGTCGCCTGCTGGAACACCGGGATCATGGCGTCGCCGAAGTCGGGGTACGTGACGATCGCGCTCACGTGCTGCGCGATCACAGACTTGAAGTCCGCGATCGCCTGGTTCAGGTCGGAATGAGCGCTCATGTAGATGATCTTCCCGATCTTGGGATACGTGAGCGCCTGGAGGATGAACTCCATCTTCGACATCTGGCGGTAGGTGTTCTCGCCGAAGCCCTCGACGTAGGCGACGGTTTGTTTGCCGCCCGTTCCGGTGCTGCAGCCGTTGTTCTTCCAGCACTTGAGCGCAAGCGAATAGTTGACCGTCTTCGTCGACCGTCCGAAGGCCGCGAGCGAGATGTCGCGCGCCGTCTTGTCCTTCGGCAGCAGTTTCGCCTTGAAGAGCGTGTGTGCCAGGGTGGTCGACGGCGCTTTGTAGGTCTCGCCGAAGCCGGCTCCCTTGCCGATCACGACACCGCCCTTCCCCACGTAGCCCGAGGGGCCTGTGGAGGCCTTGCCGCCGGCGCTGCCGCTCGCGGCCGCGAAGAGCGCGATCGATGCCGCGGCTGCGAAGAGCAGCACCGCAACGACCTGGGCCTTCCGTCTCATCCGTGACTCCTTCCGTCGATCCATCATTTGAACTTCTTCGAACTCGTGCCGCTCGTTGCCCGCCTATCCGCCGTCGGCCGCTCGAGCAGGCGGCGTGGCGACTCGGAGGATCCAGGCGAGGATGGCGGCGACGCGATCGCCCGAGACGACCATTCCCGCGATGATTGCGATGCCGAAAACGACGTACTGCATCGCCGAGGAGAGCCCCATGATCACCAGCATCTGCGTCAGCAGAGTGAGGGCGATCGCGGCGATCCAAGTCGACGTCGCGCTCGCAAGCCCGCCGGAGAGCGATGCACCGGCGATCACGACCGCCGCAATCGGTGCGAGCAGGTACGCCGAGCCGAACGCGGGGTCGATGCTGAAGCTCGCACCGGCGAGCAGGACCGCCGCAACCGCATAGAGCATGCCGGCCGCTGTGTACGCCAGTACGACGTACGTCCGGACGTGGAGCCCCGCGATCCATGCTCCCCTCGGGTTCGCGCCCACAGCCTGGAACCGGCGACCGACGACGGTGGAGCGGAGAACGAGTGCCACCACGATGGTGATCACCGCCCCCAGCCAGAAGATGTTGCTGGCTCCGAGCGGCTTTGACGTCGCCCAGTTCGACAGCCCGCTCGGTACGTTCGGGCGGTTGGTCACGACGTCGCGCGAGTACTTGCTGCTCCAGGCGAGGACGATCAGGCCGACCGCCAGCGTGACGATCAGTGGGTTGAGCCTCAGCAGGCCGACGAGCACGCCGTTGACGAGACCTACGAGCACGCCGACGCCGAGAGCGGCGAGTATCGCGATGGGGAGCTTGTGATTCGCGCCCGCGCCGATCCCGGCGACCAGGTTTCCGGCGGCGGCCATCACTCCTGGTGTCGACAGGTCGATACCCCCTTGAATGACCACGAGCATCTGGCCGAGAGACGCGATCGCGAGGACCGTCCCGATCGGGAGGATGTACGACCACGACGTGTGCCCCAGCGCGTCTGGCGCCGCAATCGCCGCGATGACGAGGAGTGCGGCGCTGGCCAGCCAGACCGGAAGAAAGCGGGCGGCAACTGCAGCGTTCGCGGCGAGTCGTCGTACCTGAGCGGCGTCATCCCGGCCCGTCGGGGGCGGCAATGGAGTGTTGGCCGCAACCACGGGCCATTCTCACCAGGTCCGGCGAACAGTGTCAATGATGGCTTAACGACTTCGGACAGGAATGCCGAACGCACCCTGGCGATCCACTTGCTCTGCCGTTCGCCGTTGACGTCGCGGGCTGGAAGCGTTTATGGTCGCTGTACATGCGGCGGGGCCTAGCAACGCCGCGCCGAAATCCTGTCTGAAGAGACTAAGGAGTAAGACATGAGCTCTCAGCGGCTCTTGATCCGCAACGGCTTCGTCGTCTCGATCGATTCCGACGTAGGCGACCTTCCGGACGGGGAGGTCCTCGTGGAGGACGGCAAGATCGTCGACGTCGGCACTGACCTCGGCGTCTCGGACGCCGAGCAGATCGACGCTTCCGGGATGATCGTGATGCCCGGCTTCATCGACACCCACCGGCACACCTGGCAAACGCCGGTCCGCGGCGTGCTCCCGTCGTGCACGCTCGACCACTACTTCGCGGTCATGCTTGGCCAGGTCGGCGGCTTCTATCGCCCTCAGGACGTCCACATCGGCGACTACGCCGGAGCGCTCGAGGCGCTCAACGCGGGTGTCACGACACTCCTCGACTGGTCGCACATCTCGAACACGCCCGACCACTCGGACGCGGCGATCCAGGGGTTGAAGGACGCGGGCATCCGGGCCGTCTACGCGCACGGCATGCCGACCGGCGGCGAGTGGTGGTCCTTCAGCGAGCTCGAACACCCGGCTGACATCCGCCGGATTCGCGAGACGTACTTCTCATCCGACGACGGCCTGATCACACTGGCCATGGCCGCGCGTCAGCCGGGCAACGTGAACTTCGACGTCGCGAAGCACGACTGGGCGCTTGCTCGCGAGCTCGGGATCATGATCAGCGTGCACGTCGGCATGCGGCTCCACACGCTGCACTACACACCGGTGAAGGACATGCACGACCTCGGCTTGATGGGCCCCGACGTCTGCTACATCCACATGACCGACCTCAACGACGAGGAGCTCGACTGGATCGCCGAGACCGGCGGAAAGGCGTCGATCTCGCCCTATGTCGAGATGCTCATGGGGCACGGGCCGCCTCCGACGGGGAAGATGCTTGCCCGCGGCGTCCGCCCGTCACTCAGCGTCGACGTTGTCTCGAGCGTTCCCGGCGAGATGTTCACGCAGATGCGGACGGCCCTCGCCTACGACCGGATCCTCGAATTCACCGACACCCCGGACATCGCGTTCGCACCGAAGCTCACGCACACGGACGTGCTCGACTTCGCGACGATCGACGGCGCACGCTCGATCATGCTCGAAGACCGGGTCGGCTCGCTCACACCCGGCAAGCAGGCTGACATCGTGCTGCTGAAGACGGACGTGATCAACACTGCTCCCGTGCTCGACCCGAAGGCGACGATCGTCACCTACGCCGACACCTCGAACGTCGATTCGGTCTTCGTTGCCGGACGCGCAGTGAAGCGCGGCGGGCAGCTCGTCGACGTCGACATGAAGTCGATCGTGCAGAAGCTCGAAGAGTCACGCGACCACATTCTCGGACAAGGTGGACTCCTGCCCGACTGGGCTATGGAGACGGCGGGGGCGCACTCGCACTGAGAGAGCCCGACGGGAGGGGCGGGTGACAGCCCGCACCTCCCGTTACGAAAGGAGAATCGAAGGATGGCGAGCAGAAGCGTCGTTGTCGTGGGCGGAACGCGTGGCCTGGGCCGTGAGGTCGCTCAGTTCTACGCCGACCAAGGTCGCGATGTCGTCATCAGCGGCCGCGACCCGTCCGTAGCGGAGGCGTGCGCCGCGGAGATCGGCGGCGCCACACGCGGAATCGCTCTCGACCTCGCAGAGCCCCAGACGCTGGCGAAGCGGCTCGCGGACGTCGGCGATGTCGAGTACCTCGTCCTCGCGGCGATCGAGCGCGACAGCAACTCCGTGAAGGACTACGACATCGCGGCCGCGCTACGGCTCATCACACTCAAACTCGTCGGCTACACCGAGGTCATCCACACGCTTCTGCCGAGACTCGCCAACGACTCGGCGATCCTGATCTTCGGCGGCCTCGCGCGCGACCGGCCCTATCCAGGTTCTACCACCGTCACGACGGTGAACGGCGCGGTCACGAGTCTCGTCCGGACGCTGGTGATCGAGCTCGCCCCCAGACGCGTGAATACGCTCCATCCCGCGATCGTCGGCGACAGCCCGCAGTGGCGGGACATGCCACCCGAGCGCCTTGAGGCGCTCGTCCAGCGAACGCCGATCGGCCGGCTCGTGACGATGGCCGAGGTCGTCGACGCCTCACGCTTCCTCCTCGAGAACGGCGGTGTCAACGGCCTCAACCTCGCACTCGACGGCGGCTGGCTCTGCATGTGACGTGGCGAGCGCCGGAGACGGCACGGTGGCGCGCTTCGGACCGGTTCGACGACAACCGGGCCGTCACGTTCTGCCAGCCGACGATGTATGAATGACAAAAGCCCGCAGATTGCGGGCTTTTAGTCGGGGCGCCGAGATTCGAACTCGGGACCTCTAGTCCCCCAGGCACGCCAGCCGCCGGACGCCACCGGACCCGGTTCGACAAACCCGCATGGTTGTGCGGAATCCGCACTGGCGACTAGACCCCGTTCGACCCCGTTCGACGCAGGTCCGCTGACACAGCGCTGACATTTTCGAGCCCGCGTTGTCCATGATGGCGACGTGTAGCGAGCGCTCGACGTCACCGGCGTGACGCTCGACGAGCTCGCCCGCCGCGTCCGCCGGCCAACCGGGGCACGGCTCCCCACCGGCGAGCTGCACGCCTGGCTGCTCGCCGAAGGGTTCGCGACCGAGGACGACTCAGGCGTCCTGTATCCGACCGCGAGCGGAACCGAAATCGGGTCGCTGCTCGAGCTCGAGCGCGCACTGGCCGTAGAGTTGGTGCTCATCGAGGTCCTTTCCTCGGTTGCCATTCGGCCCGGACGCTAGGCGGCGTTGCGGGCCGCCTCTACGGCCGGCAGCATCACAAAAACCGGGTTGCTGCGGCTACGCTCACCGACGGTGACAGCATCGAGCGTGATGACCGCGGCCGCACCGTCTCGCGGTTCGGCAGCCACCCCCGGCGCGAGCGTCCGAACGTCCTCAGTCTCGACGAACCTCCGGGCGCCGATGCCGGTCTACTGGGAGAGACTCTCGCCGGTTGGAGCAGCAACAGCGAGACGGATCGCCGCCCCGCTCTCGCTCGGCTTCACCATCGCCGAGACGGTGGCCCCGATCGGGATCGGCCCATCCGCCGCCAGGCTGCTGCTCAAAGATCTACGCGCCG
>DASYPH010000142.1:0-10575 GCA_036006925.1 Gaiellaceae bacterium
AGAGGAGGTTCCACTAGCCGGAAGAGAGGCGGCTCAGCGGCTGGGGAGCCGCTGCGCCCAGGGGTGCGCCGCCTCGAGCTGGGCGGAGAGCCGGAAGAGCAGCGCCTCGCCCTCCGGCGGCCCGATCAGCTGGATGCCCACGGGCAAGCCGTCGACGACGTCGAACGGCACGGCTGCCGCCGGCTGGCCGGTCACGTTGACGATCGGCGTGAACGGCGTGAACTCGCCGCCGCGGGCGAACTGCTCCCACGGATCGGCCGGCTCGAAGACCCAGCCGATCGGCACCGGCAGCTTCGCGAGCGCCGGCGTCAGGACGACGTCGACGTCGTCCCAGAACGCGACGATGCGACGCGAGGCGCGCTGGAGGGCACCGACCGCCTGCGCGAAGACGACACTCGAGGTGTCGAGCGCGGCGGCGGCGAGCGCGCGGTTGATCGGCATCAGGAGCGCCGGATCGCTGACCGGATAGAGCGCCGGCGAGAGCTGCCAGAGTTTCGCGAACGCGCCGAGCGCCTGCTCGTCGACCCACGGCGGCGTCAGTTCGACGACGTCGTGACCGAGCGCCGCCAGCGCATCGGCTGCGCGGCGCGTCACGTCGACGAGACGTTGATCGACCTCGTACGGAATCGCGGGTGAGGCGGTGAAGGCGATTCGCAGCCGCCCCGGATCGACGCCCACCTCCTCCAGAAACGGCCGATCCGGCGGCGCCGCCCAGTGCGGGTCGCCCGGCTCGTACCCGGCGATCACGTCGAGAAAGGCAGCCGCGTCGCGCACGGTGACCGAGATCGGCCCGTTCTGCGACAGCTCGAGCGAGCCCCCGGCGTAGGGCGATGCGGAGACGCGTCCGCGCGACGGCTTGATCCCGAACAGGCCGCAACACGCGGCCGGGATGCGGAGCGAGCCGCCGCCGTCGGAGCCGTGCGCAAGCGGCAGCACGCCCGCGGCGACTGCCGCGGCGGCGCCCCCCGAGGAGCCTCCCGGCGTGCGCGTCAGGTCCCACGGGTTGCGACAGGCGCCGTTCAGGTCGGACTCGGTGACGCACGTGATCCCGAACTCCGGCGTGTTCGACTTGCCGAGCACGATGAAGCCTGCGTCCTTCATCCGACGCACGACGGATGCATCTGCAGGAGGGATGTACTCGGCGAATGCGCGCGACGAGAACGTCGTGCGCACGCCGGCCGTCTCGGTCAGGTCCTTGACGAGCATCGGGACGCCCGCGAACGGCCCGGCCGTGGGTGCAGCGTCGGCCGCGTCGCGCGCAGTCGAGTAACACTCGGTCACCAGGAAGTTCAGAGCCGGGTTCGTCGCCTCGATCCGCTCGATCGCCGCGTCGACGAGCTCGCGTGGTGACACCTCGCGGGCGCCTACCTGCGCCGCGAGGCCGAGCGCATCCGTCACCTCAGACAGTCTTGCCCGCGATGTTCCAGACCGGACCCTGCGTGCCGACGTTTCGCGTGTCGCTCAGCGAGCGCAGGACGGTGACCGAGCCGCGGATCTCCTCGGCATCGCAGCGCTCGAAGCACCGTGCTGCCATCTGGGGTGAGACGCCGTAGCCGGCCTTCCGCGCGGCGCGGAAGCGGAGTGCGGTGCGGTTTCCGTCCCGCCGCGGATTCATCTGGATACAAAGCACGGACGCGCGCTCGACGTAGTCGGACGACAGGAGCTCGATCTCGCCGAGCAGATCGCTCCAGTCCGACGGCAGCTCGGAGAGCGCCTCCTGCCACGAGTCGGCGAGCAGCGCGACCTCACGCTCGCCGCGCGGCGGTGCGACCGTGCTGTCGACGAGCGTCAGCGTCGCGCTGATTCTGGCCTCGTCAAGCCGTGCGAGCAGCCGTGAGAGGGCGTCGGCGCTGACCGTGGTCCCGTCTGCGGCGGCCGCGAAACGAAGCGTGGTCGGCGAGGATTTGAACGGCTGGGTCGGTCCGAGCAAGGATGCCGCCCGGCTGGCGGCCGCCGCATCGCGCAGTTCGAGGCGCAGCTCGGCCCGCGACCACCCAGCGGGCAGTTCGGATCCGAGCGCTTTCCACTGCCCTGCAAGGCTCATTGCGCAAAACGTACACTGCCCGCGCTATGGCGAAGGTCGAGAAGAAGGCGTCCGTGACCGAGGAGACGCTGCGCGAATTCCTGCGCAGCATGCTGCTGATCCGCCGTTTCGAGGAGCGGGTCGAGGAGCGGTTCCGCGCCGGCGACCTGGCAGGCTTCCTGCACGTCGCGATCGGCCAGGAGGCCGTCGCGGTCGGCGTGTGCGAAGCGATGGAGGAGGGCGACGTGTTCGCCTCGACGCATCGCGCGCACGGACACACGCTCGCGCGCGGCACCCATCCGAACGCGCTGATGGCCGAGCTGTACGGCAAGGTCGAAGGCTGCTCGCACGGCTACGGCGGTTCGATGCATCTCTACGACCTGGCGCGCGGCAACCTCGGCGCGAACGCGGTCATCGGCGGCGGCCTGCCCGCGATCACCGGTGCCGGCCTTGCCTTCAAGCTTCGCGACGATCCGCACGTCGCGCTCGCGTTCTTCGGCGACGGCGCGACCAACATCGGCACCTTCCACGAGTCGCTCAACCTCGCCCAGCTCTGGCAGACGAAGACCGTCTTCGTCTGCGAGAACAACCACTGGGCCGAATCGACGCCCGGCTGGCAGCACTCCCCGGTCTGGGACGACATGTCGAAGCGCGCGCTCGCGTTCGACATGCGCTCGGTCAAGGTCGACGGGCAGGACGTCGAGGCCGTGTACGAGGCGGCTCAGGACGCGCTCGAGTACGCGCGCACCGGGCACGGCCCCGTCTTCCTCGACGTCGAGACGAAGCGCATGCACGGGCACTTCATCGGCGACGCGCAGGTGTATCGCACGAAGGAGGACCGCGAGGACGCCGCCGAGCACGACCCGATCACGAACCTGCGCAACCGGCTGAGCCTCGGCGACGACGAGTTCGAGCAGCTCGACGCCGAGGCGCACAAGGTCGTCGACGAGGCGCTCGCGTTCGCCCAGAACGGGACCGAGCATGCGCCGGAAGACGCCCTCCTGAACGTCTATGCCTGAGCTGACGTACCGCGAGGCGGTGCGCGACGCGATCCGCACCGCCATGGAGCGCGACGGTGACGTCTTCATCATGGGCGAGGACATCGCCGAGATGGGCGGCTCGATGGCGGTCACGCAGGGGTTGCTCGACGAGTTCGGCCCGGAGCGCGTGCGCAACACGCCGATCTCCGAGATGGCGATCGTCGGTGCGGGCATCGGCGCCGCGATCGCGGGCATGCGGCCGATCGTCGAGATCATGTACGAGGACTTCCTGACGCTCTCGCTCGAGCAGATCGTCAACCAGGCGGCCAAGCACCGCTACATGTCGGGTGGCCAGATCAAGGTGCCGCTGACGATCCGCACCCAGGGCGGCGCCGGCTGGTCGCCGGGCGCACAGCACGCGCAGCAGCTCGAAGCCTGGCTCGTGCACATCCCGGGTCTCAAGGTCGTGTTCCCGTCGACGCCCGAGGACGTACGCGGCCTGCTGTGGACATCGATCTACGACGACAACCCCGTCGTCTTCTTCGAGCACCGTCTGCTCTACCCCGTCAAGGGTGAGGTGCCGACCGAGATCGAGCCGATCCCGCTTGGCAAGGCTCGCACGATGCGCGAGGGAACCGACGTGACCGTGATCGCGATGGGGCCGCTCGTCCACCGCTCGCTCGATGCCGCGCAGCGCGCCGCAGACGAGGAGGGGCTCTCCGTCGAGGTGATCGACCCGCGCACGCTGCAGCCGCTCGACGAGGACGCGCTCGTCGCCTCGGTCAAGAAGACGAACCGCGTTGTCGTCGCGCACGAGGCTGTGACGCGAGGGGGGTTCGGCGCGGAAGTGACGGCCGTGCTCCAGTACAAGGCATTCGACTACTTGGACGCGCCGATCGAGCGCGTGGGCGCGAAATTCGTGCCGCTGCCGTTCGCGCCCGTGATGGAGGACTTCGTCGTGCCCAAGGCGGACGACGTGCTCGCGGCCATCAAGCGCACGGTGGGGAAGTAGAGTCGCCAGATGGCGAGTGAGGTCAAGCTCCCGCGGCTCGGCCAGGGGATGGAGGCCGGCACCGTCACGAAGTGGCTCAAGTCCGAAGGCGAGACGGTCGCCAAGGGCGACCCGCTCTTCGAGATCGACACCGACAAGGTGACGCAGGAGGTCGAGTCGGACTACGACGGCGTCCTGCTGAAGATCGCGCTTCCGGAGGGCGAGGCGCCGGTCGGCCAGACGATCGCCTGGATCGGCAAGGAAGGCGAAGAGGTTGCGGCCGCCGCCCCTCCGCCGAAGGACGAAACGCCCGAACCTGATTCGGCTGAGTCGAGCCAGGTTCGTGAGGCAACCCCTTCTCGGCCCCCGGCGTCTGCGTCGAACGGCGGCCGGATCAAGGCCTCCCCGCTCGCGCGCCGGATCGCCCGCGAGCGCGGCGTCGACCTTGCGTCGCTGCGTGGCACCGGCCCCGACGGCCGCATCGTCGCCGAGGACGTCGAACGTGGCGAAGTGAGCCGCGCCCCGAGCGCGGTCCCGACCGGCGAGATCGAGTCGGTCCCGCTGACCAACATCCGCAAGACGATCGCGCGCCGGCTGACCGCCGCCTGGCAGGCGCCCGTCTTCCAGTTGACGGTCAGCGCGGACATGACGCGCGCGAACGAGCTGGTCGCGCGCGCACGCGAGCTGAACCCAGACGTGCGGATCACCGTCACCGACCTGCTCGCCAAGCTCTGCGCGCAGGCGCTGATGCGGCACCGCGACGTGAACGTGCAGTACACCGAGGACGCGCTGCTCAAGTTCCCGACGGCCAACGTCGGGATCGCGGTCGCGGCGCCTCAGGGCCTGATTGTGCCGGTGCTTCGCTCGGTCGAGCGGCAGTCGCTCGCCGAGGTCGCGGCCGCACGCGCCGACGCCGTCGGCCGCGCGCGCGACAGCAAGCTGACGACGAGCGATCTCGAGGACGGAACCTTCACGATCTCGAACCTCGGCATGTTCGGGATCGAGCAGTTCGTCGCCGTGCTGAACCCGCCGCAGGCTGCGATCCTCGCGGTTGGTGCAACCGTCGACACGCCGGTCGCGCGTGACGGCGCGGTCGAGGTGCGCCCGATGCTGACGATGACCCTGACCGTCGACCACCGTGCGGTCGACGGTGCCGCCGGCGCCGATTTCCTGCGCACCGTCAAGACCTTCGTCGAGGATCCCGCCCTCGCGCTGTGATCCGTAAGGGCTCGCACGCCGATGCCCCGTTCATGCGCTCTATGCTCGCGCACGCGTACGGCTGGCGTGTCAGCCAGCTCGACGCCGAGATCCCCCTCACCCGCTACGTCGAGAACTGGGGCCGCCCAGGCGACATCGCCGTGATCGCGGCCGAGACCGGCAACCGGATCGGCGCGGCGTGGCTGCGCGTGTTCCGTGAGGAAAGCCCTGGTTACGGCTTCGTCGACGAGCGAACGCCGGAGCTGACGATCTCGGTCGTCCCGTCGCGCCGGCGGCACGGGCTCGGCCAGGAGCTGCTCGACGCGCTACTCGTGAAGGCGCGCGAGGCGCGGCATCCTGCGGTCTCGCTCTCGGTCGAGGTCGACTCGCCGGCCGTCGCGTTCTACGAGCGAAACGGGTTCGAAGCCGTGCGCGAGAGCGACGGCGGGCTCGTGATGCGGCGCGACCTGTGAGACCTCTCCTCGTCGGGATCAACCACGTCGCCCTGCAGGTCGACGACCTGGAAGCAGTGGTCGCCTTCTATTGCGAGCTGTTCGAGCCAACGTCGGTCGACC
This sequence comes from Gaiellaceae bacterium, assembly GCA_036006925.1. GTDB lineage: Bacteria > Actinomycetota > Thermoleophilia > Gaiellales > Gaiellaceae > PALSA-600. The sequence continues at coordinate 5,767 of DASYPH010000142.1, forward strand.
GCAGCGAACCCGACGCGGCATTCCTCGAGCTCGGCGACCAGTTCCTGGCGCTGTTCGAGCGCGGCTCACGCGAGGAGGAGCCGCACTTCGGGCTCGTCGTCGACGACAAGGACGCGGCGCGCAGGGCGCTCGAGGCGCACGGCATCGAGATCCTGCCCGGTCATCGCCTCGACTTTCGCGACCCGTCCGGCAACCGTGTCCAGGTCGTCCAGTACGACCAGGTTCAGTTCACGAAGGCCGAGCGCGTGCTCCAGGGCATGCAGCTCGAGCTCGGCAAGAGCGAGGCGGCGACGGCCGAGCTACGCGAGAAGGACCTCGCGGACTAGACGTTCTTGCAGAGCCACCCGCGCACTTCGAGCAGGAAACTCGAGTCGAGCGTGTGGCCCTCCGGGTACTCGCGGTAGAGCGGCTTCGCTCCCGCCGCGACCAGCTTCTCGCTCGTGCTGCGGCCGAACTCGATCGGGATGACCGGGTCGAGCGTGCCGTGGCCGATGGCGATCGGCGGGAACGGCTGGTCGGTGTCGAGCTCCCAGCCGTCGACCTCGGGGAGGAAGCCGGAAAAACCGACGATCGCGGCGGGCCGGGGCCGGCCACGGCCAAGGCCGAGCGCGAGCGCCATCACGCAGCCCTGCGAGAACCCGCCGAGCACGATCTTCTCGTGCGGCAGCCCATCGAGCCACTCTGCGGCCTCGCGGTAGGACTCGGCGAACGTCGCGGGGTCGGGGTACCCGACCCTCGGCACGATGTACCAGTGCGCACCCCCGGGTGGCAGCGACAGCGGCCCGCGCGGCGTGTAGCCGTCGAACCGCCGTCCCGGGTCGAGCACGTCGAGCAGCGGGAAGAGGTCGTTCTCGTTCGCGCCCCGGCCGTGGAAGAGGACGAGCGCGCCGACGGCATCGCCTCCCGCCGCACGCTCGCGGACGGTCATGCGCGCGGATTCGGGAGGGGCGTCAGCTTCGGCTCGATCTCGGCGCGGAGGTGTTCGAACGCGGGCGGCAAGATCAGCTTCTCGCCCAGGTGCTCGGGATCCTCGTCGATTGCGAAGCCTGGCCCGAGCGAGGCGATCTCGAAGAGCACGCCGCTCGGCTCTCGGAAGTAGATCGAGTGGAACCAGAAGCGGTCGATCACCGGCGTCGGCCGGCCGCCGGCCCTCATCGCCGTCTCCACCCAGCTCGCATGCTCGTCGAGTGGTACCGACCACGCGATGTGGTGGACGGTGCCGGCGCCCGGGATTCCGCGCTCCGCCGGCGGTGGGTCGTAGACGTAGGAGCCATGGCGCAGCCCGCGCGACTCCCAGCCGTCGTTCACGCGGGTCAGGGTCAAACTTTCGAGCATCCTCGAGCTCCCCTCGGGGGTCGAGGCGTAGGCCCTGACGCCGGCAAAGCCACGCAATGCATGCTCCTCGGGAATCTCCGGGTGACGGGCGACGAGCGGCGGGTCCTCACCGTCGTCGAGCACGAGTTGGAGCTCGAGACCTTCCGGGTCGGCGAAGATGAGACTGCCGTCGGCCCGCTCGCCGCTGACGCGGTCGTGCCAGAAGTCGAGCGACTGTTCGCTGCCGACGCGAAAGAGCACGCGGTGCACCATCCCGTCGCCGGCGCGCCCCGGAATCGCGCCCGGGTACTCGAAGAAGGTGATGTCGGCCCCGGCCGAGCCGTGGTCGTCGGCGTAAAACAGGTGATAGATCATGGGGTCGTCCTGGTTGACGGTTTTCTTGACCATCCGCAGCCCGAGCGTGCCGGCGTAGAACTCGACGTTTCGCGGCGCGTCGCCGGTGATGCACGTCACATGGTGGATCCCGTGGAGTTGCACGGCCCTATTCTCTCATGCGGGATGCGTGCGGCGATCATCGAGGACGGCCGGCTCGAGCTCGAGGAGCGGCCAGACCCGGTTCCGGGCGACGGCGAGGTGCTGGTCCGTATCCACGCGGCGGGGATCAACCGGGCCGATCTGATGCAACGCGCCGGCCACTATCCGCCGCCGCCTGGCGCGCCGGTCGACATCCCCGGGCTCGAGTGCGTCGGCGAGGTCGTCGGTACGGGCGCGCGGGTCTGTGCGCTGCTCGGGGGCGGCGGCCATGCCGAGCTCGTCGCGGTCGACGAGCGGCCACACGCTGCCGCTGCCCGAGGGTCTGGACTGGCCGCCGGCGGGTGGCTTCATGGAGGTCTACGCAACTGCGCACGACGCGCTCTTCACCCGGGCGCTGCTCCTGCCCGGCGAGCGCCTGCTCGTCAACGGCGCCTCGGGTGGCGTCGGGACGGCGGCGGTGCAGCTGGGCGTCGCGCTGGGCGCCGAGGTGACGGGCGTCGCCCGGAGCAACGCCGATCGTGTCCGCTCGCTGGGAGCCGCCACCGAGGTCACAGGCGAGTACGACGTGATCCTCGAGCTGATCGGCGGCGCCAACCTGAGCGAGGACGTCACCCTCCTCGCGCCCCAGGGGCGCCTGGCTGTGATCGGGACCGGTGCCGGGACGCGGGCGGAGGTCGACTTCGGGCTCGTGATGCGCAAGCGCGCGCATCTGTTCGGCTCGACGCTGCGCTCGCGCAGCGCCGACGAGAAGGCGCTCGTGGTCGAACGGCTGCGCGAGGCGGTGCTGCCGCTCCTCGAGGCCGGACGGGTGACCGTGCCCGTTCACGCGACCTTTCCGCTCGACCGAATCGAGGACGCTTACGCGGCGTTCGACACGCCCGGCAAGTTCGGGAAGCTCGTACTGCTCCCGTGAGCGACACCCGCGCCGAGATCCTCGCCGATGCCTACGGCTTCATGGTCACGCAGTCGCTCGGCACCGTCGCGCGGGCACGGATCGCTGATCTGGTCGCCGACGGGTACGAGACGATCCCGGGACTGGCAACCGAGAGCGGTCTTCCGCCCGACTCGCTGCGTCGGATCCTGCGCGCGCTCGCCGCGCTCGAGATCTTCACCCTCGACGGTGACCGCGTCCGCAACACGCCGAAGTCGGAGCTCCTGCGCGCCGATGTCCCCGAGTCGGTCCACTGGATCGCGCAGAGCTTCGCGAGCGAGCACTATCGCGTGTGGGAACGCGCCGAGCACGCGTTCAGAACTGGCGCGGCGGCGACGCCGGACGTGCTCGGCAGCGGGTATTTCGAGTGGCTCGGCGAGCATCCGGCGGAGGCGGCGATCTTCAACCGTGCCATGGCTGCCGGCTCGTCGTTCAAGCTGCGGTCGCTCGAGCAGCTCGACTGGAGCGACGAGCTGGTCGTCGACGTCGGGGGCGGCACCGGCGGCCTCCTGTCGGGGCTGCTCGCGAACCACCCGACTCTGCGCGGGATCGTCGTCGACCTCGCGCATTCCGAGCCGGTCGCCCTGGCGACGTTTCGGAGCGCCGGCGTCGCCGATCGCTGCACGTTCGTGAGCGGCGACTTCTTTCAGGCAGTGCCGGCCGGCGGCGATGCGTACGTGCTCTCGCACATCCTCCACGACTGGGACGACGAGCCGGCCCGGCGCATCCTGCGGGCCATCCGCACCGCGGCGGGAGACTCGGCGCGCCTGGTGATCCTCGACAGCGTGCTCGACGCCGGCCCGGGCGCGGTCGTCCCGAAGCTCCTCGACCTGCACATGCTCGTGATGCTCGGAGGCCGCGAGCGAACCGCGGACGACTGGACACGCCTGTTGGCCGAGTGCGGGTTCGCCGTCGTGCGCATCCACGCAGAGGGAGCGTTGGCGGCGATCGAGGCGGCTACGATCGCAGTGTGAACTCGAGAAACCTGAGGAGCTGAGATGGAAGTCGATGTTGCTGTTCTTGGCGGTGGGCCTGGTGGCTACACCGCAGCGATCCGCGCAGCCCAGCTGGGCGCGACGGTCGCCTGTATCGAGAAGGAGCCCGAACTGGGCGGCACGTGCCTGCGCGTCGGTTGCATCCCGACGAAAGCCTGGGTGCAGACCGCGCAGTTCCTGCACCTCGCCAACGAGACGTTCGGGAAGCTCGGCGTCTCGGTCAGCGGCACGCAGCTCGACTTCCCCGCGGCCAACGAGTGGAAGGCCGGCGTCGTGAAGCAGATGACCGGCGGCGTCGCCGGGCTCTTCAAGTCGAACGGGATCGAGTGGGTGAAGGGCTACGGCAAGTTCACCGGCCTGAACACGATCGCGGTCGAGGGCGGGGAGGACGTCACCTTCAAGTCGGCGATCGTCGCAACTGGTTCGTTCCCGCTGCGGCCGCCGATCCCTGGCCTCGAATCCGACCTGTGCGTCGACTCGACCGGCCTGCTCGCGCAAACCGAGGTGCCGCGGCGCCTCGTCATCCTCGGCGGCGGCATCATCGGCTCGGAGTTCGCATCGATCTTCAGCCGCTTCGGCTCCGAGGTGACGATCGTCGAGATGCTCGACACGCTGATCCCGCAGGAGGACGCGGATGCAGCGAAAGAGCTCGCCAAACAGTTCACGAAGCGCGGCATCACGCTGCAGCTCGGTAAGCAGTGCACGCAGGTCGAGCAGAGCGGCAACGCGCTGACGGTCTACTTCGGCGACGGCGAGAGCGTGCAGTGTGACCTGATGCTCGTCGCGGTCGGGCGGGGGCCGCTGGTCGAGGGCATCGGCCTCGAAGCCGCGGGCGTCGAGTTCGATAGGCGCGCGGGCATCACCACCGACGAGGGCCGACACACGACAGTGCCGCACATCTACGCGGTCGGCGACTGCGCCGGGTACTGGCAGCTCGCGCACACGGCGTTTCGCGAGGGCGAGGTCGCGGCGGAGAACGCGTGCGGCCACGAGGCGACCGTCAACAACCGGGCGGTGCCGCGGCCGATCTACACCGACCCGGAGATCGCCGGCGTCGGGCTGACCGAGGCCGAG
>DASYPH010000143.1:0-3260 GCA_036006925.1 Gaiellaceae bacterium
GTGAGCCGGACGGCGATCGACTGGTCGTCGCCGTACCACCACGGATCCCACACCGCGCGAGTCGTGCCCACTCGAGGCCTACAGCTCCAGTTCTCGGCGCAGGGACTCCGCGGCGCTGACGATAGTCCGTTCCGTCTCGTCCCGTCGGTTCGCGTCATAGTCCCAGCCGGCCGCGAGACCGACGAAGGGCCGCAGCGCTGCCTTGATCTTCGAAACCTCGACATAGAGTCGGTCGAGTTCGCGTGCCGCATCCGCAGGCGCTCTGGCCTGCTTTGTGATGTCGTGGAGCGCCTCGACGATGCGCGCCCAGATCGCGTTGATGTCAGCATCCGCGGTGAGTGATCGCCGCTCGACCAGGAGCTCGGCGGGGAGGAACTTCGACGCGTCGAGAACCTCGATCCCAAACAGGCAGCCATCGGTGTCGAAGTCGACCACGACGACTCCAGGAGCATCCTCGAGCGGGATGCTCTCGACGGTTCCTGTCCGATCGCCGGGATCGCGGATGTAGATGTAGGCGGCGTCCGTCTCTCGGTCGTAGCTCACGTGCATCAGCAAAGTCTCCCAGTGGACGTCAGCCGAAGAGCGCTTTCACGGTCGTCGGCGTCAGGTAGCCGACTAGGTGTCTGACGGGCCCAAACGCGTTGTAGGCGTAGTCGATGCCGCCTGCGCTGAAATTCGCGCACGCGGACAGATACTGGCCAGGCAGGTGCAAGGTGACGTCGCGGCCGTCGGCCAGTCGGAGCAGGTGCTGACGCGAATGAAGGGTGTAGACAACCAACCCGTCGGCCGGATCCGCGTCCTCGAGTTGGGAGCCGCCGGGTAAAGAGCGAATCACGACTGGTTGTCCATCGAGTCCGCGCTCGGTCAGATTCCCACGGCCATCAAGCGTGAAGATCCGCCCTGAGCGCAGAAGGACATCCTCTGCATTGGGAACGGCAAGCGACGCGACAAGCGTCCCATCGGCTGAAACGATGTCGATGCTGTTCTTGCTCGTCGCGAGCAGGATCTGGTCCTGGTCGACCGCCAGAACGGTGACCGGCGCCGGGTAGTGGCGGAGCAGAACGACGGTACCGTCGGTATCGATGCGGTCGAGGTCATGCCCGAAGGCCGCGACGAGCAGATCGCCGCCACCCGCGACAGAAGCGGCGTCCCCCGGGTTGTTCGTCAGCACCGGAGTTGACGGCAGTGGCTGGCCGACCTGGCCGACATAGAGCTCGTACACGTAGTCGCTGTCGTAGGTCTCGCACAAGTAGGCGTAACGGTCGAGCGCAAGCGCCACGCCCGCGATCCCGTCATCGCATTCCGCGTGCACCTCAGCGGTACGACCGGTCGACGGCGTCCAAAACAGCGCGCTGAAACTGTCATAGAGATTGTCCAACGGATAGTCGACCGTGGTAAGCAGCAGGTCGGGTGCGACGGAGACGCCGCGCACCCAATCATCGGCTTGGCCCTGTGCGTCGGGCTGCACTGCCACCGTCTGCGGACTGGCCGGTAGGGCGATTCCATGCGGAAGCCACGCCGCCGGGCCTGGAAACGGTACTGCCTCCGGGTCTCCCGCGAGGACTTGGTGGTCATCGCTGCCGTCGACGCCGATGATGTACAGCCGCGGATAGCCCCGCTCGACGCGCTGGTAGGCGAGCCGGCGTCCCTCCGGCGCCCAAGACGGATAGCGCGCGCCGTCCGAGCCGAGGTCGGCGACCAGTGACCGCGGCCGTCCGCCGGCGCGCGCGGCGAGGTACAGCCCAGCGGTGCCTGAGCGTTGGTGATCCTTTCGGCTGAAGGCGAGCGTCCGTGAGTCCGGCGACCATGCGTATTCGAGACTCTCGGCGGACAAGAGACGTCGACGCGTAACGCGATCGAGAGGCGCAATGTAGAGCGAGAAGTGCTTGTCGTAGGCGAGCGTGTGCCCGTCTGGAGAAAGCGCGAAATCGCGAGCCGACGCAATCAGCATGCGACCCCGCGGCCGTGTTGCGGTCAGGTCAACCGTGTATATCCCGTCGTGGCCCCAATAGATGAGCGCGCGGCCATCCGGCGTCCACGCGCACTCCCACACCTTCGACTCGCGGGCCACGACTCGGGAACGGCCCCTCAGGCGGTCGTACATGACCAACCCGGCGGGGCCTGCGTAAGCGAGGTCGCGGCTGTTTGGGCTCCACCCGAAGGTCCCGGCGATCTCGTCCGCGATCGGCCCGAGCCGTCGAACCTCTTTGTTCTGGGCCGTGGCGATCCAGATGTGGCCGTTCGACAAAAATGCAAGCCGCTGCGAGTCCGGCGACCACACAGGCGGAACGTCGGAATCCACCCTCGCCAGCAGCGTGCCGTTCCTGCCGTGCAGATCCGTCAGCCAGAGCTCATCGCTCGACTTGTCGACGCTCACATACGCAAGACCCGTCCCGTCCGGTGACGGCACGACCTGGTCGAGATCGCCTGCGGACACACGCAGCTCGCGAGCTCCAGCCGCGTCGGCGAGAAACACGCCGGCGCTGGCACCGAAGACAAGGGTGGCGTTAGCGGGCGCAGCCGTCGCCACCTGATCGCCGGTCGGCAGGCCGACCATCAAGTAGATCGCTGCGAAAGCGATCACCAGCGCGACGCTCAAGCGACGGGTTCCCGCGGAAGGCCACCGCATGATCAGCACGTGTAGCGCTCGACCAACGGCGTCGTGTGGATCGGAAAGCCATCGTCCGGGTCGACGCCGCTCCCCAGCCAGCCGACGGCCCAGAAGGTGCCGCTGGGGTCGGCGCCGAGATCGTTGATCGTCCGCTGTGGCATCGGTGTTTCCTTCCACGCCGACCCTGAGCCGACTGCCAGGAACGATCCGTCGTTGCCGCCGGTCGTGGCGAATGGGAACGAGTCGTTCCCATAGACCCACGGGCCTGATGCGCTCGTCGCGGTGACCGCTATCAGGCCGGCTTCCTCGCCCGGCGGCGCAGGTGCCGTCCATCTGCTGCCGTTCCAGTGGCGGACGATCGGGTCGGCGTCGTAGCCGTTCAGCTCGGCGATGTGCGCGGAGCCGACTGCCCAGACATCGTTCGTCGCGTCTGCGGAGACGCTGTAGAGAGTGCTCGGGAGGTCGTGGCCGGGACCTGCACCCATCGAGTAGGCCTTCCAATGAAGCCCATTCCAATGCAACGCGAGGAGCTTCTGTTCGCTGTCGTTGCCGACCGCCCAGACGTCATTGGCGGAGATCGCGGTCATGTCGGCCAGTTCTGCGTCTCGGCGACGCATGACGCGAAGCCACCGGGTGCCGTTCCAGTGCA
>DASYPH010000144.1:0-14340 GCA_036006925.1 Gaiellaceae bacterium
CTTCATCAGACGCCGCCGGAGCGCACGAGCCTACGATCGATCCGTCAGGCGGTGGTGACCGTTGCGGTTCGGGTCTCCAGGTGGCCGTTCTGCTCACCGAGCGTCGCCGTCACGCGATAGGTATGTCCCTTGACCGGCTTGAACGCCGCAGTGAAGGTGACGGACTGATCGCCGGCGAGCGGCGCGTTCGCCTGTCCCACGGCCACCTGTCTACTGCCGTCGAACACCTTGTAGGCGACGCCGATGGTCGATCCGATCTGTGCGTAGTAGTTGAGATACGGAACGTAGACCGGAATGCGAGGCGAAACCCCTGCTCTGCCGGCAACGGTCGTTCCGTCGATCGCGCGAGCGAGTGACGAAAAGGCGTTGTAGCTCGGCTTGTTGGCCCCCGAGGGCGCCCTCAGTCCGCTCTGCCACGGGTTGCCCGGGCTGTCGCGGAACGTGAACCAGATGAACATCTGAACGTTCGGGTCGTTCTTCGCGATCGTCAGCGCCTGTTTCGCATACTGGGCCTGGATCGCTGGCGACACGCCCTGCGGATCCCCTGGCTTCGTCTCGTGCCCGTACTCCGTGATCCAGATCGGGACAGAGCGATGGAACCACTTCTTCAGATCCTTCTCGAACTGCGGCATGGTCGAGAGCGCGACGTTCGGATACCGCACCTTCTGCGTCGGCGGCAGCCTGTTCGCCGACGGATACGGGTGGTGTGCCCATGCGTCGAAGCGCAGCCCCTTGGTCTGCGAGACGAGCCGCGCGAACGTTGCCGGCGCCACCGAGGCGCTCGCCGTTGCCAACGGCTTGTCACGACCGCGGGCCGACGTCTCGCCGATCGCCACACGCGCAGCTGGGTTTCCGGCCTTGATACCCGCGTACGCAGCCTTGTACAGCTTGGCGTAGTTCGCCGGTCCGACGATCTTCTTCCCTGCGTATTGCGGCGAGAGGAAGAGCTGCAGGTTGGGCTCGTTCCACACGGAGTAGAGGCCGACCGTCCCGTGGCCGGTCAGTCCGTTGTACCGCGACGCAAGCATGTGGGCGAAGGTCGTCAGATCCGAGAGACGTGTCGGCATTCGGTTCGGCGTCTTGCCGCCGTTCGCCCACTTCGGAGTGCCGGTGATGTCGATCATCACGCGCTGGTGGTAGAGGGCAGCCTTCGCGACGAGATCGTCGAGATCCGAGAGCTGGTACGCAGGATCGCTGCCGTCGGCAGCGTCGGCCGGCCGCGTCGGCGCGAGTCCCGGCCAGGACGCGGTCGTGTGGACCACCGTGCTTCCGGCGGAAGCCGCAGCCTGGAGATTCTCCTGACGAGCGGCCGACCAGCGGAACGACGGATCGTCATAAAACCCAACCGGCATGCGCACTGCTGCCACAGCGACTCCAACGGGGGCGAGCAGCAGGGCTGCGAATGTCACGAGCACCAAGCGCGCCGGAACACGCATAGGCGATCCTCCCTTCGATAGCGTTCCTGGACGAAGCGGCGCACTGTAGCGAGGCCTCTTATGGGGTCTGTAAAGACGCCGCTCCGTTACGCTGGCCGCCGTGAAGCCCCGGCGGACGACGTTGCCGATGCTGCTGGTGGTCGTCTTCTGGCTGGGCGCAGCGGCGGCGTTTGCCACGGCTACAGCACGGGTCGCGGACTGGTTCGTGATGACAGACGAGCTGCTCTACGAGCGGCTCGCGCTGAGTGTCGACAGGCTCGGCACCGTCGTGCCGCACGTGCACGGCGAGACGGTCGCGAATCTGAATCAGCTCTATCCGCTGATTCTTTCCATTCCGTTCAGGCACGGCCAGGTCCTGCACGGACTCCATGAAGCGCACGTCCTGAACGCGTTCGTGATGACCTCGGCGGCGCTTCCCGCGTACCTGCTCGCGCGGCGTGTGACGCATCACGACTGGATCTCACTCGTGGCGGCCTTCCTGACTGCAACGGTCGTGTGGATCACGCTCGCCTCGTTCTTGCTGACCGAGGTGGCCGCTTACCCGGCCTTCGTCTGGGCGCTCCTGGCGGCCCACGTCTGTGTCACCAAGCCATCGGCCCGCAACGACCTGCTTGCCGCTGCGGGAATCGCGATCGCGGTTCTCGCCCGGACGCAGTTCTACGTTCTCGCTGCCGTACTGGTGGTTGCGATCGTCGCGCAGGCGGCGAGCGAGCGCCAGGTGAGCGCGACACTCCGCCGTCATATCGTGCTCGGCGGTATCTACCTCGTGGGCGCTCTCGTCGCGATCGCACTGTCCGCGACCGGTCATCACGTCCTCGGCACGTACGCCGCGACCGCGAAAGGCAACCCGCTGCCCGCCGGAATCCTCGGTTCTGCGGTGGCGCACCTCGCTGTCGTCTCGTTGTCCACGGGCCTGCTGCCGATCCTGATCGGCGGCGGCTGGCTCGTCGCGAATCTCCTGAGAAGCGAGAGCCGGGAGCGGCAGACGTTCGCGTGGCTCGCCGTGACGACGATCGTGGCTCTGACGCTCGAAGTCGCGTCGTTCGACATCCGCTTCGGCGGCGACGCGGTGCGAGAGCGCTACCTCTTCTACCTCGCGCCGGTCATCTTCGTCGCGCTCGCTGCGGCGCTGACGGCCGCTTCCCTCCCGCGCTGGTCCATGGCCGGCCCGCTCGTGCTCGTCGCAATCGGGTTCTCACAGACGCAGTTGCCGACGTTCGAGAAGCTGAACGCGGACACACCTGCCTCCGTGCTCGACGACTGGCTGCGATCGACGATGCACGGGCTCTCCGGGGCGCGAGCGTTCCTCGTGCTCGCTGCGGCGGTTCTCATCCTGGCGTACCTCGAGCTCGCCGCCATCGCTTCTCGCCGAATCCTGGCGGCCGTAATTTGTGTGGCGCTCGCGCTCGCGTTGCCGGCCGAGACCGCGTACGCCTTCAAGCGGTTGTTCGCCGTGACAGGCACATCCGGGCTGCCGGTGACGCTCGATCAGAGCCCGGTCTTCCAGTGGGTCGATCGAGAGATCAACACCGAGTCGCGGGCGGTGATGATTCCGTATCCGGTGATCCAGGGGGACTACTGGGCGAACGTCGGCTTCTGGTGGGACATGGAGTTCTGGAATCGGTCGGTCGAGTACGAGGCGGGCCGGCCGAACGAGTTCTCGGGAACGCCGCCCGGAAGCTTCCCGAAACTGGCGCTCCGGTTCGATCCGCACACCGGTCGAGCGAGCATCGACCCAGATGCCTTCGTGTTGCAGGCTACGAACGAGTCGCGGTTCCATATCGCCGGCACGCGCCGGACGACACAGCGCGGTGTCTACCTCGACGCACCCGATCGCCCGTGGCGCGCCGACTGGGTCTCGCACGGCCTCTACGACGACGGCTGGACGCGTCCCGGTCGCACTGCGCGGATCCGGGTCTTCGCGAAGCCGGGCCGGCACGGCAGACAAGGGCGCGTGGTCACCGTCGCAATCGGATCCCCGCAGACCGTGACCAAGCACGGTGTCGTCCTGCACTCGAACGCCGGCACCTGGCGGCTGCAGGTCGGAGTGGCCGGCGCGACGCAAGCCGTCAACGTCTGCGTTCCCGCTCGCGGGTTCGCCGACATCACGATCGTTGTTCGCGGCGCAACGGCGATTCCCGGAGACCCGAGGAACGTCGTGACCTTCGCCACGCAGCGGCAAGGCGGCGTGCAGTTTCAGCAGATCGCCGAGGCGGACGAGATCAGTCGCTGTTAGGAGGGCGTGCAACCCAGCTGCCGAATGCCGCGAGCAACGCCTGCTCGGCATCTGGCGTCAGATCGTCGGTCGTGATCGTCCCGGTGAGCGCGATCGTGCGCTGCAGCTGCGCGAGATACTCCGTGCATCCGCCGCAGCCCTCGATGTGACGGTCGAAACGACGACGGTCGACTGGATCGAGCGCTCCTTCCAGGTAGTCGGTGACCAGCTCGACGAGCTCCTGGCAGCTGAGTGACTCGGTGTCGATCGTCATACGGGGGCGAGATAGTCCTCGAGGGCCTGGCGAACCTTGGCGCGGGCGCGATGCAGCAGTACTCGTTGATTGACGTCCGAGATGTCGAGTGCGTTACGGACCTCCTCCGACGACCACCCGTCGACGTCGCGCAGCCTGATCACCGCCGCCTGCGTGGCGGGCAAGGCGTCGATCGCCGCCGTGATCAACTCTCGCGTCTCGGCGGCCAGCAGTCGTTCCTCCGGCAGCTCGCGCGGGGGCGCGAGCCAGTGGCCGGGATACCGGTCGTCGTCCTCCGGCCGGAACCGGTCCGGGTCGACAGCAGCCTCCGGCACACGGCCGGGGCTCTGGAGGGCCGAGAACGGCAGGACCCGACCCTCGCGTTGCGCACGCGTCTTCGCGGTATTGACGAGAATGCGAAAGACCCAGGTCTTCAACGAGGAGCGGCCCTCGAACCGATCGAGGGCGCCGAGCACCCGGAGCCAGGTCTCCTGGACGACCTCCTCGGCTACCGCACGGGAAGGCACGAAGATCTGCGCGACGCGCAGCAACGAGGGGTGCCATTCGCGCACGAGCCGGGTGAACGTCGCCTCGTCGCCGGCGCGCAGGGCGGCGACGAGCTGGGAATCGTTGGGATCCACCGCGCGGAACGTACCTCAGTCATCGATCCTGATCCCGCTGGCGTGGTCGAACAGATGCGATGCGCTCGTTGAACGCTCAAGCCCGGCCGGCCGGACGCCGATATGGCGTGAGATGGACGACAACGTCGATTACAGCCTGCTCCGCCCCTGGCGCGCCCAGCGCTGGCCCGCTCTCTATGCCGCAGCGGCAGAGTCGGACGGCGCCGAGCTCGAGGCCCGCGTCGCCGATCTCGCGGAACGCCTCGACGCACGCCGGGCCGGGCCACGCTCGAACGTCGTGTCGTTGATCGGCCCGGACGACCGCTAGGAGCTAGCTCAGCGCGAGAGCGGGCTCGCCGCGCGCGACCCCTGCAGCGATCGCGGCGTCGGCCACGCTCTGTGCGACGGCCGGGGCGACCGAGCGCGCGAACACGCTTGGAACGATGTAGTCCGGCGCAAGCTCACCCGGCGGGATCGCCGACGCGATCGCGTGAGCAGCTGCCTGCTCCATTCCGGGCGTGATCGCGCTCGCCCGGACGTCGAGCGCGCCTCGGAAGACGCCGGGAAATGCCAGGACGTTGTTGATCTGGTTCGGGTAGTCGGAACGACCGGTCGCGATCACGGCTGCGAGGTCCTCGATCTCCTCCGGCTCTATCTCGCCGCGCGGATTCGCGAGCGTGAAGACGATCGCGTGTGCAGCCATCCGCTCGACGCCGGCGCGCGTGATCGCGCCCGGGACCGAGAGCCCGATGAACACGTCGGCGCCGCCGAGCACATCGTCGGCGGACCCGCGTTCGCCGTCCGGATTCGTGAGCTCAGCGTACTCGCGCTTCGCCGGCGTGAGCCCAGGGCGACCTCGGTACAGGGCGCCGCCTTCGTCGCAGCCGACGATGTTCCGCGCCCCCGCGTTCAGCATGATCTTCGTCACCGCGGTGCCGGCGGCGCCGCAGCCGGTCGTCACGATCTTGACCGCGCCGAGATCCTTGCCGACGACGCGGAGAGCGTTGATGAGAGCGGCGAACACGACGATCGCGGTCCCATGTTGGTCGTCATGGAAGACCGGAATGTCGAGTTCCTCTCGCAACCGACGCTCGACTTCGAAGCAGCGTGGCGCCGAGATGTCCTCGAGGTTGATCCCGCCGAAGCCTGGAGCAATCGCCTTGACCGTGGCGACGATCTCGTCGACGTCCTTCGTCGCAAGACACAGCGGGAAGGCGTTCACGCCTCCGAACTCCTTGAAGAGCATCACCTTGCCCTCCATCACCGGCAGCGCAGCCGCCGGCCCGATGTCGCCGAGGCCGAGAACGGCGGACCCGTCGGTCACGACCGCCACCATGTTTCGCTTCATGGTCAGCGACCACACCTGCTCCGGGTCGTCGGCGATCGCGCGCGAGACACGCGCGACCCCGGGCGTGTACACCATCGAGAGGTCGTCTCGCGTCTTCACCTGGACACGTGGAACCACATCGATCTTGCCGCCGAGGTGCTGGAGGAACGTGCGGTCGGATACCTGCATGACCTCGACCCCGTCCGAGAGTCGGGCCGCCCGGACGACGTGCTCGAGATGCTCGGTGTCGTTGGCGAGCACGGTGACATCGCGAACCTTCGTTCCTCGCTCGGCGCGCACGAGGTCGATGGCGCCGAGCGAGCCACCGGCTTCCCCGACGGCTGCGGCGAACGCGGCGAACGTCCCAGGACGATCCGCGAGACGAACACGGACGGTTGCGCTGAACGATGCAGACGGGTGGGACACCGCTTCGCACGGTAGGCCCACAGCGCCGTCGAGGCATCCGGGGCGTGCAGCGCCGGAGCTGCGGCGAACTACGGAGCGCGGTGGTAGGCGGCGAACACGTCGGCGCACAGCCTGAGCAGGTGCTCGGCAAACGTTCGTGCGGTCGCGAGGGGCGTGCCGTGGCGGAGCGCGAACTTCATGCCGGCCTCGCCCGGGATCAGCGTGCAGGTGAACGCCCCGCTGCGCGCGTCGACCACCGAGGGAGCCGAGCCGCCCTGGTACCCCCACTTCGCCTCCTGCCCGGCTCCCGTCAGAGTGCGGAAGGTCCCGTACGGATGGTAGCCGCCGTGCTTCCAGAGCCTCCGGTCAGCGTCATCGATGCGGAGGAATACCTGAACGCCGTCGACGAGCGCGTTGCCGTCTTTCGGCCCGAACGCGCAGTCGCTCGAGCCCCCGAGCTGGATCGGTGCGAGCGCGGTGCCGCCGATGAAGAGTGCGCGTACATGCTGAGCCTGGATCGAACGGCAGAGCTTGCGGTAGACGGCCTCGCTCGGTGGCGCCGCTGCCGTGGTCGCAGCTACCGAGACGACGAGCAGCGCGCCCGCGGCGACGCCTGCGGACAGGAAACTGAACCGAACGCGGCGCGAACGCTCCACGGGCCGACTCTAGTGACCGGATCGCGACTCGAACCGCCGCGATCTCGGTTCTCGCTCAAGCTCAGTTCCGTCGGCCGAAGATGTTCAGCAGCAGCAGGAAGACGTTGAGCACGTCGAGGAAGATCGACGCCGCGAGCAAAGGCGCCGCGCGGATGTCCTTGCTGCGCCGCAACCGCTGGAAGTCGACGAGCGTGAAGCCCGCGAAGATCACGAGCCCGAGGATCGAATAGATCAACGCGCCATTCGGGATCCGCACGAAGATCGTCACGATCCCGAAGACGATCAGCGCGAGCAGCGCCCAGAAGAGAATCCGCGCGAGCGGTTGGAGGTCGCGGCGCGTCGCGTAGCCCGCGGCGCCGAACGCGGCGATGAAGAGCGCTGTGGCGCCGCCGGCCTGCCACACGGCCTGGGGGTCGGTGCTTGCGTAGTAGGCGATCGTGGGAGCGGTGCCGAGACCGATCAGCACCCCGAATGCGAAGAGCAAGCCGATCGCGAGCTGCTCGGACTTTCGAACCGCGACGTTCAGCCCGAGCAGGCAGCCGAAGGCGGCGATGAACCAGAGCAGGCCGAGCCCCTGCGACATGTCCCGGCCGAGATAGGCACCGACCGCGAACAGCAGGCAGGTGACCGCGACCAGGCCCATTGTCTGGCTGAACAACGTGCGAGTCTGGTCGCGCGTCGCGTCGTGCTCGAGCGTGGTGTCCGGATAGCTGATGCTGCGCCCCTAGTGCTTCGGGATCTGGGCGAGCACGGCCGCGAGGTTCGCCTCTTTGTTCGGCCCGCTCGCAGCGATCACGATCGGGTAGACCTGGTCGACGACCGCCTTCGGCAGGGCCTTCTTGATCGCTTGCTCACCGGCGTCGATCGTGTCCTTGCTGGTGAACTGGAAGACGGCGATCTTGTCCGGGCTGGTCGTCGCTCCATGACAGTCCTTCGCCACGGCGAAGACCCTCGTCAGGGCCAGACCCTGGATCTCCGACGTCCCCGGTGGGCGTTGCTGCTGCCCCTCACCGCACACCTCGAGCCCCGCTTTCGCGAGCGTGGACTTCGCCGGGTCGTAGTTCGCCGAGCCCGGGTCGGAGCTCGAGTTGCTGCTCCCGCCGCAGGCGCTGAGCAGCGCGACTGTCGTCGCGACCACGAGAGCAAGGATGGTGCGGCGGATCAGGCGAGCCCGCCCCGGCCTCACGTCGACGAATGTGTTCACGAGGCGAATCATTTCATGGATCGATGGGGCAGGCCGCACGAGGCGGCCCACCCCATCAGGTCCGGTCGATCTAGACAGCCTGTTCGGGGTAACCCTCCCACCGGACGCACAGGGCGTACACCACGATGATGTTCAGCGTGATGATCACCAGCGACCAGAGCGGATAGGCGGTCGCTCCGAGCCAGCTCAGCTGGACGAGCGTATTCAGGCTGACGAGCACGATCGTGAGCCACCTCGCCCACCCCGCACCGGCCCAGAGCGCGAGCCCGACGAGGAGCAACGCGATGCCCCAGAGCATGACGATCCAGCCCCAGGTGGTCGTGTCGAACACGATCAGCTGGTTGCCGTGGAGCACGTAGTAGTTGTCGCGGAAGATCGCGATCAACCCCTCGAAGAAGTCGAGCGTGCCGATGACCAACATCATCACCGCCGCGAACGCGATCCAACCTGCCATCGGTGCCTTCATCGCTTCACCCTCTCTGCTTGACGATATGCCGGAGTCCGACCGACGTGTCGCAGCTGATTCTCGCCCAACGGACCGGTCGGAGTCCAGCCGCTTGCTTCAACGCCGGGCCCGGCAGTCCTACGCGACGTGGCCGCGTTCGCCCGGACGATCAGCCGGGCGTGCGCGTGGCGATTCCACAGAATCGGGTCAGCGCCCGATCGACGCAGACCAGCCCGACCAGCTTCCCATCGTCGTCGACGACGACGACGCGGCGGGTCGGGTTACGCGCGGTCACCTCGAAAGCCACCGCGGCCGATTCCGTCGGTGAGATCGTCTCGGGATTCGGCTCGGCGAACTCACGGGCCGGCGAGTCGGGCTTGGCGTCGTCGGGGATCTCGGCAATCGCGCCACGGAGGGTGCTTCCGTCGGCAAGCAGGAGCAGTTCAACGCTTGGATTCGCGAGGATGTCACGAACCTCCCCGACCGTCGCATCCCATGGCACGGTCTTCGGATCACGAAGCATCACATCGGCGACGCGATCGGTGTCAGCGATCGATGCGGGCAGGCCGCTCATCTGGCATCGATGCTACCGAGAACCGACCTGAAACTCAGACGAAGGGAACATCGGATGAAGCTCAGCACGCGGAATCAACTCGCCGGCAAGGTGAAGGACGTCAAGCTCGGCACGATCATGTCCGAGATCACCGTCGACGTCGGCGGGCAGGTGATCGTCGCAGCGATCACGCGAGGAAGCACCGAGGAGCTCGAGCTTGCGCCCGGCGACGACGTCACCGTCCTGATCAAGGCGACCGAGGTGATGCTCGGCAAATAGCCCGACGCGCCAGCCCGGACCGTCGCTGTGCCACGCTGGACCCGACGCCACGATCGCGCTCGCCAGGGGGAGGGCTCCTGACGTAGCACGCTCCCGCACGCGAGAGATTCAGTTCGCTCGCAGTTCGGTACTAGGCTGGCGCGGTGGGCTTTTACGTCGTTCACCCAGAAGCGCTCGACTGGGTCACCCGACCGCACGAGCCCGGCGAGGCGGCTCGGCACGTTGCCGAGATCAGTGACCTCGCGGGGGTTCAGCACACGCGCGTGAACATCTGGCGCTTTGAGCCCGGCGCTGCAGGACGCCGTCACCGACACGAGTTCCAAGAGGAGACGTTCATCGTCCTCGCCGGAACGCTCTCGATGTACCTTGGCGAGCCACCCGAGCGCCACGACGTGCCGCCTGGCGGTTTGATCCACGTCGATCCAGGCACGGCACTCCAGACGGTCAACCACGGCGACGAGGACTTGCTCGTCTGTGCATACGGCTACCCACCGGAGAACCAGCACGCCGAGATACTCCACCCGGCGGTCTGAAGCGTTCCTCAGCGCCCTTCAGGATTCGCGCGGTCCTGACGCCTCATCCTCGCCAGGGTGGATTCGGAACGCTGGCAGTCGACCGGTGCCTCGCAGGTGACATTCGTGAACTGGCCTACGGTGCCGCTCATTCCTCTGACCTAGACTTCACGCGTGGCGAGACTCGGAAGCTATTGGAGGTGGCTCGGCCACCGGCTTCGACTCTCCCAGCCCGGCCGAGTGTTGTTCACCGTTGCGCTCCTAGTCGGCGTTGCCGAGATGGTGGTCGCACGCGCTCACGGCGACCGGGAGGGCGGCGCACCCCTGGTGGTGCTCGCGCTCTTATTGGTCGGCGTGGTCGCCCTGGACGCCGTCGCCCGCGGAGTCGTCGCTTTGGTTCGCCGTCTCATCCTGGACGGTGGGCTCAGGCGTCATTCCTGAAGATCAACCGGGGCCGGAGCGGTCGCTCCTTCGTCGCGCTTGCCCTGTCGAGTCTCGGTGCCACGACGTTCAGCCACCTACTCCAGCTTAGGACGGCTCGACAGAGAAGCAGACGGGACCGAGGATCGTGTCAGGGACAACGCAGGCTTTCCTGCATTCCGCTCGCGGGACAATCAACCGGCCCTCACCCGAACCCCTGTTCCGCGATTGCATCCGTCATCCTGTCTCCCGATGGCCCTCGAATTCGTCCTCGATACTCCGACGGTCCGGACGTTCGTCAAGGACGTGCGGGCGGCGATCGCAGCCGCAGACTCGGCCGAGGAGGCGTGCGCGGCGATCGAGCCGCGGTTCGCCCGTTTGCTGGACGACTCGAGCTGGCTCCCTGCCGAGTACCAGGAGCCGGCGATCGATAGCGGGATGGGCGACGGGATCGGGCAATGGTTGCTCTGCCGGGACGACGACGGCTCGCTCTCGCTCTTCTCGCTGGTCATCCCGCCCGATGCGCAGACACCTGTGCACGACCATCTCGCCTGGGGGCTCGTCGGTCTTTACCGGGGAACGCAGGACGAGGAGATCTACGCGCGAGGCGAGCGCGAGCTGCGGCTCGTCGAGCGCCGCTCTCTACAGCCGGGCGACTTCTACGCGCTGATTCCACCGACGGACGACATCCACCGCGTTCGCACCACGTCGCCGGAGACATCCGTCTCGGTCCATCTCCTGACCAACGACACCGGCTGTGTCTGGCGGCACGCCTACGACGCGAGTTCTGGTAAGGCATCGCCGTTTCGTTCAGGCTATGTGAACGTCGCCTGCGACGACAACGGCTAGACCACAGCTGATCGTCGGGCTTCCTTCCGGAACGCTGGCGCAGGCGAGAGCCGCGGCGCGGATTATGCGGATCCTGGCTCGGCGCTAGCGTTCGCGGCACGGTGAGAGTCCGCGACCTGAACTGGGTGCAGCTCGAGGCCTACCTGCGTGGAGACGACCGGATCGTGCTCCCCGTCGGCTCGACCGAGCAGCATGCGTACCTCTCTCTCGAGACCGACAACATCCTTGCCGAACGTGCGTCAGTCGAGGCTGCCGAGCCGCTGGGGGTCCCGGTGCTGCCGGTGCTGCCATACGGGGTGAACGGCTTCACCGCGTACCCAGGCAGTCCCACGCTCCGGGAGTCCACGCTGTGCGCACTCCTCTCGGACGTCGTCGAGTCGCTGGCCGGCCAGGGGTTCGCGCGGATCCTCGTTGTGAACGGTCATGGCGGAAACACCCAGCCGGGAAGAGCGTGGACACAACGCCAGCCGGGCACGGCGGTTGTCTGGCATGAGCTTTGGGAAGGACGCCCGGACGAGATTGCGGCCGCGATCGATCCTGAATACGACCACGCGTCATGGTCGGAGAACTTCCCGTGGACACGGCTTCCGGGAGTCATGATGCCCGCACAGCGCAAGCCGCCGGTCGTGTGGCCCGAGGACGGCAATCCGAAAGCGTGGAGGGAAGCCCTCGGCGACGGCTCGTTCGGCGGTCTGTATCAGCGGTCAGCCGAAGACGAAAGCCAGCTCTGGGACGCCGCAGTCCAGGCGATCCGTACGCGTCTCGAAGCCTGGGACATCTAGGGGGAGACGGCTACGCCGCTCGGGGTCACTCGCGAAACGCTGGCGCAAGCGGGCGCCCTTAGCATCACGTCGATGGAGTTCACGTCGTAGACCGCCCCCGATGCCATGCACCGTTTTTGCAATTTCGGCAACGCTGTGATTCGCCGCTCTGAGATTCGACCGGAGGACTGGTCGGCGTGGGTCGGGTTGGACGCCATGGATCGGACGAACGACTGGGGCTGGTGCCGCATGCGCTTGGAGTTCGAAGGCGCGAAGGAGGGTTGAGGAGCTGTCCAGCCTTAGACGCTGCGGGGTCGCCACGGCTCGTGCTCGTGCGCGAGCCAGACCAGCTCGGGGTCGAGGGCGCGCACCTTCAGCTGGCCTTCGGTGTGCGGCTCGTCGAGCTCGCCGAACCAAACGGCCACGTCGCCGCCGACGACGACCGGACGCCCGCCGGTCTCGACGACGACCACCTGCATGCCGCGTGTGTGGCCCGGCGCCGGGACGAGCCGGAGCCCGGGAAGCAGCTCGAACTCGCCGTCGACTGGCACGTACCGCACGTCGGGCGCCTCGACCCACTCGCGAATGGTGTAGTTGTCCTCGCTGCGCGCGTCGTCGAGCTCCCGACGCTGGACGTAGATCGGCCTGCCGGCGAAGAGGTGGTTGCCGCCGCAGTGGTCGAAATGCAGGTGTGTGTTGACGACAATGTCGATGCCCGCGAGGTCGAAGTCCTGCTTGCTCAGTGGACGGAGGCGGGGATCGAGATCGGCGACAGCCGGGTGCAGCTCCGTGATGCCGGTGTCGACCAGCACGCGCGCTTCGGGATGGTCGATGACGTGCACGGAGACCGGTATCCGCTCACCCTCGGCAAGCAGGTCGGCAACGCGGACTGGCGTGATGGTGATCGAGGCGGGGACGTTCATACTTGTGTACCGACCCTAGAGACTGACAAACCACCGAGAACTCATCGACGCGGCAAGATCCAGCCTCACGTGCCTAACATAAGACCATTGCTTCCTGAGGGCGTGTACCACTGGACCGCGACCCATCCCGAGTGGGAAGGGCCAGTGTCGGCGTACGCAATCGACGACGGCGTGCGTCTGATCCTCATCGACCCGATCGCCGTACCGGACGACGTGCGCGCCCTGTTCGGATCGCGCGAGGTGGTCACGGTACTCACCTCCACGTGGCACGAACGCGACGCCGCAGCGCTCGGCTTTCCCGTCTGGGCCCCGGCCCCTGATCGCCCCGAGGATCAGCTTGTCCCGGCGACGCGCTATGCGATCGGCGACTCGCTGTTCGGGCTGAAGGCCTATCCGGGCCGTGAAGGCCAGCTCGACCTCGTGCTCTGGTGCGAGCGAATTCGCGCGGTGATCGCCGGCGACACGCTGATCAACCTGCGCAACGGGCTCGAGATCCCCGCGAGCTGGCTGCCGGAAGGCGTCACGGTCGAGCAGGTCGCCACTGGGCTGAGGCCGCTGCTCGACAAGCCCGTGGAGATCGTGCTGCCGACGCACGGCGAGCCCGCGGACCGCGCGGCACTCGAACACGCCCTGACGCCGTGACTGCGACGCCGGGACAAACGTGGCCCAGATCTCTACGCTTTCGCCCAAACCGTCGCCGCGGACGTTCGTCGCCGCAGCCGAGGCGTTCGTCGCGGTCATCGAGTAGTCCGACACGCGGTTGCATATCGAGTTCCGTACGACATGCAGAGCGCTCACTTGTTGGTCTACGCAGCCCATTTGGTGCCCTCACTCCCGCAGCGCATCTTCGTGGCGTACTACTGACGAGCAGGCGGAAATGCCCGCTATGGTTGATGTGCACGTAGACCTGGCGTGGAAGCTGTCGAGTGTTCGACTTGCTCCGCTCTTCAAGTTTTTGCCTGCGGCCTGAGTGCATCAGGCGGGCCCGTTTGCGGGTGTCGCCATCGCACGTCAATGGGAGAGGAAGTAGACGCATGAAAAAGCGTCTGATGTTCGTTGCCGCGCTCGTTGTGGCATCACTAGGCTTGGCGAGCTTCGCCGCAGCCGACACAAGCGGCCCAATCAACTTCTCGTCGCCGTACCAGGTGGGCAACATCAACGGCCAGCAGAACTGGTTGAACACCGGCCTGTACGACGCGAACGTTGCGACCGTCGTGAACTTCCCGGCTGGCTCCGCATATGGCGCTTACGGCGACCAGGCGTTGCAGATCTCGAACGCGCAGACAAGTGGTAGCTTCGGCGACCAGACCTTCGCGCCGTTGCTCACGACCGGAGCTGCGCAGGGAACTGCTACGCAGCACTTCGCTGCGAGCTTCTCGATCGGCACGACTCAGAGCACACAGCAGACCGGCCTGTCCATCTCGGTCAGCCCTGACAACGGCCAGGGTGCGCGGATGAGCTATCTGCGTTTCGACGATCAGG
>DASYPH010000145.1:0-5168 GCA_036006925.1 Gaiellaceae bacterium
CGGGGGCCTCTCCGCGTCACACCTAGTCGCTTGTTTCGACGATCAGTTCCCTACTGGGATCGTCACGCTCGACGTTTCGCACGCCGGTGCGGGACTGGTGAGGGAGCTGTCGGTGTACGTGACCAGCCACGAGTAATCCCCGGCGTCTGCTTGCTTGATCTTGAACGTCGAGAAGCCGCTCTGGCCGTTGTGCGTCGGGAACGTGGAGCCCGAGGCAGAGTTGGTGACCGTAGTCGTCTCCGTGTACTTGACAGGGTCACTGCCTGTGCCGAACTTGCCGTCGGTTCCCGTGTTGCAGTTGTTGTCGTGGTACAGCGTGAACACGATTGAGCCCGTCAGGTTCGTGTCACCCGTGAGCGTTGCCGTGTCGTTCGGCAGGTAGTCCTGGGCCGTCGAGAGAGACGCGGTGCCGATCACCGTGATCGTCTCGTTGTCACCCGGACTGGCGCACGTCGCTGGTGCCGACGGAGCGGACGTGTTCGGCGTATTGCCGCTGTACGTCGCGACGAACACATAGCTACCGATCGCTGTCGGCACGAAGCTGACCGCGGTCTGGCTGGCCGTCGGATACGTGCCGTCACCGCTCACGGCTCTCGTGGTCGGATCCGGCAAGTTGTCCGTCGTGCAGTTTCCTGGCCCGTACGCATGCCAGGTGATCGAACCGCCAGCCTTGTTGGTCGTGTCCGTGGCGTTGATCGTTCCGCCAGGGCCAACGCCGTTCGTGCCAGGAGCGTAGGCTGTATTGCCGAGCGTGGCCGTATCGCTAAGCGTCGCCGTGAGGATGCACTTGCCCCCCGTCGTCGGCGTACAGGTCGCGTTCGTGGAAAGTGTCGCCTCCACGGGCTTGACCCGGAAACACTCGCTTCTGCTGGTTGCATCTTTCGGATCGCTCGACCCAGGAACGTTCTTGGCCGAGTCACCCGAGTAGACGGCCCGCCAGCAGTAGTACCCGACAGACGTCAGCGTGGCCGCCGGAGTAGAGAACACGGTGGCCGCGCCCCCGGAGCCGGTGACGCTGACCGCCGAACCGATCTGGACACCCGGATCGTCAGTCGTGTCGCTGAACGGCGTTGGATCGTTGCAGTTGCTCGTGGCAGTCGCGGACGGACCGCAGAGGTAGAAGGAGACGGTTCCGCCGAACGTCTGAGCTCCACCCTGAACCGTGATGTCTGCGCGGTCTCTCACCTTGAGTGGCGAAGCACCGCTGGCCTGCGTCGGGATGGTCATGGCGTTCGTCGACTCGTCGACGGGCGCAAACGTCGTGCCGCCGTCAGTTGAACCCTGCGGCGTCGTGCCCGTTCCGGACGTGCAGCTACCGACCTGGCCGACCGCAAGATCCTGCAGTGACGCGTTGACCGACTGCGACGAACGAGTGTTCATCGTGAAGGTCGACGTGCACTCACCGCCCAG
The DNA here is from genome assembly GCA_036006925.1 of Gaiellaceae bacterium. Classification (GTDB taxonomy): domain Bacteria; phylum Actinomycetota; class Thermoleophilia; order Gaiellales; family Gaiellaceae; genus PALSA-600. The sequence goes on from DASYPH010000145.1 coordinate 1,411, forward strand.
GCCGAGCAACGTGAGGTCGAGACCGGCCTCAAAGTAGTCGCCCGCCGCGAAGCCGCCACTCTGTGCCAGGGCGACGTCCTTGAAGACCCACGGCGAGCTCGTCGGGATCGGGTTACCAACCGTGCCGGCTGCAATCGGCTGGTTGGTGATCGCGCAAGCGATGTCACCCGTGGCGATCGGGTCGCATCCCGGCGACGAGGAGTCGAAGATCTTGAGGATGTTGCAATCGGTGGTGACGCACAACCCCGACTTCGGGTTGATCGCGCCCTTCGTCCCGGCCGTGTTGAAGCCCATCCACACGTACGCCTGGATGTTCGGCTGCGTACCGCCGGTCGTGAAGGCACTGACGATCAGGACGTCACCCTTCTGGTCGGTCTCGGTCGCCGATTCGCTGCACGTGACGTCGGCGGGCTTGCTGGCCCCGATGTTCACGCCCGTGCCCGGCCTGATCTCGTAGCAGTTGTCGCCGCCGGGAACCCCAGGCGTGTGTACGCCGTTGAACCCACAACCCGCCGACTTACTACATGTGCCATCAGCGTTATCGCCGTTTTCGCTGACCTTCTGCTGGAAGAGCCAGAAGGCTGTGTTCTCGTCGCCGTTGTTGCTCGAGCGATCGCCGCCGAAATAGGCGAGTTTGTGCGACACGCCGCTGATCGACTTCGTGTACTCGGCGAAGAACGCGTTCTCGATGTCGGACTTGTCGTTTGACGACGCTGCCGTCTTGAACTTCCAGCTCGAGACGTCCTGCGTGTCACCGGAGCCGCCCGTATATTGGTCGTCGTTCGCCGACGAAGCGAAGGGGCCGGAACCGTCGGTGACCCACGAGGCCCGCGACGAGGAGGTCTTGCTCGGCAGGGCCGCCAGCGCAGTCGCGCTCGCCACGTTGCACTTTAACCCGGCCGCGTTGGTGGCATCGACGACCGCGAACGCCGCGCAGATGTTGTCGGCGTCTTCCGTCGCTGCCGGCTCGGCGGGTGTCGAGCCGTCGGCCACCTTGGCGTTCCCGTCGAGCTGGAACACGCCGTCCTCATGGACGGCCTGTGCTCCTCCGATGACAAAGAGCGCCGCACAGGCAACCAACAGCATCGGCACCCACAAGAAGCGCCGCCTCCGCGGACTTCCCTGCGGGCCCAAAATCCTTTCCGTCATCTGAGAGTCTCCCTTCCCCAGAACGTTTATGGTCCGGCCGCAGAACTCCCAACCGGTACTCGACGAACTTAAGTTCGTCCGCGGCCGAGCGATATCCGCCGATCACCCCCACTTCTGCCTACGCCAAACACCTAGTCGCCCTTGGTGCGATTGACCCAGGGACCCCTTGTAATCCGGTCTGGCAACCGTTATGACTCGCACGGGGAGTGAGTCACCTCGACTGCGGCGAGGGGAGCAGTTGCAATGGCGGCACGACGGATGACGGTTCTGGTGGTCGACGACGACGCGAAGTTCCGCGCCTGCATGTCGTCGCTCCTTGCGAGTGGGAGCATGGACGCGATCGAAGCCGGCGACGCGAACGAGGCGATCATCGCGGCGCGGTCTCACCGGCCCGATGCCGCGATCCTCGATGTCGCATTGCCCGGCGTGAGCGGCTACGGCCTCTGTCGCGAACTGCGTGACATCTACGGCCCGGATCTGCCGGTCCTGTTCGTCTCCGGCTCGCGCACCGATCCGATCGACCGGGCCGCGGGGATGCTGGTCGGCGGGGACGATTACCTCGTCAAGCCGGTCGACCCGGATGAGCTGCTGGCCCGGCTGCGCCGGCTGCTCGAGCGCGCGCGGGCCTGGTCGAAGCCCTCCTCGAGCCATCTCAGCGACCGTGAGGTTCAGGTACTGCAACTGATCGCCGAGGGCCTGCCGCCGAACGAGGTCGCGAGACGGCTCGTCATCTCGCCGAAGACCGTCTCGAGCCACGTGCAGCGAATCCTGACGAAGCTGGACGTCCACACTCGGGCACAGGCGGTCGCCGTGGCCTACGAAGCTGGGCTGATCCGGGTCTCACCAAACGAGGTGGAAGCTCACCTCGCCGCACTCTCCCTCTAGTACGTCCGCTCCATCGGCTCGTACTTGGTGACGCGAACGTCCCTCCACGAGAGCTCTGGGCCGCCGTCGACCCAGTGCGAGATGGAGTGCTTCATGAAGTTCTCGTCGTCGCGCGTCGGGTAGTCGTACGGCCGTGCGTGTGCGCCGCGGCTCTCTTTGCGGGCGATTCCCGCCTGGATCATGCAGGCGGCGAGATCGAGCATGTTGCCGAGCTCGATCGCCTGCGTGAGGTCGCTGTTGAAGACCTCGCCCTTGTCCTCGATCAGCACGCCGCGCTCGTAGCGCTCACGCAACTCGACGAGGATCTCCTCCTGCGCGACCATCTGGTCCTCTCGGCGGAAGACGCCGAAGTTCTCGAGCATCGACGTGCCGAGGTCGTTGCGAATCTGCCACGGCCGCTCGCCCGAGTCGACGTCGAGCAGGTCGCGGAGCTCGCGCTCGGCGTCCTCCTGCGCGCTACGCGGAACGTCGATCGTGGTGTGTGAGAGCGCCCATTCGGCGGCCGCGCGGCCCGAGCGGCGGCCGAACGTGATCGTCTCCATCAGCGAGTTGCCGCCGAGACGGTTCGCGCCGTGCACGGAGACACAGGCCACCTCGCCGGCGGCGTAGAGCCCGGTCAGCTCGGTCGCGCCGTCATTGTCGGTCTCGACGCCACCCATGTGGTAGTGCGCGCCCGGACGGACGGGCACCGGGTCGTAGATCGGGTCGACCCCGGCGAACGTCATCGAGAGCTCCCGCGAGCCCGGCAGGCGCTCGATGATCTTCTCCGCGCCGAGGTGGCGCATGTCGAGCATCACCGAGCCGTTGATGCCGCGGCCGGCGTCAATCTCCGTCTGCTCGGAGCGGGAGACGACGTCGCGCGACGCCAGCTCCATCGCGTTCGGGGCGTACCGCTTCATGAAGCGCTCGCCCTCGCTGTTGATCAGGTACGCCCCTTCACCGCGGCAGCCCTCGGTGAGGAGGATTCCGGTCGGGTACAGGGTCGTCGGGTGGAACTGCATGAACTCCATGTCCTTGAGCGGCAGGCCGAGACGAAGCGCCATCGCCGCCCCGTCCCCGGTGCAGGCGTAGGCATTCGTGGTCGTGCGGTAGATGCGGCCCTGGCCGCCGGTCGCGAGCACGACCGTCTTGCCGCCGACCGTCTTGAGGCCTCCGTTCAGGAGATCCCAGCAGATCACGCCCTGGCAGCGGCCCTCGTTCTCGACCAGCTTCCAGGCGAAATACTCCTCGTAGACCGTTATCTCACGCTTGACCAGCTGCTCGTAGAGCACCTGGATCAGGACGTGGCCGGTGATGTCCGCTGCGTAGACGGTCCGCGGCGAGCCGGCAGCGCCGAACGGTCGCTGGGCCAGCTTCCCGTCGTCGCGGCGGGAGAAGAAGGCGCCCCAGTTTTCGAGCTGGTAGATGTCGCCGGGCGCTTCACGGCAGAAGATCTCGATCGCATCCTGATCGCCGATGTAGTCCGAACCCTTGACGGTGTCGAACGTGTGACTCTCCGGCGAGTCGTCAGCTGCGTTTCCGAGCGCGGCATTGATGCCGCCCTCGGCCGCCCCTGAATGGCTGCGCGTCGGGTGGAGCTTCGAGATCACGGCGACCCGAGCACCGCGGTCATGCGCCTCGATGGCAGCGCGCATGCCGGCGCACCCGGCGCCGACGACGAGAACGTCGTAGGAAGGCTCCATCAGCACGGACGCTACCGCAACCTCGGCGTCCGGGGCGCTGCC
>DASYPH010000146.1:0-1751 GCA_036006925.1 Gaiellaceae bacterium
AGATCGTCTCGGCATCGTTCTGCTTCCGCCACTTGTGGACCGGGGAGTTCACGGCGAGGCCCGACGACGTTGCGGCGGTCCAGAACGACCGGTTCATGAACGTCTGCGAGGGCACCTCGCAGAACCAGTGATCAAATACCCCGAAATCACGAGCGATTCCGGCGAGCACGGGCACCTGCTCCGGCGTGTACCCAGTCATGATGTGGGCGTACTCGTCGTAGGTCGGCTGGCGGCCCATCTCGCCCGTGAACGTGCTGATGTAGTCGGCCACGAACCCGCTCATGTCCGGCTTCGCACCCGGTGGTGGCGCGTTCCACGGCTCGGTCACGCCCTCGCCGATCTTGAACCGGTTGTGGTCGTTGATCGTGCCGTACAGCTGCGTGTTGGTGTGGTACCACTCCTCCCCCGAGTCCGGGTTCGGAGCGTCCATATCGGTCGCGACCGTGTAGGGCACCACCTTGCGATCGGCGCCGTGCTCCGCCCAGTCCGGGATGGGATTGCTCAAGTCCTTGTCGATCACACCCTCGAAGGTCTTGCCGTCCTCGGGGCCGTATAGGCGCCCGAGCATGTTGTCCAAGGACCGGTTCTCGAACAGCACCACGATCACGTGATCGAGTGCGTTCGCGCGAGTCGCTGAGTTCGACATCTAGAAGCCTCCGAGTACGTGAATACGTTGGACGTTGACTTGCCGCGCCCCCGCGAGCCTGGCGCCGATCCTGGCGTCCCGCCGATCCAGCGACATCACCCCAACCGGACGAAGTCCCCTGGATATTGGACGCGCAGTCTGCGGGAGTACTAGCTGACGTCGGCCGCCAGAGCTTGGTAGGCAGGGACGAGCTCGTCCCAACGCGCCTCGCCGTCGCCCTGCTCACGCCCGGCGATGTAGGCGGCGAGGCTTTCGGCGTGGATCTGCCACCCGGCGCCGTAGAAGGCGATCTTGTCCAGGGGCATGCCCCGGACCTCGATGACCAGGATGGTGTGATCGCCGTCGGCGGTCAGTGTGGCCTCGAGGCTCTCGTCGAAAGGCGGGACACCCTGACCCTTGCGATAGGACTCGTCCGTTTCCCTGGTCGTCACCAGCAGCCGCCGCGGCGGCTCGCACGCTTCCACGCGTCCGGTGCTGTCGATGTCACTGGCTTCGATGTACAACCGGAACGTTCCGCCGGGGCGAAGGTCGCCTTCCACCTGGCCGTGCCAGCGCGCCAGGCGATCCGGATCGGTGATTGCTGCCCACAGGTCGTCGATACCGGTGTCGTATCGGTCCTCAATGCGTACAACGCCCTTGCCATTCGCCGATCGCAAGCTGCCCAGGATGGGGGGTGCATTACTCGTCATGCGGTGCTCCTTCGTTCGCGTTTTCCCCGAGCCACCTCGGTGTGCAGGGCATCCAGCCGCTGCTCCCACAGCGCCCGGTACCGGCTCAGCCACTCATCGACCTCGGCCAGCGGCGCGGGGCGAAGACTGTAGACACGCCGTCCGTTCTCGGGTCCGGCATCTCGTGGACCGCCATTGTTGCGTCCCTTGATCCTGGCGGGGTGCCGTCGCAATTACAGGTGCCATCGGGACGGTGGGTCGCGTGGGTACGCCTTGACCCGGCGACCTGAGATCGACTCCCGCGAGATCAGGTTTCGCCGAGGCGTTTGATCCACGGGTCGTTCGGGCGGGTCGTCGTGAGCGCTGCAGCTAGCCACCTCCTCGCGGCTGTGGATAGCTGCAGGTGCACGGCCGCAAAGTCGGCCTCGTTCTTCGGC
>DASYPH010000147.1:0-6066 GCA_036006925.1 Gaiellaceae bacterium
CGGCCTCGCGCGCACGTGTGGCGTCCCGCGAGCCGATCACGATCTCGTCTTGACCCGCCGCGGCGAGCCGGACGGCCAGCGCGCGCCCGAAGCTGCCGGTGCCGCCGAGGACGGCGACCCTCACGCGAGCGCCTCGGAGGCGTGCACCGTCGCGGCGGCGAGCCGCCGGGCGGCGGGCAGGTCGGTCATCAGCGTCTGGGTGACGACCGTGCGCCCGACGCCGCGAACCGGCTCGCCGGGCGCGTCGAGCTCGTCGACGACCAGCACGTCGATCAGGCCGTCGTAACAGGAGGCGACGTGGGTCGGCGTGGTGCCGCCGGCCAGCCGCCGCAGCATCCGGTCGGCGGGTCCTTTGACCGCCCGGCCGCCGACGAGCGGGCTGACGGCGACGCAGGGGACACGTCGGCCGACCAGCGCTTCCCGGATCTGCTCGACCGCCAGGATCGGGCCGATCGAGACGTACGGGTTACTCGGCGCGATCACGATCAGGTCGGCGCTCTGCAGGGCGTCCAGCACGCCCGGTGCGGCGACGGCCTCGGGCGAGCCCGCATAGTGAACGGCGTCGACTTCGTCGCGGTGACCACGCGCCACGAACCACGTCTGGAACGCAAACGTGCCGGCAGGCGTCTCGAGAAACGTCCGCACCGGGTCGTTCGTCGCGGGTAGCAACGCCGGCAGCAAGCCGAACGCGTGCGCGATCTGCTCGGTCGCCTCGGACAGAGTCGCCCCTTCGCGCAGCAGCTGCGTCCGCACGAGATGCAGCCCGAGATCGCGATCGCCGAGGCGGAACCACGACTCGCCGGCCAGCTCGGCGACCGTCTCGAGCGCCCGCCAACTCTCGTCGGCGCGGCCCCAGCCTCGCTCCTCGTCGGAACGGCCGGTGAGCGTGTAGAGGATGCTGTCCAGGTCGGGTGAGACGCGGAGCCCGAGCACCTCGATGTCGTCGGCGACGTTGCCGATGATCGAGACGTCGCCCGGGTCGACCACCCCGACGAGCCCGCGCAGGAAGCGAGCGCCGCCGACGCCGCCCGAGAGAACGGCGACCTTCACGCAGCGGCCTCGCCACGCAGCGCGGCGAGGACGCACGCGGTGTGCGCGCCGAGCCGGGAGGCGAGACGGTGGAGATCGTCGATCGTGTCGACGTCGTCGATCAGGTTGGGCGCCTCGACGAGCCGCGACGGGCCGAGCGCGGCGTAGCGCTCTGCGCTGCCGGGGCCGTAGAGCGGGCTGAAGAGGTTCTCGTCGGCGAACCCGAGGGCATTCGTCGTCCCGTCGGCCGCCGGCGCGAGCGCGAGCCCGTCTTCAGGGATCGCTCCCGCGAGCGCGAGCAGGTCACGCGCCGTCGCGCACGGCAGGTCGGCGTTGACGACGAGGTACGGCGCCGGCGATCCCGCCGAAACCGCCGCGTCGAGCGCTGCGCGAACGGCGGCGCCCTGACCGTGGCGAGGATCGGCGACCCGGTCGACGTCCTCCGGAAGCGCCTGCTCGTCGAGCGCGACCACGAACACCCGACCCACCGCGCGGGCCGCGTCGAGAACGTCTTCGAGCATCGCCTCGGCGATGCGCACGCGATCGCCGTCCGAGATGGGCTCGAGCCGCCGCTTCGGATCGCTGCCGCGGAAAGGAACGACGACGGTAGCCACTGCCCGGAAGAGAGTACCGGCGGCCGAGTAGACGGCCGCTAGTCGGTCTGGTGGGCCGCCTCGTTGACGTCGCTCCAGTAGGTGCCTGCGAGCGCCGCGACCACCCGCGGATCGGTGTGGGTCGGGTTGTAGACATGCGCGTCGAGGTCGCAGCAGATCGCGACGGTGTCGAGATCGAAGCCTTCGAGCCGTACGAACGCATCCGTCGGCAGTTGCACCTCGCGCAGCGTGTAGTGGCGGAACTGGAGGTCCGAGATCTCCATCAGCTGGGGCCAGTCCGGACAGGCGCGAGTGCTCACGACCGCCCAATTGGCGCGCCCGGTCCCGTCTCCTCCATCGACCAGTCCCCTTCGAAGAGAAGCGCGCCCGCGCCTGAGCCGTGAGGAAAGACGAACAGCCGCAACGCGTCGTCGAGCGCGTGCAGCGGCCGGCCGGTCTCCGGGTCGATGAGCGCCACACGCAGGTGAAAGCGGCCGTCCGCGAGCGGTAGACGGCCGATCTGGAAGCGAAGCTCGCGCTCGGCTGCGTGCGAGTCCCAGCCGAGCTCCGACGTGGCCTGCGTGGTACGTCCGAGCACAAGCCCGCCATCGTCGCGAAGCTCGAGCGTGACGAGCGGCGCCGCGACACCCGCTCGCGCGGAGACAACGCAGCGAACGGTCACCGGTTCGCCGGCGGCGAACTGCGAGCGCTCCTGCCCCGTCGCGTCCAGCAGCTGCGCCGAGACGATGCGGGCCTCGCCGCTGCCCCACTCGCGCAGGCCCGCGTCGAGCTCCTCCGGGTTCGCGTCGGCGGCGAGCAGCCGGCGGTAGGCGGCGATCGACTCCTGTGTCGGCCCGTCGAAAGCGACTTCTCCCTGCCGCAGGAGCACCGCCCGCTCGCACAGGCGCTCGACGGCCTGGGCGTCGTGGGAGACGAACACGATCGTGCCGCCGCGATTCTTGAACTCGGCGATCTTGCCGAAGCACTTCCGCTGGAACTGCTCGTCGCCGACCGCGAAGACCTCGTCGAGCAAGAGGACGTCGGACTGGATGTGCGCGGCCACCGAGAAGCCGAGTCGCATGTACATCCCCGACGAGTAGGTCCGCACCGGCAGGTCGATGAACTTCTCGAGCTCGGCGAACGCGACGATCTCGTCCATCGCCTCGCGCACCGTCGCGCGCGACAGGCCATGGATCGATCCGTTCAGGTAGACGTTCTCGCGGCCGCTGAAGTCGGGGTGGAACCCCGCTCCGAGCTCCAGCAGCGACGCGATCCGCCCGCCCGCCTCGACCCGACCGGAGGTCGGCTTGATGATCCCGGAGACGATCCGCAGTAGCGTCGACTTCCCCGAGCCGTTTCGCCCGACCAGCCCGAGCGCCTCGCCCGGCTCGATCGTCAGCGAGACATCGCGCAGCGCCTCCACTTCACGCGCGCCCAGGCGACCGCGCGCGACGAACACGTCTTTGAGTGTCCGCTGCGCCTTCGGGTAGACGCGGAACGTCCGCGAGACCCGGTCGACGACGATCCGTCCGGCCGTCACACGGGTGACGGTAGCGCCTGCACCAGCTGTGCGAGCCGCGAAATCTGTTCGGGTTCCGTTCGGGGCAACACGCCGTGCCCGAGGTTGAAGATGTGGCCGGGGCGCCCGCCTGCGCGCGCCAGGACATCGCGCGCGCCGGCCTCGACCCGGCTCCACGGGCCGAGCAGCACGGCCGGATCGAGGTTTCCCTGCACGGCACGGTCGGGAACGAGCTGCCACCCCTCGTCGAGCGGGATCCGCCAGTCGAGGCCGATCACGTCGCCACCGGCACGCGCCATCGCCGGCAGCAGCGTCGCCGTCCCCGTGCCGAAATGGATCGTCGGCACGTCGACCGCAGCGAGGATCCGCGCCGACCAGGGACCGACGAACTCCTCGTAGTCGCGTTGCGAAAGCGCACCGACCCAGGAGTCGAACAGCTGCACGACGTCGGCGCCTGCCCGCACCTGCGCCGAGACATACCCGGCGAAGCAGTCGGCGAGCTTGTCGAGCAGCGCGCGCCACACGTGCGGCTCGCGGTACATCAGCGTCTTCACGATCGCAAACTCACGCGACGGCTTTCCCTCGACGAGATACCCGGCCACGGTGAACGGGCCACCGCAGAAGCCGACGACGGCCTGCTCGGGCGCCAGCTCGCCGCGCACGATCCCGATCCCTCGGTGACGACTCGCGGCGCCGACGGCGACAAGCGTCGCGTCACTCTCCTCGAGCAGGACGAGCAATCGAGCGAGCTTCGGCCCCTGCAGCAGCTCGATCGATGCCCGCGAACACACGACCTGGGCGTCCGCCAACCTCCTCGCCAACGAATGCTCCCCCTCCGAGACCACGGCCGGTGCCCCGTACGCCGAGTACTCGTCGGCAACCGTCTGGATGACCCCCACCAGCTCGATCTGCCCGACGCCGGAACCGAGGAGGCAGGCCTGCCGAACCGCCTCGAGCCACAGCGGAGAGGCATCGAGCGCACAGACAACCCGATCAAACACCCGACACCCACCAGACCGAGTCGCCGTTGACACGGCTCCTGCTTCTCCTCCTGTGCAAACCATCTCGGCTCGCGACGCGGGTGGCGACGGTTGCTCATCTTCGAGTTGTCTCATCGCATCTGGATTGTCCGCTTCCGGCTTCCAGCCAGCATCGGTGAAGCCGCCGATCGTCGCTACGGCGACATACCGACTTCGAATTTGATCGCGTGGAAGACGTCTGTGTGAAACACCACGATCGCTGCCGACCGCACGAAAGTCATGATGCGACGGAAGTGGTTCCTGGTGCATCCCTTTTTCTGCGTCCGATATGGATGCGAGTAGGGTGAATCTCTACCGAGGAGGTAGATCGGGGCCATTCGACTCCTCGCCGCTCGAAGGGACGGCTGCGAAACCGATCCGACGAAGGTCATGAGAGGGCCGCACAACCGGCCATCTCATTTGTTCGGCGTGGCCGAGGAAGGAGGTTCCGATGGCGACCGTGCACCACCTCGAACGGCAGCTGAAGGAGCTCCTCTGGCCGGCCGGGCGGACACCTGAGCCGACGCTGCGCGCGTCGGTCGCGAGGCTTGCTGCCGGCCGCCCGCGAGCTGCGGCTCGAGCGCTTTGCCGAAGGGCGTGCTGCGCACGAGATCTACGTGGGGGATCCGCGGCGCGCAGCCCCGTCAGCCCGTCGCGCGGCAGCATGAAGGAGCCGTGATCACGCCTCCGTGCGCGGGGAGCCGCGTGACCGCGGCTCCCCACGCAGCCTCTGGGTCCTCCGTCAGGGGATGACCGAGAGACGGTTGTCGATCTCGGATACGTCCGGCGCCGCCGCGGCCGCGTTCTCGGCGACCTTCGCCTCCTGGAGCGAGTGCACCTGCCCCTCGAGGTAGACGGTGCCGTCCGCGATCGAGATCTGTATCTGGCCAGCGTCCAGGTCGGCCATCCGTGTGAACGCGTCTTCGATTCGCTTGCGCAGATCGGCGGTCTTCGGCTTCGACTTGACCGTGATCTCGTTGGTGATGCCGCGAACGGCCGTGATGTGGTGAATGGTGCGCATCGCAGCCTCACGCTCGAAGGGCCAGTTGACGCTGCCCTTGAGCGTGACCCAACCGCGGCAGACCCTGCCCTCGACCGTGTCGGGGACCTGAGTGTCCCAGCGGAGGACTTGAGCGATCGCCTCGGCGATCGCCGCGTCGTCGCGACGGTGCGAGCCGGGGAACGTGATCTCGATCTCGTCCGCGACCGCGCGCACGCCGAACACCCGCTCCGCGGCCTCGACCGCGTGCTGCTTCTCACCGTAGGTCGGCACCCGGCCGGTCAGCGTGATCGCGCCGCCGTTCGCGGTGACACCGATGTGCGCGGCCGTCACCGCCGGCTCCCACGACAGTTCGCGTATCACGTCGGCTTGCAGCGTCCTGTCGTCCTTGAGCATCGTCTTCTTACCTCCCTTCTCCCAAGGCGCCCAGAGCTCGGCTGCGCGCGCCGCGGGGACAGGTCTCAGCTGGGGCGCCGGACGAGCCGGTAGGTGAGCGACGTCGCGACGCCGAGGACGGCGAAGCCGACGACGAACACCCATGTCGGCGCGACGAACAGGCTCGAGACGGCGGTCGTGCGGAACGGAGCGCCGTCGCGGGCGATCGGCAGCAGCGTGTACCAGAAGAACAGCCAGCTGACGAAGCCCCAGGTGATTCCCGCTCCGATCGTCTCAGGCAGCGTGCGCAGGTTCAGGAACCTGTCGGCGACGCCGCCGAAGACAGCGCCGTGGACGATTCCGTAGCCGGCCAGCAACAGCAGGCCAACCACGATCGAGCCCCACTGGTAGCCGTTCTGGGTGAAGTGGCCGAGCCCGAAGAGCCACGATGTAGCTGCCATCGGCAGCTCGAGCGCACTGTGCCCACTGTTCAACCAACCGTAGAGCACGATCGGCACCGCCATCCCGATG
>DASYPH010000148.1:0-1848 GCA_036006925.1 Gaiellaceae bacterium
ATCTCGAGGAGTGCCTGGAGGGCTCGGAGTACTGGGACGTCCCGCCGGAGGCGCAGACGGCCGAGACGGCGCCGCCGCGGCTACTCGACTTCCTCGTGCGCTGACACAACCGCCCACGCTCCTGGACGGCGACCCCGACGAACGGACGGGCAGAGCCTGCACGTCCTGATGGTCGGCGGCGACAAGCGCCGCCTCAGGCGAGCAGTGACTCGCCGCGCTCGAGCGCCGCGATCATCGCCAGCCGCCGCGCGTGCTCGGCGCCCTTGAACGGCGTCGCGAGCCACGCGTCGACGATCTGCTCGGCGAGCTCGGGCTCGACGACCTTCGCGCCGAGGACGAGCACGTTGCCGTCGTTGTTGCCGCGCGCGATCTCGGCCTGCCACACCGACGGGCACGAGACGGCGCGGATCCCGGCCAGCTTGTTGCAGGCGATCGTCTCGCCGGAGCCGCCGCCCCCGACCACGATCGCGAAGTCGGCTTCGCCCGCGAGTACCCGCCGGCAGACGTCCTCGCAGAGCGGGGGATAGTCGACGGGGTCCTCGCCGACCGGCCCGCCGCGGTCGTCGACCTCGTGCCCGCCGGCCTCGAGCCGGGCCGCCAATTGCCGCTTCAGCGGGACGCCGTTGTGGTCGGCTGTGATCGCGATGTTCATTTAGGCCTAATGGTTAGTCCACCATGCTATCGTCCCTCCGGTCCGTAGGCGAGCCGAGGAGGTAGACGCATGGGCGAATGGCCCGAAGATCTCGAACTTCAAGTTCCCGACCAGGTGTTCGTCAATGACAACCTCGGCGCCTCGGAGATCGCAGCGCGGGACGAGTTCAACCGCACCAACCCGCCCGTGCGGGGCCTGGTCGCGCACGACCTCTACAACATCGACCTGATCAAGCGCCCCTGGCGCAACAACAAGGGCCTCTGGTTCGAGCTCGCCGAGAACCGCGTCCTGTCGACCCACCTCGCGGAGCTGGCCCCGGGCGGCAACTCCGTCCGCCACCGGCACACGACCGAGGCCGTGATCTACATCGTCAAAGGCCGCGGCTACTCGATCATCAATTACGAGGGCCAGCCGGAGGAGCGGGTCGAGTGGCAGGAGGGGTCGCTCTTCTCGCCGCCGGTCTGGGCCTGGCACCAGCACTTCAACGCCGACGCGGACGAGACGGCGCGCTACCTTGCGATCCAGGACACCGGTCTCGTGCGACACATGCGCTTCCACCAGATCGAACGCCATCCGACGCAGCTGAAGATCGGAGACGGCACCGACTACGTCGTCGACGCGGTGCCGGCCGCCGAGGCCGAAGCGGTGCTCGCCGACCCGGGCGACTAGGAGCAACAGTTGACCGAGACGGTCGCGCTGCGTCCGCGCGTGGCCGCCGAGGGCGGCTTCGTCCGGAGGCTGCTCTCGGGGCGAAACGTGATCGTGCTCGTCGTCGTCGCGATCGTCGGCTACCTAGGCGCGGTCCCGCTCGGGTTCCTGCTCTGGCAGACGTTCATCCGGAACGGCGCGCTCACGCTCGCGAACTTCCGCGGCGCCTACAACGACGTCGGCATCGGCGAGATGATGATGAACTCGCTCGCCTTCGCGATCGGCTCGTCCCTCGTCTCGCTCACGATCGGCAGCGTGCTCGCGTATCTGATCGTGCGCACTGACGTGCCCGGGAAAGCGCTGATGTTCGCCGCGTCGCTCGTGCCGCTGATCATCCCGGGGATCCTCCACACGATCGCGTGGGTGTTCATCCTCGACCCCAACATCGGCATCGCGAACAAGTGGGTGATCGAGCCGCTCGACGGCAACCATCCGTTCAACGTCTTCAGCATCCCCGGCATGATCGTGATCGAGGGGCTGCACCTTGC
>DASYPH010000149.1:0-10369 GCA_036006925.1 Gaiellaceae bacterium
ACATCTCCGCCGACTTCCAGAAGAGCCGTAGGTAGACCGGGTCGTGGAAGAAGCTTCGCCAGCCCGCAAGCGTGAAGCCGTGCGGGCCCGGAAACAGCGAGTAGAGGTCGACGCTGTACGCGGCGACGATCGCAATCGGGACGACGAAGAAGACGGCTAGCCACGAGAGCGGCAGGCCGAGTAGTCCCGCCGTCGTCAAGTCGGGACGCCCGCGGCGCCGGCGAACGGGCGCCGGCGGGGGTCCGGCATCGGTGTCGAGAGCCATCGCTGGCTCAGCAGGCATTCGTCAGGAAGCTTTCACCTCTTGCCACGCCTTTGCGTAGACCGCACGGCGCGGAATGTCGCGGTCGAGGTGGGCATTCGGCTCGGTGACCGCTTTCGGATTCGTGATCTGCAGCGCCTTCAACAGGTCGCTCGAGGCGGGGCGCGCCTGCAGATTCGCATGACCGTAGCCGTAGTTGTCCTCCAACCATTTGGCGGACGCCGTCGAGCTCCACGCATCGACGTAGGCGTGCGCGAGCTTGGGGCGGGGTGTGCCCTTCAAGAGCATCATCATTCCGACCCACGCGATCGGCTTCTCCTTCGGATGCATGTAGACGACCTTCAGGTTCTTCTTCTTCATCTGGACCCAGTCGTTGGGCCAGGCGTACGCGATCCAGAGATCGCCCGACCCGAACGCTTCCCAGAGATTGGTCTCTGAAGACCAGATCATCCGTACGAGCCGCTTCTTCGAGACGAGCAGCTTCTGGGACTCCTTGAGCTCGGAGTCGGACTGATTCCACGGATCCTTCATACCGAGATACAGGCCCGCCACCACGAGCATCCCCAGATCGTCGAACCAGGCGATCTTTCCCTTGTACCGATCGTCGAACAGCAGCCCCCACGAGCGCGCCTTCGGTGTCACCTTGTCGCTTCGATAGAGGATCGCGTCGAAGCCCCAGTCCTCGGGGATGCCGTACTGCTTGCCGTTGTACTGGCCGGCCTTGACCATGAACGGGTTCAGGTGCTTGAAGTTCGGGATCAGCGAGGTGTCCCACGGCTGGACGAGGCCGCTCGTCGCGAAGTACTTCACCCAGCCCACGTACGGGCGAAAGATGTCCGGCGTCAGCCCCGCGTGCAGCTTCGCCAACGCATCGGACTCGTTGGTCATGTACGTGAACTGAGGCTTGTTGGCCGCGTGCGCCTTCACGTACTGGGCGAACATCGTCTGGCCGCCGTCGTTGCCGTAGCCGGCCCAATCGAGCACCTGCAACCGACCGCTCTCCGCCGTCAGCCGATCGAACGCCGCCCGCGCCACGCCGGTGCGGGCCCCGAGCAGGCCAGCTCCTCCGGCCGCCGCCGCCAGCTTGAAGAGATCCTCACGCTTCAAGCGCCGCTCCGTCTCTTCCCGCTCGTCGCTCATGTTCGGTCCTCTCCTTCGTTTCGAAGCCCTGTATGGGTCGTGTCTCGTCACTAGTAGCTCGGTGGGCTGATGATCCACATCACCTCCGCGATGCCGTCGCCCGCGTTGGCAACGCGATGAGGAGTCGAGCTCAGGTAGTCGAGACTGTCGCCCGCCTCGAGCTCGAACAGACGCTCACCGAGTTGCAGCTGAATACGCCCGGACAACACGACCACCAGTTCCTCGGAGTCGCCGTGCGTGTACGGCTCGTCGCCCGTCGAACCGCCCGGCACGAACTCGGCGGTGAACACCTCGAGGTTCTCGAGCGGACGCGGCGTGAGCAGGTACTTCCGGGCGCGGTTTCCAAACCCGAGCGTCGGTCTGTGCTCGCGCCGCAGTACGCGCGGATCGGACCGCGCGGTGTGCGCTTCGAACAGATCGGCAACCTGCACGCCGAGCGCGCCGGCGATGCGGGTCAGCGATGCGACGCTCGGGCTCGCCTTGCCGCGTTCGACCTGGCTCAGGAAGCTCTCGCTCAGGCCCGCTCGGTCGGCGACGGTCTTGAGCGTTGCGCGGCGCAGGTGGCGGATCGCCCGGAGCCTGGCGCCGACGTCGACCTCGGCGGTCGAAGCCGCGCCCGGAGCGCTCGCAATCACCTCGGGTGCTGTCAAAGAAATCTGAAGCGACACTAACCCTTCGCTGCAGTCGAGGCAACCCGCTCCTCGCGCACCGGCCTAAGCCCAGCGGCGAAACACGACGGCCGTGTTGTGGCCGCCGAACCCGAACGAGTTCGAGACGGCGACCTCGACCTGCTCGCGCCGTGGGCTGTTCGCGATGTAGTCGAGATCGCACTCTTGATCCTCGATCTCGTAGTTGATCGTCGGCGGCAGCACGCCGTGCTCGAGGGCGAGCACCGTGAAGATCGCTTCCACCGCTCCCGCAGCGCCCAGCGTATGCCCCGTTGCCCCCTTCGTAGAGGAGACGGGCGTCCGCCTGGCGTGCTCCTCGCCGAGGGCGCGCTTCAGCACGCGCGTTTCCCCTGCGTCGCCGAGTGGCGTCGAGGTCCCGTGGGCGTTGACGTAACCGACCTCCTCGGCCTCGACGCCTGCGTCCGCAAACGCCATCTGCAGCGCACGGGCTGGATTCTCGGCTGTTGGATCGATGTCGGAGACGTGATTGGCGTCGGAGGAGATGCCGTAGCCGGCGACCTCGGCGTAGATGTGCGCACCACGCTCGAGCGCGTGCTCCAACTCCTCCAGCACGAGCACTGCGGCACCCTCGGCCATCACGAAGCCGTCCCGGGTTCCGTCGAAGGGCCGCGATGCGCGCGCGGGGTCGTCGTTTCGTTTCGAGAGCGCTCGCATCGCCCCGAAGCCGGCCACCGCGACCGAGGTGATGGGCGCCTCGGTGCCGCCGCAGAACATCACGTCGGCGCGACCGAGACGGATCGCGTCCCGCGCATCGCCGATCGCCATGTTCGACGCAGCGCAGGCAGTCGCTTCCGCAAGCAAAGGGCCGGTCGTTCCGAGCTCGATCGAGACCCAGCCCGCAGGCAGATTCGGGAGCGTCTGCACGATTGAGAAGGGACTGACCCGGTCGGCTCCGCTCGCCGCCACCAGTAGTACGCACTCTTCGAACGATGCGACACCGCCCATTGCGCTCGCAACGGCGACGCCGACACGGTCGGGACGCTTCGCGACGTCCAGACCTGAATCCAGCTCTGCCTGCCGCGCCGCAGCAACGACGAGATGCGCACAGCGATCCATCCGACGCGCGGTCTTGCGGTCGACATAGTCGCCGATCTCGAGTCCCTTCACTTCGCATGCGAAGCGCGTCGAGTGCCCGCTCGCGTCGAAGCGCGTGATCTCGGCCGCCCCGCTGCTCCCCGCCAGCAACGCGTCCCATGACTCTGGAACGGAGTTGCCGATGGGACTCACCATTCCGAGGCCACTGACAACGACCCTTCTCGAGGCGACGGACATCGGAAGCAGAGTACGTCGCGCCGCCTCGCTGCGGACGGCTAGCGCGAGACCTGCATCCCTCGATCGAGCCATCACGCTCGGATCGAGGGGTGACGAAGAGTTGCGAACGTCGCCGCCGGTGACGTCGCCCAATGTCCCGCTCACGCCGCCTTAGTGCCGCCGTGGCCGTGTTGGCCGCTGTGGCCCTCCCCGCATGGTTCCAGGCCACGCCCGGCACGGCGTCGCCGCCGCCGCGCGTCTCGGTGATCTCGGACTCGATCCTGACATCGGTCACGTGGAGCACCGACGGATCGCTGGCTTCACTGTCGGACGGGCTCGACCTGCAGATCGACGCAGGCGTCTGCCGGCGCCTGAACGGCCAGAGCTGCGAGTTCAACGGAACGTACGTGCCGACCACGCTGAGCGTGATCAACAGCTGGATCACGCAGCTCGGTTCGGTGGTCGTGATCGTCGACGGCTACAACGACATCCCGGACCAGTTCGCCGGTGACGTCGAGCTCACGCTCAACACCCTGCGCGACCACGGCGTTCAGCACGTGCTCTGGGTGAACCTCCACGACATCAAGCCGGAGTACGCCGCGAAGAACGCCGTCCTGGCAGCGGCGGCCAAGCATCATCCCGAGCTCCGTGTGCTCGACTGGAACAGCTACGCCGCACCCCACCCCGAGTGGTTCCAGACGGACTGGATCCACCTGCGGCCGGCGGGCGGCGACGCGATCGCTGCCTGGCTGCACCAGGCGATCGCAGACACGTTCGCGCCGCCACCGGCTCCGCCGTCTCCGCCTGCGAAGCCCGTCACACCCTTGATCGTGCCGGCGCAGCGAATGGTCGTCCGCGTCGGCGTCCGGTTCGACCAGCGGCTGCGGGCCGGCGGCGGAGTCGCGCCATTCCGCTGGCGAACGACCAACGCCTCACTGCACCGCGCCAGGCTCCACCTGCTGGCGAGCGGCGAGCTGACCGGACGCCCACGCAGGGCGAGCACGTTCTCGGTGCCGCTTCAGGTGACCGATGCCCAAGGCTCGCGGGCAGACGTGACCCTCGTGTTCGCCGTAAAGCCGCCGCGTGCTCGCTCGGTCAGTCCCTGATCAGCAGCGTCACGCGGCCCCGCGCCCGCGTGCCGTAGCGGTCGGTCGCCTGCAGCACGATCTCCGACCGGCCGGCCCGGCGCGGCTCACCCGTGATGCGCCCGTCCGTGAGCAGATGGAGCCCGCGGGGCAGGGGCCCGGAGGTGACCCGCCAGTTGTAGGGCGCGCTTCCACCCGTGGCGGCGAGGCGCGTGGCGTACGGCCGGTCGACATGGGCATCCGGTAGCTCGGTGGTCGAGATCGTCAGGGGCGGTGCGAGCGCCTTTTTGATCGAGGCGTTCAAGAAGGTCGCCATCCCGACCGCGCCGTCGTACACGAGATGGATCCCGTCCCCCTGGAACCATGAATAGTGATCGTGGGAGGTCCGCTCCCAGTCGAGAATCGTCAGCTCTGGATGGCGCGCGGCGGCCGCGTCGAGCGTCTGGTTCATGCCGATGTACTGCTGTTGCCACTCGCGCAGGTTGACCCAGAGGATCCGGGTGACGCCGGCCGCGAGTAGCGCATCGACGGAGTCCTCGACGCGCTGTGCGAACTCGGCCGGAGGGTCGTTGTAGCCCGCCTCGATCAGAACCGTCTTTCCGAGCCGAGGCCCGAGCGAGTTGACGACGTCGAGCAGCGTCGGGACGGTCTGACCCTCGAACGGGCAGCTGACACCTTCGAGCGTCCGGCAGACGCCGATGTCCATCTGCAGATCGAGCCCTCGCTCGAAGAGCGCGAGCGGCGTCGCATTCCACTCGACCGCCGTCAGCACCGAGTCGCCGATCACCGTCACCCGCGGCTGCTCGGCCGCAGCTGACGAACCGAGCAGTGCAAGCCCGGCCACCAACGCCGCTGCAAACGACGAGATCCACCCCATGGACAGCTCAAACCGTACTCCTGTACAGGGCTTTCCGTGCCTGGTCGAAGGACCTGCCGATGGGATCCCAAACGGCTAAATGACCGTCGACGGTCCGAGCGGTCTAGTACCACTTGCCGCGCGCGAACCCCCCAAAGCCGACGAGCCCGATCAAGGCGACGACCAGACCGATCCAGAAGCTCCAGACGAAGATCAGGAGAATCCCGACGAGCACGATGATCCCGCCGAGGGTGATGCCTCCGTAGCGACGTTCCATTGGACTGCCTCCTTGTAGGCGCTTTGGCCTGAGAGCATTTCCGATGGGAGCGTTCCCGACACCAGACGCCTCGGACGAGACAGTCCCGCTCGCGCGCCGTAACATCGGCGCCATGCCCGACGCGTCGGCAGGCACCGCCCGGATCACCTACGTCGGGCACGCGACGGTGCTGGTCGAGCTGGACGGCGTGCGCCTGTTGACCGACCCCGTGGTGCGGCCGCACGTCTTGCACCTGCGCCGAAGCGGCCTCGCTGCGCCCGAGGCACTGCTCGACCTCCAGGGCGTGCTCATCTCGCACGCTCACTGGGACCACCTCGACCTGCGATCGTTGAGGCAACTGCCGCGGGACGTTCGTTTCGTCGTCCCGCGTGGGGCCGGTCGACTGTTGCGACGTAAACGCTTCACCGACGTCGTCGAACTCGGCGCCGGGGAGGCGTCGGAGATCGGCGGCGTAGCCGTGACCGCCACGTACGCCGAGCACGATGCGGGACGAGGGCCGCTCGGCCCCCGCTCGCCGGCGCTCGGCTACCTCGTGACGGGATCGAAACGCATCTACTTCGCGGGCGATACGGATCTGTTTCCCGAGATGGCATCACTCGCCCCCGTCGATCTCGCACTCCTGCCGGTCTCGGGCTGGGGGCCACGACTGCCCGCCGGTCATCTCAGTCCGCTCCGAGCCGCGGAAGCATTGCGACTGCTCCAACCACGGGACGCCATACCGATCCACTGGGGGACTTACTCAGTCGTCACCGGCCGCCGCGTCAGCGACGCCGAGGCGCGCGCGCCCGCAGAGGAGTTCGCACGCCTCGCGTCGGAACTCGCACCGGCTGTCGGCATCCGCGTGCTCGCCCCGGGCGAGTCGCTGACGCTCGCCTGACCAGCCGGGCCGACAGGGAAGATCGATGTGCTTTAACGTTGCCCTCCCGTCTCCTCGCTGATGGACACCTCCTCGACGCAATACGGCGACCGGCCGATCTGGACGCCGGAGCGTCCGCGCGTCCGGCCGTTGCGCCTCGTGGTGACGTGGTTCGTCTCGGCATCGGCGCTGCTGATCTCGGCTGCCGTCGTTCCGCACATCGCTGTCACGGGCTTCCTGGGTGCGATCACCGCCGCCGCGCTGATCGCCCTGTTGAACGCGGTGCTGCCCCCGATCGTCGCAGCGCTGCGGCTGCCGTTCGCGCTGATCACGGGTTTCGTGTTGGTGTTGTTGCTCGATGCGACGATGCTGGTGGTCGCCTCGCACATCGCACCGAGTGCAATCCAGGTCGACTCGTTCTGGTGGGCCCTCCTGGCCGCGCTGCTGGCATCTGCCGTGACGCTCGTACTCGACGTCATCTTCGGGACGAACGACGACGACACCTACTCGCTGCGGGTGGTTCAGCGGATCGCGCGGCGCTCGGGGGGGCAGGCGCGCACCAGCGTGCCAGGGATCATCTTCCTCGAGATCGACGGTCTGGCCCTCCCGGTCCTGCGTCGGGCGATGCGGGACGGCAACGCCCCCGTCATGGCCAGGTGGGTCCAGGACAACTCCCACTCGCTGATCGAATGGGAGACGGACTTCTCGTCACAGACCGGCGCGAGCCAGGCGGGAATCCTGCTGGGCTCGAACGAGGACATCTCGGCGTTCCGCTGGGTCGAGAAGGAGCGCGGGATCATGATGGTCTGCTCGGCACCCGCCGACTGCACCGAGATCGAGAGGCGACACGCGACCGGGAAAGGGTTGCTGGTGAACGGCGGTGCGAGTCGCGGCAATCTCCTCTCGGGCGAAGCCGACGAGGTGATCCTGACCGTCAGCCGCATCCAGGCCGAGCGCGGCGCGAACCCGGGCTACCGGGCGTTCCTGGCGAACGGGTTCAACGTGACGCGCGTGCTCGCACTGCTGACGTGGGAGGTGATCCTCGAGTGGCTTGCCGCGCTCCGCGCGATCCGCCGTGACGTCAGGCCGCGCGGGCACCGCGGCGGCGTCTATCCGCTCCTGCGGGCAGTCATGTGCGTCTTCGTTCGGGACCTGCTGGTGTACGGCGTTCTGTCGGACATGATGAAGGGTCGGCCAGCCGTCTACGCCACGTTCTCGAGCTACGACGAGGTCGCACATCACTCGGGTCTCGAACGCGCCGACACGCTCGAGGCGCTGAGAAAGCTCGACGAGCAGTTCGGGCGGATCGAGCGCGCTCGCCGCTATGCAGCGAGGCCGTACGAGATCGTCGTGCTCTCGGATCACGGACAGACGCAAGGCGCAACGTTCAAGCAGCGAAACGGCATCGCGCTCGGCGATCTCGTCGAGGGCGCTCTCGCCCGTGGGGCCGTCACCCAGGTCGGCGACGGGGACGAGCAGCAGCAGATGGTTGGCCACGCCCTCGGCGAGGCGACCGGCCGCAAGGAGAAGCGGGCGAAGAACGACGTCTCCGACCGGAACGTCGTCGTCCTCGGCTCCGGCAACCTCGGCCTCGTCTACCTGATGGACGAAAAGCGCCGGATGACGCTGGAGGAGATCGACGAGCGGCATCCTGCGCTGCTGCCGGCGCTACGAGAGCACCCGGACGTCGGCTTCCTCCTCGTCCGCTCGGCCGAGCACGGCGCGGTCGTGCTCGGCCCTCGCGGCACGCGGTACCTGGCAGACGATCGGGTCGTCGGCGAGGATCCGTTGGCGCCGTTCTCGCCGAACGCAGCGCAGCACCTTCGACGCACGGACGGCTTCGAGCACGTCGCCGACATCATGGTCAACAGCTATTACAACCCCCAACTCGAAGAGGGCTGCGCGTTCGAAGAGCTGATCTCGTTCCACGGCGGCATGGGCGGGCCGCAGACGCGCGCGTTCATCCTTCATCCGACGCAGTTGCCCGCACCGGCCGAGCCGATCATCGGAGCTGCCGCGGTGCACACGCTGCTCTCCGGCTGGCGCCGCCTGCTCGAGGGCAGCGGTGCCGACGCCGAGGAGCCCACCACCGTGCCGTCTAGGGTGGGCTGATGAGCGAATCGACTCTAGGTGTTGTCGCGGCGCCGCTGACCGGCCAGTCGCGCACTCGCCGATTCGTGGGGATCGCCGCCTGGATCGCCGGCGTCATCGTCGTCGTCGGGATCCTGCAGCTGGCGGGCGTCGATGTGATCGGGTGGTTCAAGGATCTCTGGAACCAGATCAAGGCGGTCCCGGTCAAGTACATCGTCGCGGGCCTGATCTTCCAGGGCGCACAGACCGTTCTGGCCGGCGTGTCGTACTACGGCATCCTCGCCGCCGCCTATCCGAAGCAGGTCGTCGCGAGGCAGATCGTCACCGCCTACGCCGTCGGCGTCGCGATGAACAACTTCCTCCCGGCCAACATCGGCACCTTCGTCACGCTGCTGATGTTCGTCGCACTCATCCCGGCGTGCACGCTCGGCGGCTCGATCGCGGCGTACCTCGTACAGAAGATCTTCTTCACGATCGCCGGGACCTTCGTCTACCTCTATCTCTTCCTGTCCGTGCCGGGGTCGTTCGACGTCAACCTCGGCAACATCTCGGCGCATCCAGGCTGGACGATCGCGATCGTCGCCGGCGGCGGCTTCCTGATCGTCCTCGTCGCACGGGTCTTCTGGCGCCAGGTCAAGAAGCTGTGGGCGCAGGCCCGCGCGGGCGGCGTCATCCTCAGCCAGCCGAAGCGGTACATGACGCGGGTCTTCCTGCCGTCCTTCCTCTCCTACGTGGCCAAGTTCGCGGTGATCGGCATCTTCCTCGCCGCGTTCGCGATTCCGGTGACCTTCGAGTCGATCACGTGGATCGTAGGCTCGGGGTCGCTTGCGAACGTCGCGTCGTTCACCCCCGGGTCGGTCGGCGTGACCCAGGCGACGAACGCGCTGGCGCTGGACGTGTGCTGCAACGTGCCGAAGAACACGGCGGTCGCGTACTCCACGGCGCAGCAGCTGATCACGACCGCGTGGAACGTCCTCTTCGCGACGGTGCTCGTGATCTGGGTCTTCGGCTGGTCGGGCGGGAAGACGCTGGTCGGCAGCTCCTACGTCGGGGCCAAGGAACAGGTCGCCGAACGTCGGGAAGAGCGAAAGCGGAAGAAGGCCGAGAAGAAGGCGGCGAAGCAGGCGGCCGACGACGACTCCGAAAGCGCCGTATAGTCGCTTCGATGAGCAACGCCGCGATCGCATGACGAAGGAAGCGGGGGCGCCAGCTGGACGAGGGCGGATCATCGCTGCCGAAGTACTCGTCGTCCTCGCCTCCCTGACCGCCATCGTCGCCCTGTTCGGCGGCTTCGTCCGCTTTCAGGTCTTCGACGCAGCGACGTTCAAAGGGACGTCGGCGGACCTGATCGCCAACGACACGATTCGCCAACAGGTCGCAACGACGCTTGTCGACCAGCTGTACGGCAATGTCGACGTCGAAGCCGCGTTGCGCAAGGACCTGCCGGCAGGACAACGGGCGTTTGCAGGTCCGCTCGCCGCGGCGCTGCGGGAGCTGGCAAACCGCTCGGCGACGCGACTGCTCGCGCGACCACGCGTGCAGGCTGCGTGGGTCGAGGCCGTCTCGACCGCACAGAGTCGGTTGCTGCGCCTGCTCGACGACCGCAGCACGGTGATCAAGACCGAGGGCGGGGTCGTGGTGCTCGATCTCAAACCGCTCGTCGTCCAGCTCGGTGACCAGATCGCGATCGTGAACAACATCGCGGGCAGGCTCCCGCCGGGGAGCGCGCAGATCACGATCATGAAGGCGGATCAGCTCAAGACCGCCCAGAGGATCACGCACATCCTGAAGGTCGTCGGCAGCTTCTTCTGGCTCGTCCCGCTCCTGCTGATCGCCTGCGCGATCTGGCTGGCGCGCGGCCG
>DASYPH010000150.1:0-37667 GCA_036006925.1 Gaiellaceae bacterium
CCTGCGTACCTGGCCGGGTTTCGCCGCGCGCTGGCGGAGGGTGCCGATCTCGTCCTGGAGATGGATTGCGACTTCTCGCACGACCCGGCCGACGTGCCGCGCTTGATCGCGGCGGTCGAGGACGGGGCCGACGTCGCGATCGGGTCGCGGTACACCGCGGGCGGCCACGTCGGCAACTGGGGCCTCGCGCGACGCGTCGTCTCGCGTGGCGGCTCGATCTACACGGCGCTCTTCCTTCGACTCGGCGTCAAGGATCCGACGGCGGGCTTCAAGTGCTTCCGGCGCCGCGTGCTCGAGACCATCGACCCCGACACGATCACCTCCCGCGGCTACGCCTTCCAGATCGAGACGACGTTCCGGGCCAAGCGGCACGGCTTCCGGATCGTCGAGGTACCGATCACCTTCGACGATCGGACGCAGGGCGCCTCGAAGATGAGCCGCTGGATCGTGTTCGAAGCGGTCTGGCGGGTGCCCCTCCTGCGGCTCCGCGGGTAGCGTCGCAGCGTGCGCGACGTGACCGACAAGACGTTCGAGGCCGAGGTCTTGCTCGCGGCGACTCCCGTCGTCGTCGACTTCACCGCTCCCTGGTGCGGGCCGTGCAAGGCGATCGAGCCCGCGCTGGAAGAGCTCGCCGCCGCGTCCCCCGGGGTTGCCTTCGTGAAGCTCGACATCGACGCGAACCCGCAGACGGCGGATCGGTTCGGTGTGCTCTCGCTGCCGACCGTCATGCTCTTCGCGAACGGCGAGCCGCAGGCGACCGTCTACGGCGCACGCCCGAAGCGGCACTTTGCAAAATCGTTCGCTCGCTATCTCTGATCCCTCGTCCGAGGGACGAGCAAGTCGGCGGGCGCGTCGATCAAGGGAGCGTGACTCTCCTCCGCTTCTTCACACTGCTCGCAGCGACCGCCATCCTCTCGGCGTCCGTGACGATCGCCAGCGCGACGCCGGCGACGGGTTCGGCCGCCGCCCTCACCGTCGTCCACCGTGGACAGACAGTGAAGATCTCCGTTGCGACCGCCTCGAAAGGTGTGTGCCTCGCTCAGGTCCGGTACGCCGACGGCGCCGTCCAAGAGAGCGGCATCAAGCGTCCTTCCGGGCGTCGCGTCGGGTGGACGATTCGCGTCCCGAACAACGCGATGCTCGGCATCGCGCGCTGGAGCGTCCGGTGCGGCGTCAACTTCCAGCGGTTCGGGAGCTGGCGCGTGGCCGTCACCACGACGGTCGAAGCGGTACCGCGCGTTCTGATCGACAAGGAAGGGTTCACACAGCGCCCCGACAAGATCGGCACGGGCAGCGACGTGAGCTACGGACTCCTGCTCAAGAACACCTCTGTGAAGGAAGACGCTCAGAACGTCTACCTCCTGATCAACTTCGTGACTGCCAACGGCGAGTTGGTCGGCTCGGCGACGACGACCGTGAAGATGATCGGCGCCGGTGAGACGTATGCCTACGGGAACATCATGCTGCTGCGCACGCAGGCGACCGTGGCGAAGCTCGAGGTCACGGTCCGCGTCGGTGCACAGGCTCCGACGAAGGCGCGTGTTCTGCCCCACTTCGTCAACGTCGCGATCATTCCGAACACGCTCGATCCCGGCTTCGTCAGCGAAGTCGACGGCGAGATCGTCAACGACACGTCCCCACAGACCCTCACGTCGGCTCGGATCTCGATCGTGATCCTGAACGCGGCCGGTGCGATCGTCGGCGGCGGGACAGGCCTCGTCTACTCGCCGTTGCCCTCGGGCTCGCGGATGGTGTTCCTCGCACGCATGGGCTTCACGGCGATCCATGTCGATCAGGCCGTCACGCCCGTCATTTCGGTCGATCCCGCGTACAGCTCGGGCTGATCGCGTTCATCTAGCCTGACCCCGTGGTCGGGTTGCCCGCCTCACACCGAGCGCGCGTCCGGCTGCTCCGGGGATCGGTGGCGTTCACCGCGGTCGCGGTCGTCGCGGCGTTGATCGTGTTCGTCCCGAACACCGGGCACACGACCTCGACCCCGATCGACACCACGAAGCCGGCAGAGCGCTTCGCCGTCCCGAAAACCGTGCACGCAAGGCGCGCCGACAAAGAGGCTGCGGAGCACACGCTCGCCGTGTTCGTGCCGAGCGCGATCACCCGACAGAACCTTGCGTCGTCCTGGCCGCTCGCGACGCCTCACATGCGCGCCGGGACGACGCGTGCCGACTGGCTCTCCGGGGATCTGCCGGTCGTGCCGTACCCGAAGGACGCCTACCGCACGTTCGGGCTCACGCTCAAGTACCAATACAAGGGCATTCTGGGCTACGACGTGCTCGTGCTTCCGACCGAGAACGCCGCGGGCGCCCGTGGCGGCCAGCAGGTGTACTCGTGCGAGCTCCACGACGTGCGTGGCCGTTGGCTGGTCGACTTCTGCTATCCGCGCAAGACGCTGTGAGCGTCGACGTCCTCCACATCAACGGGCTACTCGAAGGAGAGGAGCTCGCCTACCTCGGAGCGGAGCCGGAACGGCAGGCCCAGGTGGTGCCGCTCCCGGATGACCTCGACGGACGCGTGCGCGCCGCGATCGGCGTCTCGACGCTCTACACGCACCAGCTGGAGGCATGGGAGGCAAGCGGGCGTGGCGAGCACCTGATCGTGACGACCGGCACGGCGTCGGGCAAGACGCTCGCCTTCAACCTGCCCGTACTGGATTCACTGGCGCGCGACCCGCATGCCCGGGCTCTGTACCTCTACCCGACGAAGGCGCTCGCCCAGGATCAGTTCCAGACGCTGGCCGGCTACGGCCTACCCGGTCTCAAGCCGGCCGTGTACGACGGCGACACGCCGGTCGAGCACCGCCGACAGATCCGCGGCTGGGCAAACGCGATCCTGACGAACCCGGACATGATCCACGTCGGGGTCCTGCCCAACCACGATCGTTGGGGCGACGTGCTCGCCAACCTGCGCTACGTCGTGGTCGACGAAGCGCACGTCTACCGCGGCGTCTTCGGCTCGCATGTGGCGAACGTGCTCCGCAGGCTCCGCCGAACGGCGCGGTTGTACGGCGCCGAGCCGCGCTTCGTGCTCGCGTCGGCGACGATTTCGAACCCTGGCGAGCTCGGGACGGCGCTGATCGGCGCACCGGTGACCGTGATCGGCGGCGACGGCGCCGGACGCACGGAGCGGACGATCGTGCTCTGGAACCCGCCCCTCCTCGACGCGGAGCTCGGCCTCCGCGCCTCGGCACTGTCCGAGGCCGCCCGTTTGCAGGCGCTGTTCGTCGAGCGTGGCCTTCGCACCTTGACGTTCGCGAAGAGCCGCAAGGCGGCGGAGCTCATCCATCGCTTCACAGCCGAGCGGCTCGGCGACGACAGGCTGCTCTCGCCGTACCGCGCCGGCTACACCGCCGCGCAACGCCGCGAGATCGAGCGCCGACTCAAGAACGGCGAGCTGCTCGGCGTGTCGGCGACGAACGCGCTCGAGCTCGGCATCGACATCGGCCTGCTCGACTGCGTGATCTCGGTCGGCTTTCCGGGCACGGTCGCCTCGCTCCGCCAGCAATGGGGCCGCGCAGGGCGCCGCGGCAATGGCCTCGCCGCCCTCGTCGCGACCGAGGACGGACTCGATCAGTTCTTCATGCGCGAGCCCGACAAGCTGCTCGGACGCCGCGTCGAGGCGGCGATCCTCGATCACGCAAATCCTCGGGTGCAGGTCGGCCACGTCCGAAGCGCCGCCTACGAGGCACCGCTGACGGACGCGGACGCAGAGGTCCTCGGCCCAGAGGCCCTCGCTCTCGCGGCGACCGACCCGGAGCTCCGCGCCACGGCGGCGGGCATCGTCTGGGGCGGCCGTGACCATCCGGCGGCGCGCATCCCGCTGCGGTCGACGGACGCCGACGCGTTCTCGATCGTCGACGCCACAACCGGGGCGGTGCTGGGGCTCGTCGAGCGGGCCCGCGCCTACTCGACCGTTCACGAAGGCGCCGTCTACCTGCACCTCGGCGAGTCGTTCCTCGTCCGCGAGCTCGACGAGGCCGCGCTCGTCGCAGTCGTCGAGCCGTTCAGCGGCGACTGGTACACGCAGGTGAAGCACGAGACCATGACCGGCATCCTCGGCTCGCATGCGAGCGGGTTTCGGCTTGGCCTCGAGCTTCACTTCGGCGAGATCGAGGTGACGGAGCACGTCGTCGCGTACGAGCGCAGGACGGTGAGCTCGCAGGAGCGCATAGAGCTCGTCCCGCTCTCGCTGGAGCCGACGACGTTCGCGACCGAGGCGCTCTGGTTCCTCCCGGACGCGCACCAGCTCGCCGGGCTCGACACGTTGCCGGCGCTGCTCGGAACCCTGCACGCGGCCGAGCACGCCTTGATCTCGCTGCTGCCGCTCTGGGCGATGTGCGACCGCTGGGACATCGGGGGTCTCTCGACGAACGCGCATCCGGAGACCGGACGACCGACCGTCTTCATCTACGACGGCCACCCGGGCGGGATCGGGATCTCCCAGCGCGGGTTCGAACAGTTCGAGGGCTGGGTGGCGGACACGGCCGCGCTGCTGCGCGGCTGCCCCTGCGTGTCCGGCTGCCCGTCCTGCGTACAGAGCCCGAAATGCGGCAACCTCAACGAGTTCCTCGACAAGGCCGGGGCGCTGACATTCTTGTCTCGCCTTGTCGATTTCGGCTCGGCCCGTTCGTCGTCTCCACGACAGACGACCAAGGGAGGCCTCGCATGAAGTACGCAATCCTGATCTACGGCAGCGACGACGAGTGGGAGAGCCACTCCGACGAGGAACGCGCGGCGATCTACAAGGAGTACTTCGCACTCTCCGAGCACGCGGGTGTGTTCGGCGGCGCCGAGTTGCAGCCGGCCACGGTCACGACCACGGTTCGCCAGCGTGGCGGCGAGACGCTGACGACCGACGGACCGTTCGCCGAGACCAAGGAGGTCCTCGGCGGCCTGTACCTGCTCGAGGCAGCCAACCTCGACGACGCGATCGCATTCGCGGCCCGCATCCCGGCCGCGCGGCACGGCGCGATCGAGGTGCGACCGCTGGTGGAGCACTGACGGAGCAGGTCTTCCGGGACGAATGGGGGCGCGTCGTCGCCTCTCTGGTCGGCTTCCTCGGCGATTTCGACCGCGCCGAGGAGGCCGCGCAGGAGGCGTTCGCGGTCGCCGCAGAGCGCTGGCCCGTGACCGGGATGCCGACCAATCCCGGCGCCTGGCTCGTCGCGACCGCCCGAAACAAGGCGATCGACCGCATCCGCCGCGAGCGGATCTTCGCAGCGAAGGCGCACCTGCTGGTCGTCGCACCGGAGCCTGACGCAGAGATGATCGACGACAACGGCTTCCCGGACGAACGCCTCGAGCTGATCTTCACCTGCTGCCATCCGGCGCTCGCGCTGGAGGCCCAGGTGGCGTTGACCCTCCGCACGCTCGGCGGGCTCTCGACGGGCGAGATCGCGGAGACGTTCCTGACACCCGAGGCGACGATGGCGCAGCGGCTCGTTCGCGCGAAGCGGAAGATCAAGGCGGCGGGCATTCCGTTTCGGGTTCCGCCCGACCACCTGCTTCCGGAACGGCTGGCGGCCGTTCTCGCCGTCGTCTACCTCATCTTCAACGAGGGCTACGGCGGCCGGGTCGACCTTGCAGCCGAGGCAACCCGGCTCGGTCGGGCGCTGACCGAGCTGATGCCCGACGAACCGGAAGCGCGCGGCTTGCTCGCCCTGATGCTGTTGCACGACGCACGTCGCGAGGCGCGGTTCGCCGAGGGTGAGCTCGTAGTGCTCGACGACCAGGACCGTGCACTCTGGGACGACGAACAGATCGACGAGGGACGGCGTGAGTTGGACCGCGCCCTCGCCTCGCGGGGACGCGGGCCGTACGTCGTTCAGGCGGCGATCGCCGCGCTTCATACCGACGAGCCGCGCGACCGTGCGCAGATAGCAGCGTTGTACGGCGAGCTCTCGCGCCTGACCGGGTCGCCCGTCGTCGAGTTGAACCGGGCCGTCGCCGTCGCCGAGGCCGGCTCACCTGCGGCCGGGCTCGCCGCGCTCGACGGGCTCTCCCTCGACGGCTACCGCTATTTCCACGTCGCACGGGCCGACCTGCTTCGGCGCGTCGGCAGATTCGACGAGGCGCGTGAGGCGTACGGCCGCGCGCTCGAGCTCGTCCCGGAGGGGCCAGAGCGGCGTCTGCTCGAGCGCCGGCTGGCAGAGCTGCCCGATCGCTGACATACATACGCGGATGAGAGACCGGATCCGCCGGTTCAGGCAGACGATCGAGGAAGCGTCGGCCGAGCGCACGGTCCCGTTCGCGCACGGTGTCGGCGTGTTCAGCGATTCCCTTGCGAACGTCTATGACGCGAACTACGTCCGCGTTGACGCACCGGTGGACGCCGAGCTGCACGCCGCGGAGGCGGACGCGCTGATGGAGCCGTTCTGGCACCGCCGGATCGCGACGGAGAGCGGCGGTGCAACGCTGACGCTCGGGTTCGAGCGGCTCGGCTGGACACGAGCGACCCACGTGGTGATGGCGCACCGTCGGCAGCCCGACCGGCGTGCCGACACCGGCACCGTTCGCGAGGTCCCGCTCGAGACGCTCGTCGACGCGCACACCCGGGTGACCCTCGCGGAGCCTTACGGCACCCCGGAGCTCGCCGAGCAGCTCCTGGCGGCCAAACGCCGGATCGGCGCCGTCGCGCGCGCCCGCTACTTCGCCATCGAGGTGGAAGGTGTCGTCGCCGCGTACTGCGAGCTGCGCAGCGACGGTGCGACGGCGCAGATCGAGGACGTCAACCCGCTGCGGGCGTACCGAGGCCGCGGCTTCGGCCGGATCGTCGTCCAGCGAGCCCTCGACGAGGCGCGAGCGACCCACGATCTCGTCTTCCTCGAGGCGCTCGCGGACGACTGGCCGAAAGCCCTGTATGCGAAGCTCGGGTTCGAGATCATCGCCGAGCGGCATCTGTTCCTTCACGCACCGACCCCACTCGCCCGTCTGCGCGTGCGCACACCGCGGCTCGAGCTGCGACTGGCTACCACCGCCGAGCTCCGCGAGCTCGAGCTGGTTGCAGAAGCCGGGATTCACGATCCCGCAGCCATGCCGTTCAGCATCGCGTGGACCGACTCGCTCGACCAGGAGAGCTTTCTCGGCTGGCATCGGAGCGCCGAGCGCGACTGGCGGCCGGACAGCTGGCGGCTCGAGCTCGTCGCGTTCTCGGAGGGGCGGCCGATCGGCGTCCAGGCGCTTCACGCAGACGACTTCGCGTCGTCGCGTCGTGCGTCGACGGGCAGCTGGCTCGGGGCACCGTGGCAGGGACACGGCCTGGGCACGGAGATGCGCGCGGCGATCCTGACGCTGCTCTTCGACGGGCTGAACGGCGTCGAAGCGGCGTCCGGGGCGATCGCCGGAAACCTCGCCTCGCTTGGCGTGTCGCGGAAGCTCGGCTACCGGGAGATCGGCCGGTCGGCCGTCAGCCCACGCGGCACGCCGGTCGTGCATCACGACCTGCGGCTCAGACGTGAGGAGTTCAGACGCCCCGATGCGGCAGTCGCGATCGAGGGGCTTGCCGGGCTCGAGCCGCTGTTCGGAGCCCGGTCGTGAATGCCCGCGTTCAGAGGCCGGCGGTGGACGGCGGGCGCCGCCTGACGTAAGCTCGCGCGTCAAAGCGACCAGGAGGGCATGCCATGGTGATGAGGCTGCCCCGCCCGCGGCACGGGGATCCAATTCGCACGACGTTCGAGCTGCGGGAGCTCGCGGCGTCAGTGCTCGAGGACGATGTCCGGACGCTCGCCCGCACGACCGCGTACCTGCGCCGGTCCTACCGGGCCGTGTTCGTCGGCTATCTCGCGATGCTCGTCTTCGGTCTTGGCGCGGTGATCGCCGCCTTCGTGAAAGGGCTCGAAGCGTCGACCGTCGGCCAGGCGGTCGCCGCGATCGGCCTCGCCGGGCTGACCGTCGGCATCTTCGCCGCGTTCTTCGTCCAGCGTCCGTCTGCTGCGCTGGAACGAAACGCCATCTTCATGCCGTGGGTCTCGATCGTGCTGACGACGTTCTGGACCAGGCTCCTCTACGTCGACGACCCGGCAACGCTCGACGCAACGCTCGGCAAGGCCGCGAAGGAGGCCTCGGACGAGCTGAGCGCGATCGCGCTGCGCTACGCGGTGATCGACGGTCGGGAGCTCGCGGTCGCGAAGGAGGCGGCGCGCACGCGGCCGGCTAAGCCAGCGACCTGAGGGCCTTGCTGAGTGACTGGCGGGTCGTGAGCACCTCGGCGAAC
The DNA here is from genome assembly GCA_036006925.1 of Gaiellaceae bacterium. Taxonomy (GTDB): domain Bacteria; phylum Actinomycetota; class Thermoleophilia; order Gaiellales; family Gaiellaceae; genus PALSA-600. The sequence continues at coordinate 8,227 of DASYPH010000150.1, forward strand.
AGGTCGCCGTGCACACGCACCCGCTCACGCACGACGTCCATCGTGTAGGTCGCCGGGTCGAGGCGCTCGTTCACCTCGTCCCAGCGAAGCGGTGTCGAGACCGGCGCGCCGGGATGGGGTCGCACCGAGTACGCCGAGGCGATCGTCTTGCCCTCGCCGTTCTGATTCGCGTCGATCAGGACACCGCGCCGGCGCGCCTTCGACCATTCGGTCGTGGCAAGCTTCGGATGAGCGCGAACGATCGCTCCCGCGACGACCTCGGCGAACGAGCGCGAGTCGTCGTAGGTCGAGCGCCGGTCGAGGGGGACGAGCACGTGAATGCCCTTGCCGCCGGACGTCTTCGGAAACGACTCGAGAGCCAGCGTGTCGAGCAGCTGCTTGAGGATGAGAGCGACCTCGACTGTCTGCGTCCACGGCACCTCGGGCGTCGGGTCGAGATCGAAGAGCACGAAGTCGGGGCGATCGGGGCGATCGATGCGCGAGTACCACGCGTTCATGTCGATGCAGCCCATGTTGACCATCCACAGCAGCGCGAGCTCGTCGTCGACAACCGGGAACTCGATCCACCGCTTCGTGCGCGCGTCGTCACGGACCGAGACGCGCGCGCGAAAGCGAGGAATCCAGTCCGGCATGTGCGACGGAGCGTCCTTCTGGAAAAACGCCTTCCCGTAGGCGCCGTCCGGGTAGCGCCGCATCGTGAACGGCCTGTGCGAGAGGTGCGGCACGAGCACCGGCGCGAGCTCGCGGTAGTAGCGCAGCAGATCGCCCTTCGTGATCCCTTCGTCCGGCCAGAACAGCTTCTCGAGATTCGACAGCTTGAGCTCGCGCCGGCCCCGGCGGACGACGTCGTCGCGCACCACCTCCTCCGGCGCCTTGTCGTCGCGCAGGCCGAGGTACGAGGGGTGCCGCAGACGGCGATCGTGCGTCCACTCGCCGTAGCGCACCTGCGCGATCAGCTTCGGCTCGACCCATTGCACGTCTCCCTTGCGCACGCGCGGCAGCTTCGGCTCGACGGCGAACGGCGTCGTCTCGCGGTGCAGCGGCCGCAGAGCCCGAAGCAGCCTCGTGATCTCCGCGTCGTCGAAGCCGGTGCCGACGTTGCCGACATAGCGAAGCTCACCGTCCTCCACCAAACCGAGCACGAGCGAGCCGAACGTCCCCTCACGCCTGCCGGCTCCGCGGGTGTAGCCGACGACCACGAACTCGTCGCTGTTCGTCGCCTTGACCTTCAGCCACTCGCGTGTCCTGCGGCCGGGCCGGTAGGGGCTCCCGGACCGCTTCGCGACGACTCCCTCGAGGCCGCGCTCCTGGGCGGCCTGGAACAGCGCTGCGCCGTCCGCGAAGTCGTCGGAGACACGGACCGTGGTGTTGCGCGCGTCGAGCAGCGCGCGCAGCCGATCCTTTCGCTCCTCGAACGGGGCCTCGATGATCGGCTCGCCGTCGACCTCGAGCAGGTCGAACACGTAGAAGACGAGCGCTCCGCTGCCCTGTTGCAACTCCGAGAAGCTGGCGCGGCCGTTCGCATCGATCCGACACACCTCCCCGTCGAGCACCGCATTCGGCGACTTCGTCGCCGACACGACCGCCTTCGCGACCTCGGCGAACCGCTGCGTGAGGTCGTTGCCGTTCCGCGAGACCAGACGACAGTCGCCGGCGCGGACGAAGGCGAGCGCGCGATAGCCGTCGAACTTGACCTCGTAGCGCCAGTCGCTGCCGGTCGGAACGCTGTCGGCCGACGTCGCGAGCATCGGGCTGTACTCCCGGGGCGCTGCGTCGGCTTCGCCGTCGCGGCGCTTGATCAACAACCAGTTCTCCTCCTTCCCGTCGAGATGCGCGGGGATGAGCGACCACGTACCCCGCAGGCGCTTGCCATGCAACACCACGGTGCGCCGGCCGTCTCCCCTGCGCTCGACGAGCTCGTACGGCCCGGTGTCCCAGAGCTCGACCGAGCCGGCGCCGTACTGCCCGGCCGGGATCTCGCCCTCGAAGCTCCCGTACTCGAGCGGGTGATCCTCCACGTGGACGGCAAGCGCGCGGGCTCCCGGGTCGAGCGGCACGCCCTTCGGCACGGCCCATGAGGCGAGGACACCGTCCTCCTCGAGGCGAAAGTCGTAGTGCAGCCGTCGCGCGTCGTGACGCTGGACCACGAAGATCGGTGCGGCGCCCGGCGCCCCGCCCGAGAACGGTTCGGGCGTCTCGCCCGGCTTCCGCTTACGGCGATACTCGCCGAGTGAGTCGCCGTTATCCACAGCTGTTTTGAGCGGTCCTCACACCGGTTGAAAACCCTGTGGACGGTGTGGAAAGGCCGGGCCGGCTACGCGAAAACGCCCATCCCGCGGAACTTCGCCCGCCGGCGCTGCCTGAGCTCCTCACCCGGGGTGTCGTCGAGCTCGGCAAGTGCCTCGCCGAGCGCCGTTTTCAACAGGCGCGCCGCGCCGTCGTGGTCGAGTTGCGCACCGCCTTCCGGCTCCGGCACGATCGTGTCGACGACACCGAGCGAGAGGCAGTGCGCCGCGTCGGGCTTGAACGCGGCGGCGGCGCGCTTTGCCTCGCCTGCATCGCGCCAGAGAATGGCGGCGCAGCCCTCGGGCGTGATCACCGAGTAGATGGCGTTCTCCTGCATCAGGACACGGTCGGTGACCGCGAGCGCCACGGCGCCACCGGAGCCGCCCTCACCGATGATGCAGGCGACGGTCGGGACGGTCATCCGGGAGAGGGTGGCCTGCGAGCGCGCGATCGCGCCGCCCTGACCGTGCTGCTCGGCAGCAACGCCCGGGTAGGCGCCCGGCGTGTCGACGAGGGCGACGAAGGGGAAGCCGAAGCGCTCTGCAATCTCCATCACGCGCATCGCCTTGTGGTAGCCCTCGGGGTAGGCCATCCCGAACTGCCGGTCGAGCCGCTCCTTGACGTCGCGTCCCTTCTGGTGGCCGGCGAGGACGATCGTTCTTCCGTCGAGCGAGCCGATGCCGGTCACGAGCGCGCCGTCGTCGGCACGGCCGCGGTCGCCGTGCAACTCCACCCAGTCGTCGAGCAGCCGCTCGACATAGTCGAGCGTGTAAGGACGGTCCTGGTGACGCGCGAGCTCGACCGAGCGCCAGATTCCCTCGTCCGTCGTGTCGATCCGCAGGCGCTCGAGCTGGCGCTCGAGCCGGCCGGCCTCCCCGTCGACTCGCGCCCCCCGCAGCAATGGCAACCGCGAGAGCCCGGAAAGCCGCCGGCGCAGGTTGACCTCCTGATCCTTCTCGCTCATCCGAACAACCTCAGCACGCGGGCCAGGTACTCGCGCTGTCCGGAGCGGGGCACGATCGCGTCGAGGTGGCCGAAGCGCAGGTTCTGCTCGGCCAGCCCGAAGTCGTCTGGCAGCTTCTCGCGAGTCGTCTGCTGCACGACCCTCGGCCCGGTGAAGGCGATCAGCGCGCCGGGCTCGGCGATCGTCACGTCGCCGAGCGATCCGAAGGATGCGAGCACACCCGCGGTCGTCGGATGCGCCATCACGGTCAGCATCGGCAGGCGGGCATCGTGCAGATCCTCGACTGCACAGACGGTCTTCGGCAGTTGCATCAGCGACAGGATCCCCTCCTGCATGCGCGCGCCGCCCGAGCTCGTCACCGACACGAGCGGCACACCTCGCTCGATCGCGGAATCGCAGGCGCGCGAGAACTTCTCGCCGACCGCGCTTCCCATCGAGCCACCCATGAAGCTGAAGTCCATCACCGCCAGCTCGACCTGATGACCGTCGAGCGCGGCCTGGCCGATCACCATCGCCTCGTTGAGGCCGGTGTTGAGTTCTGCCTCGGAGAGGCGCTCGGCGTAGGGCCGCAGGTCGAAGAACTCGAGCGGGTCGTCGGAACGCACGTCTGCCGCTTCCTCGACGAACGTGCCCGCGTCCGCGTACCAGTCGATCCTCGCGCGCGCGCGCATCGGGAAGTGGTGCCCGCAGTGGGAGCAGACCCACTGCGTCGCCTCGAGCTCGTCATCGCGGTAGTGCGAACCGCACCTGGGGCAGGTGTTCGGATGCTGCTTCTCGGACGGGGGCGGAGCGTGCTTGTGCTCGACCTGGACGTCGATCCGGGCCTCTGCCATGGGTAGAGCTTAGACCCGGCCTGCGGCGCCCGGGTTACAGACCGAGCGCGTGGGCGAGCCGCGGCAGCGCCTGCTCATTGCGGGCCGAGGCGCGCAGACCCGTCAGGCCCGCTCCGGCAGGGCGCGGGAGGCCCGCCAGCAGGGCCTCCAGCTGATCGAGCGTCAAGCCGCCCGGCTCCGGCATGAACACGTCGAGCTCGCCCGGCGCCGCGACGTCCGCGTCGAGCGCGACGTAGACGCGGTCCGGGAGCTCTCCCAGCTCGGTCCGGATGCCGGAGCCGGCGATGAAGTCGTCCTCCGCCGGATCGAGCGCGCGGGCGCCGAGCAGGGTGATGTCGACCGGGAGGACATCGCCGGCGTCGATCAGCATCCGGAGCGGCATCCCCCAGGGATTCCCGGACGGAGACGTCGCCGGCGTGTTCAGGTCGCCGTGGGCGTCGATCCAGACGACGCCGAGGCGCCCGTGCCGGCGGGCGAGCTCGCGGACCACGCCGACGTGCGCGCAGCAGCAGCCCCCGAGCACGAGCGGGCGAGCGGGCAGCTCCCGCGCCGTCCGCGCGATCTGCGCGTCGAGTGTTGGCTCGTCGATCACCGCGGCCTCGGGCCACGACAAGGCCATCGAGGCCGCCTCGGCCATCGCCGCGCCCCCCTCACCCCACGCCTTCGGCACCCGGACGAGCCCGGCCGCGAACTCCCGGCCGCAGCTGTGGCACTGGTACTCGGGACCGATCGCCACCGCCGTCATGGTGCGGCAGTCCGGACAGCGGGCGCGGAGCGCGCTCAGAGGTCGAGCACCCAGTTGTCGGACTGCCGGATCTTGCGCATCCCGGCTCGCTCGTACAGGCCCAGGGCGCCTGTCGGGTTCTCCGCGTCGACACCGAGTCCGATCGCCGGAAGCCCACGGTCGTACAGGGCGGCGAAGGCGCGTTGGAGGAGCGCCGCGCCCAGCCCTCGGCGCCGCCACTCACGCCGGACGCCGAGCGTGCCCACCCAGCCGAGCGTCGTGTCGCCTCCGCGCTGCGGGTAGGCGAGCACCGAGCCGATGAGCTCCGAACCTGCGAAGGCCAACAGCCAGAGCGACGGATCGAACCCGCGCGCGCGAAGGTAGAACTCGCGGAAGTTCGACGGCGAAACCTCGTGCCAGAACGCGTCGTCGCTGAACGCCGCGTTGAGTTGGGCTTGTACCAACTCTGCGTCGGCGGTGCCGTAGGTTCGGAGCGTAAGGCCGGCAGGCAGCGCCGGTTCCGCTGGGCGGGCAGCGAGCTCGATCCGCATCGTGAACGACGACCGCCACAGCCGGTAGCCGCGAGTCTCGGCGAGCGCGGCGACCTCGTGCCCGGCCGGGACGTTGACGCAAACGCGCGGCAGCCCGCGTTCACGGCCGGCCGCTTCGGCCCACTCGAAGAAGGGTTCCCAGCTGCCCGGCGCCGCGACGTCGAGAGTGAGCTCGCGGGCCTCGGGCCAGATGTCGCCATAGCCGATGACGGTTCCATCCGCCTCCAGTACCCGCAGCCAGTCGGGCTCGAGCTCCTCGTTGCGAAGCCATGAACGAATCTCCTCGGCGTCGACGGTTCGGTCGGCGCCGAACGCCTCGTCGAAGAGCGCTGCGACCCGTTCCGCGTCGTCGGCGCGAAGCCGTCTAAGGAGCGACGAGCTCATCGAGCGTCTCCGGCAACGCGAACAGATCCGCCAGCTCGCGTGTGGGTCGCGCATCGTCGGGAGCAATCTCGCCGAGCCGGTTCACCCACACGCTGCGCAGACCGAGAGCTGTCGCCGGGAGGACGTCGTGGAACAGTGACGCACCCACGTGCACGTGTCCTTCTTTCGGCGCCCGCGTGCGCGCGAAGAACTCCTCCCAGTGCCGGGGTGCAGGTTTGTACGAACCGATTTCCTGCGCGACGATCACCTCGTCGAAGGTGATCCCGATCTGCACCTGCGACGCGGCGATGTAGTCGTCGTCCGTGTTCGAGAGGACGCCGAGCTTCCAACCGCGCTTGCGCGCCTCCTCAAGGGCGCCGTGGACCTCGGGAAAGGCCCGCCAGCCGGGAAGGGCCTCGGCGAGCCCGTGCTCCTCGCCCGCCGGTGCGCCGAGACGGCGCATCGTGTCCGTCAGCACCTGGCGATAGCTGAGGGCCGCGTCGACCTGCACCTCCGGCTCGACCTCGTGGTACCGCTCGACCAGATCGTCGGCGCGCTCGTCGCCGAAGACGCGGGCGAGCTCGGCGCGAATACCGCTGTTCCAGTCGATCAACGTGCCGTAACAGTCGAACGTCGCCCAACGCTCCATGCGCTGGAGCTTAAAGCTCGTCCCAGGATGACGCTCGACTCAGCGTTCCTTCTGGAACGAGCTCTTATGCGGCGACCTGTTCCGGCGGGCGATAGGCGAGGATCTCCCAGCCGTGAGCGTCGAGCCAGCGCTTCGACTCCACGTAGCCGGGCCGTCGCTTCGCGACGAGCGCCCAGAATGCGGGTCCGTGGTGCAGTTCGGCGAGATGGCAGACCTCGTGCACGACGACGTAGTCGAGGACGTCGTGGGGTGCGAGGACGAGCCGCCAGTTGAAGCTGAGGGTGCCCTTGCTCGAGCACGACCCCCAGCGGCTGCGCTGGTCGCGCAGCGCGATCCGCGCGTACCGGACACCCAGCGCGAGCGCCTCCGACTGTGCGAGCAACGAGATGCGGGCGGTTGCTTCGCGCCGGCCCTGCGCCTCGGTCAGGGTCAGCCGCTCGAGACCGAGTTGCGGCTGCGGTGCGTTCGCCAGCTGACGTTCGAGCCAGGGGGCGTGATACTCGATCGCGGCGAGGATCTCGGCCTCTGTGGCGCGGGGCCGCACCGCGAGCTCGGGCGCCTCGCCGGCGCGGAAGCTGATCCGGTGCCAGCGCACGCGCGGCGAGCGGCGTATGTGCAACTCGGTCAGGCGGCCACCCACCTCGATGAGGCGCATGGTGCGACGGTAGGCGTCGCCGCGGACGGCAACGCTCGTGACACGACCGCTCATCGGTCGAGTCATTCGCTACGAGGGGCGTCAGCTCCTCTGCCGCGTGAAAGAGGTGTGGCGCTAGTCGCCGTCGTCGCGGCGGAACACGATTGACGCGTTGTGGCCGCCGAAACCGAAGGAGTTTGAGACTGCGACGTCGAGATCGGGCAAATCGCGGGCGACGTTCGGGACGTAGTCGAGGTCGCAGTCGGGATCCTCGACTTCGTAGTTGATCGTCGGCGGCGCCTTCCGATCGACGACCGCCATGACCGTGAAGACCGCCTCGACGGCGCCGGCGGCGCCGAAACAGTGGCCGGTCGCGCCCTTCGTCGAGGAGACCGCCAGGTTCGTGGTCGCGTGTTGCTCCCCGAACGCGAGCTTGATCACGCGCGTCTCGGCCGAATCGCCGAGCGGCGTCGACGTCGCGTGCGCGTTCACGTAGCCGACCGACTCGGGCTCGACCCCTGCAGCAGCGATCGCCATCGTCATCGCGCGCGCCGGGTTCTCGCCGGTGGGGTCCGGCTCGGTCATGTGCGAGGCGTCGGACGAGATCCCATAGCCGACGAGCTCGGCATAGATGCGCGCGCCGCGTGCGATCGCGCGCTCACGCTCCTCGAGCACGATCACTGCTGCCGCCTCGCCCATCACGAGCCCGTCGCGTCCCTTGTCGAACGGTCTCGACGCGCGCGCCGGGTCATCGTTGCGCCGCGAGAGGGCGCGCATTGCATCGAAGCCGGCGATTCCGACCTCGGTGATCGGCGCCTCGGTCCCGCCCGCGAACATGACGTCGGCCCGGCCGAGCTTGATCTCGTCCATCGCGTCGCCGATCGCCATGTTCGACGCGGCGCAGGCCGTGCACTCGCTCATCAAGGGCCCTTTCGTCCCGAGCTCGATCGACACCCAGCCTGCCCCCATGTTCGGGATGATCGAGGGGATCGAGAACGGGCTGACGCGGTCAGGTCCGCGCGTCAGCAGCACGTGGTAGCACTCCTGATAGCTCTGCAGGCCGCCGATGCCGGTGGCGATCGACGCTCCAAATCGGTCCGGTTCGGCGCCGATGTCGACGCCCGAGTCGACCTCGGCCTGGCGTGCGGCGGCGAGGATCATCTGCGCGAAGCGGTCCATGCGGCGCGACGCCTTCCGGTCGATCCAGACCGTCGGGTCGAAATCCTTCAGCTCGCAGGCGAAATGGACGTTGTAGGCGGCGTGGTCGAACGCAGTGATCGGCGCGGCGCCGGACTCGCCGGCCAGCAGCCGCGACCACGACGACGGCACGTCGTTGCCGAGCGGGCTGACCATTCCCAGGCCCGTGACCACAACACGCCTGTGTCCGTTGATATCCGTCACATCCCCAGCCCGCCGTCGACGAGGAGCACGTCGCCGGTGATGAACGACGCCTCGTCCGAGGCCAGGAAGCGTACCGCGCCTGCGATCTCGTGCGGCTCAGCGACCCGGCCGAGCGGGGTCGCGTCGACCATCGCCTTCGTCGCTTCCTCCGGGAGCACGTCGGTCAGCCGAGTCTTGACGTAGCCGGGCGCGACGACGTTCGCCCTGATGTTGCGCGAACCGAGCTCGCGTGCGAGCGACTTCGTGAAGCCGATGATCCCGGCCTTCGACGCGGCGTAGTTCGTCTGCCCCCAGTTGCCGTGCACACCGACGATCGAGCTGATGTTGACGATCGAGCCTGAGCGCTTCTTCATCATCGGCCGCGTTACGGCGCGACAGGTGTAGAAGACCGAGCTGAGGTTGGTCTCGATCACCAGCCGCCAGTCGTCGTCGGACATCCGGGCGAGCAGCCCGTCGCGCGTCAGGCCGGCGTTGTTGACGAGCACGTCGACGTCTCCGGCCTCGTCGACCAGCTGCTTCGCACCCTCGGGCGTCGAGACGTCGGCCCGGACTGCGCGGCCGCCGATGCGCGCCGCAAGCTCCTCGGCCTCGGCCGCGCCCGACCGGTAGCCCACCACCACCTCGGCCCCGGCCCGTGCCAGTTCCTCGGCGATCGCGAGGCCGATGCCCTTCGAGGCGCCGGTGACGAGCGCGAGCCTGCCTGCGAGGGACGCGAACGTCGGCTCGTCAGCCAAGCGCCCGGGTAGCGGCGTCGAGCGATTCGAGGTCCCGGACGGACAAGACGCGAACGCTGCGGTCGATCCTCTTCAGTAAACCGCTCAGCACGTTGCCCGGCCCCACCTCCACGAAGGTCGTGACGCCATGGTTGATCAACGCACGCGCCGACTGCGTGAACTTGACCGGAGCCGTCAGCTGCTCGATCAAGAGCTCGCGGTAGCGCTGGGCATCCTCGAGCTTGGCGGTGACCGTCGACATGAAGGCCGAGCGGCCTTCGGCGAGGTGCACCTTTTCGATCGCCGGCCGGAGGACGTCGCCGGCGCGCGCGACGAGCGGCGAGTGGAAGGCACCGGAGACGCGCAGGCGCACCGCACGCCGTGCGCCCTCTCGCTCGGCTTCGGCGCACGCCTCGTCGACCGAGAGCGTCTCGCCGGAGATGACCAGCTGGCCGGGGCAGTTGTAGTTCGCCGGCCACACCCCGGCGATCTTGTTGCAGAGGTTCTCGACCGCCTCGTCGGCAAGGCCGAGGATGGCGGCCATCGAGCCGGGATGCTCCTTGGCGGCGGCAGCCATCGCGAGTCCGCGGTGGCGGACGATCGCGATTGCGTCGCGCACGGAGATCGACTGCGCGGAGCCGAGCGCGGCGAACTCGCCGACGGAGTGACCGACGACGAAGCCGGGCGCGATGCCGCGCGAGCGGAGCGCCGCGTCGAAAGCGAGCGATGTCGCGACCAGCGCGGGCTGCTGCACCTCGGTCTCGACGAGCGCCTCGACCGGCGAGTCGAAGCAGAGCGCCTTCAGGTCCATGCCCGAAGACTCCGAACCGGCGTCGTAAACAGCCATCGCCTCCGGCACGGCCTCGGCCACGTCCTTGCCCATCCCTGCCTCGAAGGATCCCTGTCCCGGAAACATGAAGGCGATCGTGCTCATTGCAGCGCTCCAGTCGTCTCGTGTGTCCATCTGATCAACGCGGAGCCCCACGTGAGGCCTGCGCCCATGCCCGTCAAGAGCACCAGCTTGCCCGGTTTCAGGCGACCGTCGTCGGCCGCGTCGGCCAGCGCGAGCGGAATCGAGCCAGAAGACGTGTTCCCATACCGATCGACGTTCACCACGGTCCTTCCTTCCGGGACCCCCAATTTGCGCACAGCGTGATCGATGATCCGGACATTGGCCTGGTGCGGAACGTAGACGTCGACGTCGCCGATTGCCAGCCCGCACTCGCCGAGGACGGCGTCGGCGGAGCTGACCATGACGCGAGTCGCGAACTTGAAGACCTCGCGGCCGTTCATCTTGACGTACTTGTTCGGCTCGTCGAAACGGCGAGAACCACTGCCGGGAAGCCACAGGTTGGCGCCGCCGCCGCCATCCGCGCCGAGCTCGAAGCCGAGGAACCCGCCGTCGTCGACGAGCTCCATCACGACGGCGCCTGCGCCGTCGCCGAACAGCACGACGGTCGAGCGGTCGCTCCAGTCGAGAATCTTCGAGAGCACGTCCCCGCCGACGACCAACGCCCGCTTCGCAAGACCCGCCGCGAGCATCGCGTGGGCCTGGACGACCGCGTAGACGAAGCCGGTGCAGCCGGCCGACAGGTCGTAGGCGGCGGCTTCGGGCATCCCGAGCCGGTCGGCCAGCAACGCCGACGACGAGGGAAACGACATGTCGGGCGTGACGGTGGCGACGATCAGGAGGTCGATCGACGACGGATCGGCCCCGGCCATCTCGAGCGCGCGCAGGCAGGCGGGCAGCGCGACATCGGTGAGCGCCTCGTCGTCCGCAGCGATTCGGCGCTCGCGGATCCCGGTGCGCTCCTGGATCCAGGCGTCGTTCGTGTCGACCATCCCCGCGAGCTCGTCGTTCGTGACCACCCGCTCGGGGACGTGGCAGCCGAGGCCGGTGATCGACACCGGCCGGCCGGTGGCGCGTGCGATCATTCGCTCGGCCCGACCGCGAACATCAGCGTGCCGCGCACGGCGAGCTCGCCGTTCACCGTCGCTCGCACCTTGCCGCGGCCGACCGGCCCGCGCACCGTCTCGACGTCGCACTCGAGCAGCAGCGTGTCACCGGGCCGCACGACACGCTTGAAGCGAACATCGTCGATGCCGGCGAAGAGGGCGAGCTTGCCATGGTTCTCAGGCTGGGAGAGCACCGCGACGGCGCCACACTGCGCGAGCGCCTCGACCATCTTCACGCCCGGCATGATCGGGTTGCCGGGGAAATGCCCGGCACAGTCCTCGTCGCGCACGGTCTTGCGGGCCACCACCCGCTCGCCGGGGACGAGCTCGAGCACCTCGTCGATCAGCAGCATCGGGTCGCGATGCGGCAGGACCGCCTCGATCGCGGCCTTGTCCATCAGCACGCTCGCCGTTTCGGCGACGTCGGGCCGCTGCGGCTTCGTCATGCGGACAGCCGCTCCCGCAGCCCGTTCCGCCCCCGGTGGGCGTAGCACTTCGCCGTGCCCACGGGCAGCCCGGTCGCCGCCGAGATCTCCTCGAACGGAACGTCGAACCCGTCTTTCAGCGCCACCACGGTCGCCTGCGCCCGCGGCAGCTCGGCCAGGCGGGCGCCGAGCTCGCGCCGAGTCTCGGAGGCAGCGAGCTCACTCGCGGGATCGCCGTCTCGCGCGACCCGCAGGTCTTCGAGCAGCGGCGCCGTCCGTCGCTCGGCCGCCCAGCAAGCCTGGGCGAGGTCCTTGCAGGTGTTGACGACCAGACGATGCAACCAGGTCGAGAACAGGGATTCGCCGCGAAATTGTGGGATCCGGCGCATCAGCTTCAACAGCGCCTCTTGCGATGCGTCGGACGCGTCGTCGGGGTCGCGAAGGATGTGGAGAGCGATGCGGTGGATCCGCTCGGCGTGCCTGGCGCAGAGCACTTCCAGGGCCTGCCTGTCGCCGTCCTTCGTCCGTCGGACGAGAATTGCGTCCGAGAGCCGCTCGTAGACGAGCGGGCCGTCTGGGCGAAGGTCACGAACGATTCGACGGGGACGGGGCCGGGGAGGTTGCACCGAGCCGCTTACTCTAGATGCCGTGCAGCCGGACTCCGACCGTCCGCTCGTTCCCGAACTGGTCGCGCCGGCGCTCCGGGGCGCGTACGGGCGCGAGTATCACTGGGCTGCCGAGACCGAGACGACGCAGCGGCTGCTCCCGCCCGGTGCAGCCCACGGCGCGGTCGCGCTTGCCGAGCACCAGAGCGAGGGGCGGGGCCGGCTCGGCCGCACCTGGGTCGACTCCGCACTCATGTTCTCCGTCGCGCTCTACCCGCCGCCACCGGTAGCACGCTGGCCGGAGCTGACGCTCGTCGCCGCGCGGTCGGTCGCGGCAGCGATCGGTCCGGCGGCAACGATCAAGCACCCGAACGACGTCCTCGTCGACGGCCGGAAGGCCGCCGGGATCCTCGCCGAGGCCGGCGAGCGGGTCGTGCTCGGGATCGGGATCAACGTCGGGAGAGCTGCCTGGCCCGGCGCGGGCTGGGTGGAACGCGATCGGCTCGAGCTCCTGGTCGACGTGCTGGAACGGCTCGAGTCCGCGTACGACGCGTGGCTCGCTACCCGCTGACGATCGCGCTCAGGTTGCCGGCGGCATCCTGCGCCTCCGCCGAGACCTGGGAAACGCTGCCGGCATACGGCACGGTGAACGTGCCCTGCGCCGCCTGCACGATGCGCACTCGCTGATTGACGAGCACCGTGACGGTGGCCGGCTCGCTGACCGAGAAACGCAGCCTGGCCGCATCGAGCAGCTTCAACACGGGCGGTGTGGTGTCGATCGCCAGCGGCAGGGGGAGCTGCACGTCGCCGAGCGCGTCGGTGACGGTGACGACGACGACGTACTGGCCGTCGGGCAGCGCGGCGCCATCGGCCGTGCCGTCCCAGTCGACGGTGTGCTGACCCACTCCCGGCTGCCCCTGGAACAGCGTCGCGGCGACGACGCCCGCCTGCTCGAGATCGATGCGCACAGGAGCGTTCTGCGTGAGCGTGTACGACAGCGTCAGGCGGTCGGCGACTCCGTCGGCATTCGGCGAGATCGCGCGTGCGGAGGCGGCGAGTCCCACGAGCGTCCGGTCGACGATCACATCGGCCGCCTTGGTGACGCTCTTGCTGCCGGCCGTCGCCGTCACGGTCAGCCGGTAGCGGCCGTCGGGCAGCGAACCGAGCTGCCAGCTGAACGTGTTGTTCCCGGCAGGTCGCTGCTCGTCGAGCACGGAGCCGAGCGATGCTCCGCTCGAGTCGAACACGGACGCCGTCACGAGCGCGGGACCGCCGAGCGTGAAGCCGACGCTCGCCGTGCTGCCGGTCCCGTCCGCGGCGGGTGCGACCACCGAAGGAGTCGCGGCCAGGTTCGTGAGCGACAACGGCGCCGGCGGCGGCTGGGTCGTGACCTTGCCGAGCACGCCTGAGGCGACACGGAGACCGGGCGCGGCGATCGTCCAGGTGTAGGCGCCCTTCGGCGCCCCGGCCGACCGCCACGTCCAGTCCACGACCGAACCTTCTCCCGCGCCCGAGGCGACCGTCTTGCCGGTCCGGTCGGCGACCGTCACCGTCCACGCGAGCACCGACGAGAGCCGAGCCTGGAACCGAACCGGACTGCCGACAACGCCCGCCACGGTCGGCGCATACAGCTTGGGCAGGCCTGTCGCCGCAACCCGCTTCGCCAGCGCCGGGAGGAACGCGTACGCCCCGTTGCCGGGACACTCACTCGGGCCGGTGTCGCGGTGCCCTGAGACGGCGCGGAGTGTCACGATCTTGCCGGCCCGGAACTTGGCGTTGCCACCCGACGTGTAGACGACCGTCGAGAGCGGATCGATGTGCGCAACGTCGAGGCGCCAGGCGAGCAGGCGGACGAGCGCATCACGCTGGGCGGGCGGAGGAACGGCTTGCACGTAGTTCCCGATCAGGGCGACGCCGACCGTGCCGGAGTTGAAGCCCTGCGCGTGCGCACCGATCACGTTCCGATCGACGCCGCCGCCGCGACCCTCGTAAATCGTCCCGAATCGATCGACGAGAAAGTTGTAGCCGATGTCGTTCCAGCCGTTTCCCTGCACGTGGTAGACCTCGATTCCACGTACGATCGCCGCCGCCTGGGCACGGGTGTAGGAGTTCGTTCCGGCGGTGTGGTGAACGACTGCGAGGCGAAGAGTCGGGGCCAGGATCGGCGCCGCCCGCACGATCTCTTCGTTCGCGCCCCACGCAGCGCGCGAGACGATCGTCGGCTCGCCGGCAGCGGACACCGTGCGGACCGGAGCGGTCGTGACGCGCGACGAGACTTCGTACGAGCGCAGGCGGCGGACGGAGCCGCGGACACGGAACTGAACAGCCGTCGCGATCCCGGTCCAGTCCAGGTTGCCGTCGTGCCAGCTTCCTGAGAGGTTGTCGGCGTCTGTCGTTCGCCATGCTCGCCAGCTGCCGGCCGGCCGGCGGGTGCGGTACGCCACGGTGCCGCTCCCGATCCAGTGCAGCCCGAGCATGTTGAACGGCGCCGATCCGGCTGCCGACTCGAGCGCGCGCGCCCCGAGCGGTACGTCGTGAACCCGCATCGAAACGTCGCCGGCGGTCGCGGTCGGCGGGACGACGAATGCCGCAAACGCGGCTGCGAGGAGAAGCTTCTTCATCGGCGGCGGCCGGTCGAACGTCAACGGTGCCGCATACGGCCTTCGCTCTCAAGCCCGGACACCCTCTCGCGAATACAATCCTTACAGACGATGAAACGCCTGCTCGCCGCGGTCTGCCTCGGAGTCGCTCTCGGCGGCGCTGGGCCTCAGGCCGCATCAGCAGCGACACCTCGGGTGCTTGCGATTCACTTCGCCACCGATGTCAACCCGGTCACCCAGGACTGGGTGAACCACGAGCTGGACCGGGCGGAATCGGGTGGCTACTCCGCGGCGGTGATCGTGCTCGATACCCCGGGCGGCCTCGCAGAGTCGATGCGGAGGATCGTCAGCCGCGAGCTCGCCCTGAAGATTCCGGTGATCGTGTACGTGGCGCCGAGCGGGGCTCGCGCCGCGTCCGCCGGCGTCTGGATCTCCCAGGCCGCGGACGTGCTGGCGATGGCGCCGAACACGAACATCGGCTCCTCGACGCCGATCAACGGCAACGGGACGAACATCTCCAGCGACCTGCGCCGCAAGGTCGTGAACGATGCGGCGGCGTCGCTCCGCGGGCTCGCGAAGTCGCACGGCCGCAACGCCGTGTGGGCGGATCTCGCAGTGCGCAGGGCCTCGAACCTGACGGCGGACGAGGCGCTGCGGCGGAACGTGATCGACCTGATCTCACCGTCGCTGCCCGCGCTGCTCGACACGATCGACGGTCGCACGACGGTGCTGAAGAAGCTGACGCTGCACACCGCAGGTGCGCAGATCGATGAGGTCAGTCCGGGCTTCTTGACCCGCTTCCTCTCGACGCTGATCGACCCGAACATCGTCAGCCTCCTCTTCCTCGCGGGCATCGCGGGAATCGGTTTCGAGCTCTTCCACCCGGGCGCTGTCATCCCCGGCGCGTTCGGCGCCATCTGCATGCTGTGCGCGCTGTTCGGCTTCTCGGTCCTGCCGCTCTCGTGGGCGGGCCTGATGCTCGTGCTGCTCGGCGTGACGCTGCTCGTCGTCGACGCCCACGTGACGTCGCACGGAGCGCTGACGCTGTCGGGGCTCGTCGCGATAGCCGTGGGGCTGGCGACGCTCTTCCACAACGCCCCTGCCCCGTACCACACGTCGGTACCGCTGATCGTGACCGTGACCCTGCTGCTCGGTGGTCTCTGGGCGGTGGCGATGGCGAAGGCCGTGGCGGTCCGTCGCAGCCCGGTGCGGGTCGGCCCGCAGGAGATCGTCGGGATGGAAGGGGTCGTACGGTCCGGCGGCTACGTGCTCGTGAACGGCGAGCTGTGGCGGGCGCCCGGGACCGATACGTTCGCGCCCGGGGAACACGTCCAGGTGGACGCCCTCGACGGCTTGGCGCTCGAGGTGCATAGGATCGCCACGTGACCGCCGCCGCAATCATCCTCGCGATCGTCGTCTTCCTCGTGATCATCTTCGCGCTGAGCGCGATCAAGGTGGCTCGCGAGTACGAGCGCGGCATCGTCTTCCGGCTCGGCCGGCTGATGGCCCATCCGAAGGGACCCGGGCTCTTCCTGTTGATCCCGGTCGTCGACCGCATGGTCAAGGTCGACCTGCGCACGATCACGCTCAACATTCCCCCGCAAGAGGTGATCACGAAGGACAACGTGCCGGCGCGCGTGAACGCCGTCGCCTACTTCCGGATCGTCAAGCCGGAGGACGCGATCGTGCAGGTGGAGAACTTCATGTCCGCGACGCTCCAGATCGCGCAGACGACGCTGCGGTCGGTGCTCGGTCAGCACCAGCTCGACGAGCTGCTGTCGGAGCGCGAGAAGATCAACGCGATCCTGCAGGAGATCATCGACGAGGCGACGGCGCCCTGGGGTATCAAGGTCTCGATCGTCGAGGTCAAGGACGTCGAGATCCCGCAGGGCATGCAGCGGGCCATGGCGCGCCAGGCAGAGGCCGAGCGCGAGCGGCGCGCCAAGGTGATCAACGCCGAGGGGGAGTACCAGGCCTCGGAGCGGCTCAAGGACGCGGCCATCGTGATCGAGGCGCACCCGATCGCGCTGCAGCTCCGCTACCTCCAGACCCTGCTCGAGCTCGGCGCGTCGCAGGCGACGACGATCGTCTTCCCCGCGCCGATCGACGTGATCAGCGCGTTCATCGACAAGAAGTAGCGCTGGGAGGGGTTGGCTGGATGCCGTTCGTCGCAGGGCCGCGCTGCGCGACAACCTGTATCCCGCCGACCCCTCCTAGGCCAGCGCGGTCTCGGCCTGGAAGCGCCGGGCGGCGTCGATCGCCGCGCCGAGGTTCAAGCCCTTGTCCTTGCCCTGTTTGATCAGCATCACCGTCTCGACCGCGTGCATGCCGTAGATGCGCTGCTTCTTGCCCTTGGTCGGGATCTGCGCCTTGTTCGTCCAGTAGTCGAGCTGCATCTTGGAGATGCCTGCAATCGCGCAGACCTGGCCGAGGTAGAGCTCGATCTTGTCGAGGTGGTCGATCATCTCGATCGGCTCGAGAACGTCCACCTGCTTCGTATACGCCACGCCGACTTCCTTTGTCCGGTCGCTAACCCCAGGTTTGCACTTATACCGCGGCGATTTTCAAAAGGGAAGCCCGGCGGACGCGGTGCTCAGGCCGGCGCGTCGGCGCCGTCGCCGGCGACAGCGGCGACGCCCTCGGCGTCCTCGCCCGATTCGACGACCGGTGCGAGCGACGAGACCTGCTCGCCGTCGCGCAGTCGCATAACGATCACGCCCTGGGTCGAGCGGCTCATCCGGCGGATGTCGTCGACCGACATGCGGATCATCGTGCCGCCGGTCGAGATCAGCATCACCTGGTAGCCGTCCTTGACGACGCGCGCGCCGACGAGGTGACCGCGAGCCTCGGTCAGCTGCACGGTCTTGACCCCCAGCCCACCGCGGCCCTTCTTCGGATAATCGGCGACCCGCGTGCGCTTGCCGTAGCCGTTCTCGGTCACCACGAGCAGGTCGGCGTCGTCGGCGGCGATCGCAACCGAGATCACCTCGTCGTCGGAGCGGAGACGCATGCCCTGCACGCCGGAGGCGTCGCGGCCCATCGGCCGAACGTCCTTCTCGGAGAAGCGGATCGCCTGGCCGCCGCGCGAGACCATCAGGATGTCGTCGGTGCCCGAGCTGTGCCGGGCGCCGATCAGCTCGTCGCCGTCGCGCATCTTGATCGCGATGATCCCGTCGGCCTTGAGCGACGTGTTGTAGGCGGCCAGCTCGGTCTTCTTGACGACGCCGTTCTTCGTCGCGAAGAGAAGGTACTTCGCCTCCTCGAAGGAGCGCGTCTGGATCACGGCCCGCACCGTCTCGCCCTGGGCGAACGGCAGCAGGTTGACGATCGCGCGGCCCTTCGACTGGCGCGAGCCGAGCGGCAGCTCGTGCACCTTCAGGCGGTAGACCTTGCCGACGCTCGTGAAGAACAGGATGTAGTCGTGGGTCGAGGCGACGAAGAGGTGCTCGATGTAGTCCTCGTCCTTCAGATCCATCCCCATCACCCCGATTCCGCCCCGCCGCTGCTCTCGGTAGGCGGTGACCGGCAGCCGCTTGATGTAGCCGGACTGGGTGATCGCAATCACCATGTCCTCCTCGGCGATCAGATCTTCGAGCTCGAGCTCTTCCTCGGCGGCGACGATCTCGCTGCGGCGGTCGTCGTGGCGGCCGTAGATCGTGTTCAGCTCGAGTAGCTCCTCGCGGATCACCGCGTCGATCTTCGCCTCGTCGCCGAGCAGATCGCGCAGGTAGTCGATGCGCTCCTTGATGTCGCGGTATTCGTCCTCGACGCCCTTCCGCTCCAGAGCGGTGAGCGCGCGCAACCGCAGCTCGAGGATCGCCGAAGCCTGCAACTCGGAGAGGTCGAATTCCTTCATCAGGCCGGCGCGGGCGGCTTCGGTGTCTGCGGCCGCCCGGATCAGCCGGATTACCGCGTCGAGATTGTCGAGCGCCTTCAAGTAGCCCTCGAGGATGTGCGCCCGGCGCTCGCGCTTGCGCAACTCGTCCTTCGACCGGCGCGTGACGATCTCGCGCTGGAAATCGAGGAAGTGCGTGATCAGCTCGAGCAGGGAAAGCGTCCGAGGAATGCCGTTGACGAGCGCCACGGCGTTGACGCCGAAGGTGCTCTGCAGCGCGGTGTGCTTGAAGAGCTTGTTGAGCGCGACCTGTGGGACCGCATCGCGCTTCAGCTCGATCTGGATCCGCATCCCCGACCGGTCGGAGTGATCGGCGAGATCGGAGATCTCCGTGAGAACCTTCTCGTTGACGAGGTCGGCGATCTTCTTGATCACACCGGCGTCGCCACCCTTCTTCACCCCGTACGGAAGCTCGGTGACGATGATCGCGCTCTTGCCGCCGCGCAGCTCTTCGATGTGCGCCCGGGCGCGCATCACGACGCGGCCGCGGCCCGTGCGGTAAGCGTCGCGGATCCCGGAGCGACCCACGATGATCGCGCCTGTCGGGAAGTCGGGACCTTTCACATGCTTCATCAGGTCCTCGACGTTCGAGTCGGGTTTGTCGATCAACTGCACCACTGCACTCACCACTTCGCCGAGGTTGTGTGGCGGAATGTTGGTCGCCATTCCGACCGCGATCCCGCTCGAGCCGTTGACGAGCAGGTTCGGGAAGCGGGTCGGCAGAACGAGCGGCTCGCGCTTCGACTCGTCGTAGTTCGGCCCGAAGTCGACGGTGTCGGCGTCCAGCTCCCGCAGCATCTCCTCGGCGAGCCGGGCGAGCCGCGCCTCGGTGTAGCGCATCGCCGCGGCCGGGTCGTCATCGATCGAGCCGAAGTTGCCCTGGCCGTCGACGAGGGGGTAGCGCAGCGAGAACGGCTGTGCGAGACGCACGAGCGTGTCGTAGATCGACGCATCACCGTGCGGGTGATGGTTGCCCATCACGTACCCGACGATGTTCGCCGACTTCACGTACGGCCGGCCGGGGCGGTTCCCGTTCGACCACATCGAGTAGAGAACGCGCCGGTGCACCGGCTTGAGCCCGTCGCGCACATCGGGAAGCGCACGCGAGACGATGACGTGCATCGCGTAGCCGAGAAAGCTCGTGCGCATCTCCTGCTCGAGCTCGCGCGGTTCGATGCGCCCGGGACCAAGGGCGCCGGTCTCTAGCTCAGACATCGAGGAACTTGACGTCCTTTGCGTTCTGCTCGATGAACTCGCGGCGCGGCTCGACCTGATCGCCCATCAACATCGAGAACATGCGGTCGGCGGCCGAGGCGTCCTCGACCTCGACGCGCATCAGGAGGCGCTTCGCCGGGTCCATCGTGGTCTCCCAGAGCTGCTCGGCGTTCATCTCGCCGAGTCCCTTGAACCGTGAGACCTGGATGCCCTGCTTCGCCGCGTCGAGCGTCCGGTTGCGAAGCGCGTCGAACGACTCCGCGAGCTCGTTCTCCTTGCCGACACGCACCGTGAACGGCGGCGCGCCGAGCAGCTCGACGAGCCGGGCGTAGGCCTGGCGGAGCTTCGCGTAGATCGGTGAGGCGAGCAACTCGACCGGAACGGCGACGTTGTGCGCAGCAGACGTCTCGGTCTCGATCACGCGCACGCGGATGATCTCGTCCTCGTGGTCGACGATCGAGAGCGCGTAGCCGTTCTCGCCGATCGCGGTCAACGCACCGTCGATGTCGGACGGCGCCTCGATCTCGTGCTCGATCAGCCGATGCAACACCATCAACTCGGCGGCGGCGGGGCCGAAGTCGGAGCGGAGCCGCGCGTAGTAGCCCTCGTACTGCTGCAGCGCAGAGCTCAGTCGCGCCCACTTCGCCTCGGTCAGCTTCACCGTCTCGCCGTCGCGGTCCGTGACCTCGATGTTCGGGATGCGGTCGCGCGCGAGCAGATCCTCCAGCTGGGCGTCCTTCTCGAAGTAGAACTCCTGATTGCCGAGCTTCACCTTGTACAGCGGCGGGACCGCGATGTAGACGTGGCCCTGCTCGATGAGCTCCGGCATCTGCCGATAGAGGAACGTCAGGATCAGCGTGCGGATGTGCGACCCGTCGACGTCGGCGTCCGTCATCACGATGATCCGGTGATAGCGGAGCTTCGCGATGTCGAACTCGTCGCCGAAGCCCGTCCCGATCGCGGTGATCATCGCCTGGATCTCGTTGTTCGAGAGAACCTTGTTGATGCGGTTCTTCTCGGAGTTGATGATCTTGCCGCGCAGCGGCAGGATCGCCTGATACGTCCGGTCGCGACCCATCTTCGCGGAGCCGCCGGCGCTGTCGCCCTCGACGATGAAGAGCTCGGCGGCCGACGGATCGTTGATCGAGCAGTCGGCGAGCTTGCCCGGCAAGGACATCGACTCGAGCGCCGACTTGCGGCGCGTCATCTCGCGAGCCTTCCGTGCGGCCTGCCGCGCACGCGCTGCCGAGATCGCCTTGTTGATCACTGCGCGCGCGTCGGATGGGTTCTCCTCGAAGAACTCCGCGAGCTTCTGGTTGACGGCCTGCTCGACGAGCCCCTTCACCCAGGGGTTGCCGAGCTTCGTCTTCGTCTGCCCTTCGAACTGTGGCTCGCCGAGCTTGACGGAGATCACCGCCGCCAGTCCCTCGCGAACGTCCTCGCCGTCGAGGTTGTCCTCCTTCTCCTTCAGCAGTCCCTTCGAGCGCGCGTAGTCGTTCAGCGTGCGCGTCAGGGCCGCCTTGAAACCCGAGAGATGCGAACCACCCTCGTGGGTGTTGATGTTGTTGGCGAAGGAAAAGATCGACTCCTGGTAGGAGTTGTTCCACTGCATCGCGACCTCGACCTCGCCCTCGGGGGTCGCGCTCTCGAAGTAGACGACGTGCTTGTGCGCGATGTCCTTCGACTCGTTGATGTAGCTGACGAAGTCCTTGATGCCGCCCTCGTAGTGGAACTCGACCAGCTCTCCGTCGACGCGCTCGTCTGTGAACTTGATGCGCAGGCCCTTGGTCAGGAACGCGGTCTCGCGCAACCGGGAGATCAGCGTCGGCGCGTGGAACTCCGTCTCGTCGAAGATCGACGCGTCGGGCAGGAACGAGATCGTCGTACCGGTGCCCTCGCCGGCCGAAACGACCTCCATCGGGCCCTGGGGCGCGCCGCGTGCGAACTCTTGGCGGAAGACCTTCCCGTCGCGTACCACGGTTGCAACGAGCCATTCCGACAGCGCGTTCACGACGGAGACGCCGACGCCATGGAGGCCGCCGGAGACCTTGTAGCCGTCGCCTCCGAACTTGCCCCCGGCGTGAAGCTTCGTGAGCACGACTTCGAGCGCCGACATGCCGGTGCCCTCGACCTCGTCGACCGGGATCCCGGCGCCACGGTCGACGACCGTGACCGAGTTGTCGGGATGGATGGTCACGTCGACGGAGTCGTTGCGGCCCGCGAGGGCCTCGTCGACCGAGTTCGCAACGACCTCGTAGACGAGATGGTGGAGCCCGCCGAGGCCGGTCGAGCCGATGTACATGCCAGGGCGTAGGCGGACCGGCTCGAGCCCTTCGAGCACGGTGATGTCCTTGGCCGAGTAACCGGCCTTTGCCTGGGTCTTCGCCATACGCAAGAAATGCCTGCAAAACCGCTGTTTTGCGAGGCTCTGTCAGTGTATCAGATCAGGTGGTCGAGCGCCCCCGCGCGAGGCTGAAACTGACCGCTTTTTGCACACTTTCGCGTAGCTTTTCATCCTCGATCGCAGAGGCGATCGCGCGGGCCAACTCGGCCTCCTCGGGGCGGACCTCGATCGGCTCCGCCGCGGGTGCCAGCTCGGGTGTCGGCAGCGGCCCCGGGGCGAACCGCACCTTCGGCACTCCAAGCACTGCGGCGATCTCGCCGGCGCGCTGGGCGAGCTCGAATGCCCAGACCGAGTCGTTGGTCGCAATCTGCACGGTGCCGTCCTTCGAGATGCGGGCCGGCCACGCATTCTGCGCGATCGCAGGCCCGACCGCGACCGGCCAGCGGTCGAGCAATTCGGCCATTCCGGCCTGCGGGCCGAAGCGTCCGAGCTCGGAGCGGATCGCGTCAGCGAGCGGATCCATGCTCCACCTCTACCAGTTGTGCGGGGTCGGCGGGCAGCGCGCCGGCGTGCGTCGCAGTGATCACGGTCTGGCCCATCGTCGCAACGCGCGCCGCGAGCACCCGCCGGCGACCGAGATCGAGCTCGGACAACACGTCGTCGAGGAGCAGCAGCGGCGGCGAGTCCAGCAGCTCCGCCTCTGCGAGCAGCAGGGAGAGAACGGCGAGCCGTTGCTCGCCCTGCGAGCCGAACTGCCGCAGGTCGCGACCGTCGCTCGTCACGAGCACGTCGTCGAGATGAGGCCCGAGGCCCGTGACACCGCGGTCGAGATCGCGTTGCAGGCGGGCTTCGAGCTGCTCGACCGTCGGTGCCTCGGCGTCGTAGCCGAGCGCTGCCCCCGGCAAGCCGAGCTCCCCCGCACGTTCGGCGAACGACGGTGCGAGACGCGCGAGCGCGGCACGTCGCGCGTCGACCAGGGCCGACCCCGACGCGGCGACGCGCTCGGTCCAGGGTGCGAGGACGTCGGGCTCCGCGAGCCGCAGCGAGATGCGCCGAAGCGCCGCGTTCCGCTGTGCGAGGGCGGCCAGGTACTCCTGCGGCACTCCGACCCGAGCCGGCGAGAGCCGGCCGATCACCCGGTCGAAGTACGCACGCCGCGCGGCCGGACCTCCCTTGACGACGGTGAGGCGGTCCGGCGTGAAGACGAGCGTCGCGAACTCTCGCCGCAGCGACTCGGCCGACGGGAGCCTCGCGCCGTTCAGCCGCGCCTCCTTCGCCTGCCCCTGCCGTACCGTCACTGCCACCTCGACGCCGACGTGGGCGCGCTCCCCGGCGACCGTCACCCGGCCGGCCGACTCGCCGAACTGGATCAGCTGCGAGTCCTGGCGCGTGCGTGGGGAGAACCCCTGCGTCGCGACGTGCAGCGACTCGAGCAGGTTCGTCTTGCCGACCCCGTTCGGCCCGACCGCGAGCACGACGCCTGGCGCGAGACCCAACTCGAGCGCGGCGTACGAGCGGTAGTGACGAAGCGTGAGCCGGGTGACGATCAGCCGGCGAGACGGATCGGCATGATCAGGTACACGTAGTCGTCCGACTCGCCCTCGAGAACGGCGGGCCGCAGCGGGCTGATCAGCTTGAACTTGACGGTGTCCGAGTCGACCGAGTCGAGACCGTCGCGCAGAAACTCGGCGTTGAATCCGATCTCCAGCGGCTCTGCGGTGTACGGCGCCGGCAGCGACTCGCGTGCCTCACCGACGTCCTGTGTCACGGCCGAGACCGTCAGCTCACCGTCCGCGAAGCGCAGCCGCAGCGGTGAGTTCCGCTGCGCCATCAACGACACGCGACGGACGACCTCGAGTGCCTCTTCGCGCGGCAGCAGCACCTCGTGCTCGAACTGCTCCGGCAGGAGCTGGCGATGATTCGGGAACTGTCCGTCGATGCGGCGCGTCGTCAACCAGGTGTCCTCGGCGCCGAACGCGACATGGTTCTCGAGCAGCCCGAGTTGCAGCTCCTCTGCGCCGCCGGCGATGCGCGAGAGCTCCTGCAGCGCGCGCGCCGGGATGATCGCCTCCAGCTCGGGCAGCACGGCCGAGACCGGTGTCTCCTTGACGGCGAGTCGGTACGAGTCGGTCGCGGCCATCACCACCTTCCCGGGCTCGAACTGGACGAGGATGCCCGTCAGCACCGGGCGGCTCTCGTCGCGCGACGCGCTGCGTCCGACACGCGCGACCGTCTCGACGAGCACGTCGCGATCGACTGTGTGCAATGGCGCGCTGTCGACGTCCGGCAGGCGAGGGAAGTCCTCGGCCGAGTACGTGTGCAGCCGGTAGTTCGCCGTGCCCGACGTGACGACGACTGTCGCCTCCTCCGGGCGGTGATCGATCGTCACCTCGCTATCGGGCAGCGTCCGCGCGATGTCTAGCAGCAGGCGGCCGGGAACGACCGTCGTGCCTTCGCCCTCGACAGACGCCTCGAGCGACGTCCGCAGCGAGAGCTCCATGTCGGTCGCTGCGAGATGCAGGCGGCCGGCTTCGGCGCGCAGCTGGATGCCGCCGAGTACGAGCACGGCGGTTCGCGTCGAAACGCCGCGTGCGACGATCGCCAGCTTCGCCGCGAGGTCGTCCTTCGAGACAGTTATCCGGAGCCCGGTGCCCACTACGGTTTCTGAGTCAATCATTTAAGAAAACCTCGTTGTAGTCGTAAGGCCTGTGGGTCCGGGGAGAAGCCCCGTGAGCCCTCTGCTCGAGCCATTTTCCCTGTGGGTGCGGACGTGGCACAACTCGAGGTTACGCACAGGCATCAGGTTCTACCTTGCCTGACGCACGCGAGCTGTGAGTTCCTGGACGAGGTTGTACACAGATCTGTCCTCGCGGATCAGGCGGGCGATCTTCGAGGTTGCATGGATCACGGTCGTGTGGTCGCGACCGCCGAACTCCTTGCCGATCTTCGGGAGCGAGGAGTCCGTAAGCTCGCGTGAGAGGTACATCGCCACCTGGCGCGGGTAGACGATGTTCTGCGAGCGACGGTCGCCGGTCAGCTCCTCCAGCGTGACCGCGAACCGCTCACAGACGAGCTCTTGGATGCGGTCGATCGTGATCTGCGTCCCCTCCCCCTGCGGGAAGACGTCCTTGAGCACGTCCTGCGCGAGCTCGGGAGTGAGCGGACGGCCGGTGAGTGACGAGAACGCGACAACCCGCGTCAGGGCACCTTCGAGCTCACGGATGTTCGTCGAGACGCGCGAAGCGATGAACGTCAAGAGCTCCGGGTCGTGAATCTCGATCTGGTCGTTCTTGACCTTCTTGCGCAGGATCGCGATCCGCGTCTCGAGGTCGGGAGGCTGGATGTCGGTGATCAGGCCCCACTCGAACCGAGACCGGAGCCGCTCCTCGAGCGTCGAGATCTCACGCGGAGGCCGGTCGCTCGACATGATGATCTGCCGTCCGGCCTCGTAGAGCGAGTTGAACGTGTGGAAGAACTCTTCCTGGATCCGTTCCTTGTGCTCGAAGAACTGGACGTCGTCGATCAACAGCACGTCGTACGTGCGGTAGCGCTGCTTGAAGCCTTCGATCCGCTTGTCGCGGAGGCTGTTGATGAAGTCGTTCATGAACGTCTCCGACGTGACATAGCGGCACGAGAGCCCACCGCCATGGTCGGTGACGAAGTTCGCGACCGCGTGCAACAGGTGCGTCTTGCCGAGGCCGGTGTGCCCGTAGATGAAGAGCGGGTTGTACGCCTGCGCCGGCGCCTCGGCCACCGCGAGCGCGGCCGCATGCGCGAAGCGATTCGACGAGCCGATCACGAACGAGTCGAAGGTGTACTTCGTGTTCAGCCCGGCCGCCTCGGCGCGGGGCGAAACGACATCGAGGGGCAGCGGTGTGACCGATGCCGGCACGGCGCTCGAGGCGACCGCCGGCAACGCCTCGACGCGAAGCTGTACGCGCCGGTCGACACCGCTGACGTCGCGTGCGGCGGCGCGGATCAGGTCGAGGAAGTGCCCCTCGATCCATTCGCGCGTGAAGTCGTTCGGGACGGCGATCGCAAGCGCGTCGCCGTCGATCTCTGCCCCCGCAACCTCCCCGAACCACGTCTGGAAGGTCGTGTCGTTCAGGGCTTCTCGCAGCCGAGCCGCGACGTCGTTCCAGATGCCTTCCGCCGACAGCTCGATTTGCTGCTCCACGCTTGTGTCACGCTCCTTGATTGCCGCTCCGGGTGGGCGAGCATAGCAGCGTGCCTCCGGCCACTCAATGAGGATTTCTCGGCCTGTCCACAACCATCAACTAGCCTGATTTGCAGGCGTTTTGTCTCTGCTCCACACGTACTCCACAGCTGTGGAAAGGTGATCCGGACGCCCGACCGCGGTGGCGTTTTCCACGGCTTTCCACCAGAAGGGGGATGTGGACAACGAGCGTTTTCGGCGGTCCGGCTATACTCGCCCGCGGCCGGCCAAAGTCGGCCAAGATTCTTTCTTTCGAGCGATGAAACGGACCTACCAGCCGAACGTACGCAAGCGGAGCCGTAAGCATGGCTTCCGTAACCGCATGTCCACCCGCGCTGGGCGCCTGATCCTGAAGCGCCGCCGTGCGAAGGGCCGCAAGCGCCTCTCGGCGTAATCGGTGCAGCGCCGGAACCGCCTCTCACGCTCTCGCGATTTCGATGCCGTCTACCGGCACGGCCGGTCGGTTTCGACCAGGTTCCTGACGCTGTACTGGTTCCAGCGCGAAGAGCCGCTGGGCGCGCCGCGGCTCGGCTTCGCGGTCCCGAGAGCGGTCGGCAACGCGGTCGTCCGCAATCGCATCAAGCGGCAGCTCCGCGAGCTCATGCCACAGCGGCTCGAGCTCGTCCCGCCGACGAACGACTACGTGCTGGTCGTGCGCCGAGGGCTTCCCGAGGCCGCCGAGGCGAACGGGCACAGCTGGCTGGCAGAACGCGTCGACGAAGTGCTCGGGAAGGCTGCCGCATGAGAACGGTCGCCGTCCTGCCGATCCGCCTCTACCAGTTGCTCGTTTCGCCGCTTCTGCCGGCGAACACCTGCAAGTACCACCCGAGCTGCTCCGAGTACGCGGTGCTCGCGATCCGCAAGCACGGCGTGATCCGCGGTCTGCCGAGGGCGGCCTGGCGGCTCCTGCGTTGCAACCCGTGGTCGCACGGGGGAGTCGACTACCCGTGATGCTCTTCTCGATCCTCTCGCCGCTCGAGAACCTGATGAAGTCGATTCTCGACTTCTTCCACGGTCCGATCGGCCTTCCCTGGGCGTGGTCGATCGTCGCGCTGACGATCCTCGTGCGGATCGTGCTCGTGCCGCTGACCGTTCGCCAGATCCACTCGATGCAGTCGCTCCAGGCGCACGCGCCGGAGATGAAGGCGATCCAACAGAAGTACAAGGGTGATCGCACGAAGCTGAACGAGGAACTGATGAAGTTCTACAAGGAGAACCACATCAACCCGGCGGCGTCGTGCTTGCCGCTGCTGGCGCAGTTCCCGGTCTTCATCTCGCTGTACCTGACGCTCAAGCACTTCTCGCACCACATCAACGGCTCCTGGCTCTACATCGTCCCGGACATCTCGGCGAAGGGCACCGCGCACTGGTCCGGGTACGTGCTGCTCGCCGTGTACGCGGGCTCGCAGGTTGCCTCGACGTACTTCATGGGCGCGACGATGGACAAGACGCAGCGCAACCTGATGATGGCGTTGCCGCTGCTCTTCATCACGGTCGTCTCGCGCTTCCCGGTCGGGCTGATCATCTACTGGATGACGACCAACCTGTGGACCGTCGGCCAGGGCCTCGTGACGCGACGCCTCGTGCCGAAGCCGGCCACGAGAGGTGGTGTGGTCTCGGCGCCGACGGGTCCCAAGCGCAGTTCGCGGACGCCTCCGAAGGAATCGGAGAACGGCGCCGCCGCGGGCGAGGCCAAGCCAAAGCCGGCACCGCCTGCCCAGCCGAGGATCGTCAAGCGGAAGAAGGGCGGCTCGCGCCGGTGAGCGACGCCCCCGCCGCGTCGGAGGTGACGGTCGAGGCGACCGGCGAGACGGTCGGCGAGGCGAAGTGGAAGGCGCTTCGCGACCTCGAGCGTGCGGCGCCAGGCCTCGACAAGGCAACCGTTCGCTTCCAGGTCGTCTCGGAGGGAGAGCGCGGCCTGCTCGGGGTCGGATACACGCCGGCACGCGTGGTCGCGTCCGCGGATGTCGCCCCTGCCGCGCGTCGCGAGCCGTCACCCGACGAGTCCGAGGCGGCACGGCACGTGCGCGAGTTGGTCGAGACGGTGGTCGGCGCGATGGGCGTGATCGCGCGGGTCGAGTTGTCCGAGGACGACGAAGGGATCACCGCCACGTGCGTAGGTGACGATCTCGGAGTCGTGATCGGCAAGCACGGCCAGACGATCGACGCGCTGCAGACCGTCACGAACGCGGCGCTCTTCCGGCGCGAGGGGCACAAGCCGGTCACCGTGGACGCTGCCGACTACCGTAGCCGCCGCCGCCGCACGCTCGAAGGGATCGCCCTGCGAAGCGCCGAGCAGGCGGCCCGCGGCGAGCGGGTCGAGCTCGAGCCGATGACGCCCGTCGAGCGGAAGGTCGTTCACGAGCGGCTGAAGGACGTGCCGGGGGTGGCGACGGCGAGCGAGGGGACGGAGCCGAATCGGTACGTCGTCGTCCTCCCCGCCTGAGCTCGCCGCCTGGCTCGCCGCGGTCGTTGCAACACCTGGCCTGACGGCGATCAAGGATGCCGCCGAGGCGCGGCGAGTGCTGCTCGACGATTCGCTCCGCGGCGTCGCCGTGGTCTCGCGGTTCGAGGGCACGATCGTCGACGTGGGCTCGGGCGGAGGTGCACCGGGCATCCCGCTCGCGCACTCGCTGCCGGACAGCGAGGTGGTCTTGCTGGAGGCGGAGCGCCGGAAGTGCGAGTTCCTCGAGGCGTGGGCGCCGCCGAACGCGCGCGTCGTGTGGGGCCGCGCCGAGGAGCAGCCGACCGACTGGGCAGGCGTCGTCGTCGCCAAAGCGCTCGCACAACCCGTCACGGCGGCGGAGTGGTGTCTACCGCTCGCGCGGGTGGGGGGCGCCGTCGTACTCTGGGTCGGGCCGACGGCGGAGCCCGATCGTGTCGCCCGTGTCGCCGAACGCCTCGGCGGCGAGCTCGACGACGGAGGCGCCACGGGCTTCCTGGTTCTCCGTAAGGTCGCTCCCACTCCGCCGGCCTTTCCGCGGCGTCCGGGCATGGCCAAGAAGCGCCCGCTCGCCTGAAGAGGAGGCTGTCGGCACGTCGATCGGCATCCGGGCTCGCGGCTAGA
>DASYPH010000151.1:0-3719 GCA_036006925.1 Gaiellaceae bacterium
AGCTCTTCCTGCCGACCCTCCGCGAGCCGCCCGCCGACGCGGAGGCGGCGTCGCACCAGCTGCTCGTGCGCGGGGGCTTCATCCGCCAGATCGGGGCCGGCCTCTGGAGCTTCCTGCCGCTCGGGTGGCGCGTCCACATGCGGATCGAGCAGATCATCCGCGAGGAGATCGACGCGATCGGCGGCCAGGAGATGCGCGCGCCGACGCTTACTCCGGCGGAGCTCTGGGAGACGACCGGCCGGATCGACGTCCCGATCCTCTTCAGACTGAGCGACAGCAGCGGCCGTCCCTTCGTGCTGTCGTGGACGCACGAGGAGTCGATGACGTTCCTCGCCCGCGAGATCCAGTCCTACAAGCAGCTGCCCCAGGTCTGGTACCACTTCTCGATCAAGGACCGGGACGAGCCGCGCCCGCGCGGTGGCCTCTTGAGGGTCCGCGAGTTCGTCATGAAGGACTCGTACTCGTTCGACGCCGACGAAAGCGGGCTCGACGTGAGCTTCGACGCCCACGAGGCCGCGTATACCCGGATCTTCGAGCGCTGCGGGCTCGACGCCTACCTCGTCGAGGCGGAGTCCGGCGTCATGGGAGGCAAGAGCTCGCTGGGCTTTCTCGCGCCGACCGGCTCCGGCGAGAACGAGCTGATGCGCTGCGAGAACGGCGACTACTTCGCCGACGCCGAAGCCGCGCGCAGCACGCCGCTTCCACCGGAGCTGCCTCCGCCGCGCGCTGCGCCGGAGCTCGTCGAGACGCCGGGGGTGACCACGATCGAGGAGGTCGCAGCGCTTCTCGGCATCGCGGAGTCTGCGACCTCGAAGGCGCTGCCGGTGGTGACCGGCGACCGGCTCGTGCTCGCGCTCGTGCGCGGTGACGACCGGCTCAGCCCGGAGAAGCTCGAGACCTTCTTCGAGGCGGCCTTCCGGCCGGCGACCGACGAGGAGATCCGCGCCGCGTTCGGGGCGGGTGGTGGCTCGCTAGGCCCCGTCGGCGTCGACGTCGAGGTGATCGCCGACGAGGCTCTCCGTGAGGGCCAGTACGTCGCAGGCGCGAACGAGGACGGGCGGCACCTCCGCGGCGTCCAGGCCGGCCGCGACTACGAGCCGACTTTCGCCGACATCCGCCAGGCGAAGGGCGGCGACGCCTGCCCGTTGTGCGGCGGCACGCTCGAGGTGCAGACGGCGATCGAGGTGGGCCACATCTTCAAGCTCGGCACCTTCCACTCGAAAGCCTTCGGCGCGACGTTTCTCGACGAGGACGGGAGGGAGAAGCTGCTTGTAATGGGGAGCTACGGGATCGGCCTGGCGCGAACCATGGCCGCGATCGTCGAGCAGAGCCACGACGACGACGGAATCGTGTGGCCACGTACTGTCGCGCCGTACGACGTCCACATCGTCGTGCTGCCGGGCGCCGAGCAGATCGCCGAGCAGGCAGCCGAAGTGCTCGCCGCAGCTGGCCGCACCGTCCTCCTCGACGACCGCGACCAGCGGGCGGGAGAGAAGTTCGCCGACGCCGATCTGATCGGCTGCCCGGTTCGCGTCACCGCCGGGCGGAAGAGTCTCGAGGACGGCAAGGTCGACGTGCGCGACCGCGCAAGCGGAGCCGAGAAGCGCTTGAATGTCGCTGATCTCGCAACGGAGGCTTGACGGTGGCGAAGCGGCGGCGGTTCAGCGAGGAGGGGTTCGGCGAGACGGTGCAGCGCCTCATGGACGAGCAGGGCGTGACGTACCGGCAGCTCGCCGCGAGCACCGGGCTCTCCGCCGGCTATCTCAACCACCTCGTCCACGGCAACCGCCCGGTGCCCTCGAACGAGGTCGTCGGCACGCTGGCGAAGGCGCTCGAGGTGGAGCCGGAGCACTTCCGCGAGTGTCGCCTCCGGTCGATCACGGAGCGCCTCGAAGCGATGCCCGTACTCATCGACCGCTTGTACAAGCAACTCAACAAGTAGCCGGGCGAAGAGCTGCGCTCTTCGCCCGGAGACAAACGAACTCCGCCAAGCGTGGTCTCCGCGGTCAAGGTTCGAGGCCGCTTCAATCGACGATCTAGACGAAAGGCCGGAGGCTAAGACATCCGCCCAGCGGTGGCTTAGCCGCAGGCCGCACTGCGCTCGCGCCGGCCTCCGCCGTGCGCGAGCGCACCAGGCAGCCAAACCGTCCAGTCTCGCCCGCTAGCGAAGCGTGTAGCGCAGGAAGAGGTGAGAGCCGTGCGTCCGTACCGAGCGGAGCCGACCGGCCACGCGGGTCTCCGGCACGAGCTCCAGCCCCTCCACGAGACCAAGGCGGGCGGCCGCAGCGCGGCCGGCGAGAAGCGGCGAGACGGTGAGGAAGAGCTCGTCCACGAGCCGCGCGGCGAGTAGCCGGCCGAACAGCGTCGGGCCGCCTTCCGAGAGGATCGCCGCACAGCCACGGTCGCGAAGCACCTCGACGGCGGCGGCAAGGTCGACCGAGTCGCCCTCGTTCACGGCCACCACCTCGGCCGCCCCGGGCACGCGCGCGCGCAGGCCGGCCGCTGCCCCCTCTGTCGTGAGCAGCAGTGCCTCCGACTCGAGCACGGGATGGCTCGGATCGAGCGAGCCGCCGGTGGTCACCACCGCGACGAGCGGCTGCTCGGGGCGGCCGCGGCGCGCCCGCAGCCCCGCGAGCGCCTCTGCGGCCGGCGGATAGGCTCGGTCGATCCGCCACGTCCCCTTCGGCGACGAGAGGAGCGTGCCGGAGCCGACGAGCACCGCATCGGCGCAGGCGCGCACCAAGGCGAGCACGAAGCGGTCGGCGTCGCTCTCGTCGCCGAGGAGCGCATGCGACCGTGGCAGCCTCGGCACCGCCACGACACCGTCCAGCGACTCCACGAAGTTCGCGACGACGCACGGCTCGTCGAGCCCGATCGAGCCACCGTAGAGCGCCGTGAGCTCAGCGGGAACGTCCCACCGAGGCAGGTCCTCGTCCTCCGTGAGGACGCTGAACGGCCCGATCACCTCGTCAGCGTAAGGAACTCCGAGCGCAGCGACTCGTCCTCGTCGTACAGGCCGCGCCAGACCGTCGTCACCGTGACCGAGCCGTCCTCCTCGACGCCCCGCATCGCCGTGCACATGTGCGCCGCCTCGAGCTTGACCGCCACGCCACGCGCGCCCGCCAATTCGCGGAGCCCGTCCGCGATCTCCTCCGCGAGCCGCTCCTGCACCGTGAAGCGGCGCGCGTACAACCGCACGAGCCGCGTGAGCTTCGAGATGCCGAGGATCTCGTCGCCGGCGACGTAGCCGATGTGCGCACGCCCGTGGAACGGCAGCGCGTGGTGCTCGCAGAGCGCGTAGAAGCCGACGGGCCCCTCGACGATCTGCGCGTGTCGGCCCTCGACGCCCTCCGGCCGTTCCGCCGGGAAGACGGTACGCAGCTTCGGATCGCCGTCGTAGCCGGCCGTCGCATCGAAGAGCGCACGAAGGAAGCGCCGCGGCGTGTCGCGGGTTCCCGGCGTGTCGAGGTCGAGGCCGAGCGCACCGAGAATCTCGGCGGCGTTGCGCTCCAGCCGCTCCCAGTCCGCCGGCGTCAGGTCGCGCGACGCTTCCCCGTCGTGAGCAGGAAGCTCGAAGACGTTGCTCATGCCACCTCCTCCTGTCGCGGCGGCACCCGCTGGGGCAACACCACGAGCGCGACGACGGCGACCTCCGCCACCGCCAGCCACGCGAAGACGAGCGGGTGCCCGAGCGCAAGAAGCAGCCCGAACACGGCGAG
>DASYPH010000152.1:0-3026 GCA_036006925.1 Gaiellaceae bacterium
ACCTTGTGGGAGCCGCCAAGATGGGAATGGATCTCAGGATCGCAGGTCCCAGGGCGCTGTGGCCGCGCGACGAGTTCGTCGACCTGGCCAGGGAGATCGCCACTGGTACGGGCGCCGCGATCACCATCACCGAGGACGTGCGAAGCGCCGTCGAAGGAGCCGATGCCATCGCCACCGATGTGTGGGTATCGATGGGCGAGCCGGAGCAGGCGTGGACGGAGCGCATCGAGCTGCTCAAGCCCTATCAGGTCAACGCCGCGGTGATGGCGCTGAGCGGGAACCCTGACGTCAAGTTCATGCACTGCCTGCCGGCCTTCCACAACCTCGACACGAGCGTCGGCGCGGAGATCCTCTCCCGGTCGGGCATGGATGCGCTCGAGGTCACCGACGAGGTGTTCGAGTCGCCCGCGTCGATCGTCTTCGACGAGGCGGAGAACCGGCTGCACACGATCAAGGCCGTGCTCGTGGCCACGCTGGGAGCCTGACGTGCGTGTCGTGGTAGCACTTGGCGGAAACGCGCTGCTTCGCCGCCATCAGTCGCTGACCGCGGAAAACCAGCGTGAGAACGTCCGTATTGCATGCGAGGCGCTGGCACCGATCGCAGCCGACAACGAGCTTGTCATCTCGCATGGCAACGGGCCGCAGGTCGGATTACTGGCGTTGCAGGGCTCGGCCTACGCGGAGGTGGAGACCTATCCCCTGGATGTGCTCGACGCGCAGACCGAGGGCATGATCGGATACCTGATCGAGCAGGAGCTCGGCAACCTGCTGCCAGCGGAGACTCCAATCGCCACGTTGCTCACCATGATCGAGGTCGATCCCCGCGATCCTGCGTTCGGCCGTCCGACGAAGCCCATTGGCCCGATCTACAACCGCGACCAGGCCGACCGGCTGGCGGAGAGTAAGGGCTGGGTGTTCCATCCCGACGGAGACGGTCTCCGACGAGTGGTCCCCTCCCCACGCCCTCAACGCATCATCGGGCTGCGGCCGATCGAGTGGCTGATCGAGCAGGGCTGCGTCGTCATCTGCGCCGGCGGTGGAGGGATCCCCACGATGTACAGCAACGATCCGTCACCGGCAGGCCGGCGCCTCGTTGGGGTCGAAGGCGTGATCGACAAGGACCACGCCAGCGCCCGCCTGGCCGCCGACATCGACGCTGACATGCTGGTGATCGCAACCGATGTCGACGCTCTGTACCTCGAATGGGGAGAACCGACCCAGCGAGCGGTGACCCGTGCCAACCCCGAGGCGCTCGCTGGTCTGGCGTTTTCCGAAGGGTCGATGGGACCGAAGGTTCAAGCCGCATGTGCGTTCGCGCAGAACCCAGGCAGGACCGCCGCCATCGGCCAGCTCAGCGACATCGAAGCCATGCTGCGCGGAGACGCCGGCACGATCGTCAGCCTTGATGCAGCCGGCGTCGACTGTGCCCAGCGACCGTTCACGGGGCGCACCCTCGCTTCGTAACGGTTCGTTCCGTCTGGGACGGCCTGCGGGAAGTCCGCACCGGGACCCGCTGAGAGGCCGCATCCGATTCAGCGTCAGCTCCGATGGCAGGCGGAGCCGCTTGTCCGAGACTTTGGCATGTCGCACGTCGGACACGTCGAACGATCAGAAGGAGCAGATCATGCGCAAGAGTTTTGAAATCGGAGGGTTTATCGCGGCGGCCGTGCTGATCGTGTTTGGAATCGGCGCGATCGCCATGGGCGTGAACGCGCGCAGCACGGTGAACAGCACGCTGTCGCAGGAGCAGATCGTGGGCACCCCGGACATGACGCCGACGGCGATCACGGCTGAGGCCAAGCAGGCCGGGCTGAACGTGGCCGACCTCAGTGTCCCGTCCACGTCCGTCGCCGGACAGGCGATCAACGACGGGTCGCGCGCCCACGCGTTCGCTGGATACATGCGGATCCACGCCCTTGAGGCGACCGGCGGCCTGACCTACGCGCAGATGCCGCGCTACGCCACCACCGACGGCAAGGGCACGAACGATCCTGCACAGGCCGTGAAGGTCAATGGGCAGCCGCAGGACAACGGGGCGCGCTCGGTGTGGGTGACCGAGACGGCGCTTGCCACGGCGCTCCAGTCGAGCTACATGGCCAGCCAGCTGGCGCTGTTCGCGATTGTCACCGGCGTCGCACTGCTGCTGACCGGCATCGGCTTTGGAGTCCTTGCCGCAGGCGGCGCACTCCGAAACCGGGAGAGCGCGATCACGTTCGCGCATCGGCGCGAGCCCTCCCCCGACCAGGCGGTCGTTGCCTGACAGTTCGACACATCCACGGCGGGTGCCGGAGGGTCGTCCCGAGCGGGGCGGCCCTCCGGCGCTAGCCTGTGAATCCGAGTCCAGCCGCCCCGATGCTCAACAGGAACCGTCACCTCCGCCAGGAGCAGCCCTCGACCTGGGCTGCGCTCCAGGCCAGCCACCGATCGGTCTCGGGTAATACGATCCGTGCCGCGGTGCTCGGCGCCAACGATGGTCTCGTCTCCAACCTCAGCCTGGTCGCCGGAGTCGCCGGCGCATCGCTCGCCGCGCAGACCATCCTCATCACCGGCTTTGCCGGCCTGGCCGCCGGGTCCTGTGCGATGGCCATGGGTGAGTGGATCTCGGTGCAGACGTCCAGAGAGGTCAACGAGCGCGAGCTCCGCGTAGAGACGGAGGAGTTGAAACGGTTTCCAGACGAGGAGACCGACGAGCTCGCGGCCCTCTACGAATCGCGCGGCCTGGCGCCGGCCGGAGCCAGGCAGCTGGCAGAAAGCGTCATCGCGAACGGTCCCATGGCGCTCGAGGTGATGGCTCGCGAGGAGCTCGGCATCGATCCAGACCAGCTGGGCGGGTCGCCGTGGAAAGCCGCCGCGTCATCGTTCATCATGTTCTGCCTCGGCGCGTTCGTCCCGCTCGTCCCGTTCTTCTTTGCCTCACGCAAGCCGGCGCTCAT
This sequence comes from Gaiellaceae bacterium, assembly GCA_036006925.1. Lineage (GTDB taxonomy): Bacteria > Actinomycetota > Thermoleophilia > Gaiellales > Gaiellaceae > PALSA-600. The sequence continues at coordinate 2,934 of DASYPH010000152.1, forward strand.
CACCAGCGTCGTGCTCAGTGCGATCGTCCTGCTCGCGCTGGGAGCCGCGGTGACTACCCTCACCGGCCGCTCGCCGCTTCGCTCTGCGACACG
>DASYPH010000153.1:0-31424 GCA_036006925.1 Gaiellaceae bacterium
CGAGACGTTCGTGATGTACGTCAGGATCCAGACCAGCGTGAACGTATTCAGGATCGACGCCATCGCGACCACGAGCGGCATCAGCACCGCCGGCAGCGTGCCGAACACGAACAGGAGAATCACGAGCGCGCCGAGCGCGCCGACCATCGCCTCGAGCAGCACACCGGGGCCACCGCTGCTTCCGTGCGTACTCGCTTCCTCGAGCGGGTCGTGGCCGGTCACCTCTACGGTCGTGCCGGCCGGCAGCCCCTTTGCAGCGGCCGCCCGCATGCTTTCGGCGCCGCTCTTCGTGTCGAACTTCGCGATCCCGGGCGGGTAGACCTCCTCGAAGATCGTGTGCCGGTCGGCCGAGACGTACATCGTGTTGCCGGTCGAGAAGTACGAGCTAGTCCGTGCGCCCGGCATCGTCGCGGCTGCTCGTTGCATTGCAAGCTTGATCGCATCGCTCTCGGTTGCGTCGCCGCTGGTGTGGAAGACAACGACATTCGGCGGCCGCACGCCGGTGCCGAAACTCTTCAGCGTGCGCTGGTTCGCCTCGTACGCGGACTTCCCGGGGATCGAGAAGCTCTGGTACCACCGCTTCGAGACCTGTCCCGCCGCGTAGCCACCAAAGACCGTCAGAACGATCCAGGTCCCGATCACCAACCAGCGGTGCCGCGTGATCACGTGGGTCAGACGAGCGAGCATCGGGAGCGAGGATACCGGCTAGTCATGAGATGTCAAATCGTTTAGTATCTAACGATATGGTGAACTCGGAAGCGCACCTCGTGGAGCCACTCGGACGTCAACTCGTGTTCACCGCGAAGGCGATGAGAGAGGCGTTCGAGGACGCTCTCACGGCCGCCGGCGGCTCGCTCGGAACCTGGATCGTGCTTAGCGCCCTGAGCGACGTCGGCGGCATGAACCAGGCCGCGCTCGCGTCGCACGTTCACCTCGAGGGCGCGACGATCACGCATCACATCGACCGGCTCGAGGCGGCCGGGCTCGTCGGGCGGCACCTCGATCCGAACGACCGGCGAGTGCGTCGACTCGAACTCACCCACGCAGGCACCGAGCTCCACACTCGATTGCTCACTGCCGTGATCGAGCTCCAGCGTCACGTACTCGCCGGGCTCGGCAGCACGGAGCGCGCGGCCCTCCGACAGACGCTCGACACGATCCAGTCGAACCTCGCATCACTCAGCACCCCGACCACGGCGTCCTAGGAACCGCCACTCAGCCTGGCAAGCCGCTCTCGCCTTGTTCGTCGGAGAGACGCAGGAGCGTCATCGTCGCTAGCTCGACGGCGCGATCGTCCTTACGCCCGAGCCGTACCGGCTCGCTTCGCGCGCTAACGACCTCGCCGCAAAGTCCAGGCTGTTCTCCCTTGACGCGCACCGCTGACTTCGAGCCGTTTTTGGTGCGCGCTGCCCTCCACTGGCTCGCCCGTCCGACATGGTGGAGGGGGTCACGGTTCGAGTCCGTTAAAGGGCTTCAGGAAGTTCCTGTCATACCGCACGCTGCTCGTCACGGCCCACACGTACGCAAGCATGCTCGATCGCCGAGGGTCTCAAGGCCTGGCGAATTCAGCAACCCGTGACCCAACGCGTGAGAATCTCGTCACCACACGGCCAACCAAGCCATTCCGCGACAACCTTCTTAGACATTCGTTCTACTTACGCTTCTCGGTCACCTTCTTCTTGGGGCGGGAGGCCGGTTGGTCCACTTTGTCCCTACCGGTGAGGTGACTGAAATCTGAGTCTTGCCGTTGATGACCTTCCAGGCGACGGTGATCGTCCCCTTCGGCGTCACAACACTTCCGCTGGCGAACCACTCGCCGTCAGGGTGCGGAGTAACGGTGAAGGTGTCGAAGCCCGGAGAGGTCGGCTGAATCCCGAGCATGTACTGGGTCAGAGCCGGGGTCGCACCACTCGACCAACCCGCGTCCAACGAGGGCCACTTGTCGGTCGGCGCTCCGCCATACGGGCCAATCAATTCCCAGTCAGTAGCAGGCTGAGGGCCGTTGTGGAGCATGTAACCCCACTCGCGACGGATCAGGTTGAGCGCAGAGGCGCTCCCGCCCGAAGTGTTGTAGCGGGCAAGCAAGTCGTAAAAGCCGATGAACGGATAGACGCGCATGTTGGCCTGGTCACCCCATGCCGAGTCATCCCACACCTGGGTGTCCGAAATTGAGTTGCCGTAGGAGTAGCTCTCCTTGGCGCTCATATACGCGAGCGCCGACTGAGCCTGCGCCGTCGTCGTGATCCCCGCCAGGATGGCAAACGCATTTCCATCCTCAGGGTGCGTCAGGTGATCAACCGTCGTATCGGTATAAGCACCGGCCGACGGGTCCCAGAAATCTGAGAATGCCTGAGACACAGATTGTGCGCGCTCGAGCCACTTCCTTTGGTAAGTCGGGTGCCCCAGCCAGCCCGCAAGTTCTGCCGCCTGCTTGAGTGCGTAGACGTACTGCGCGTTGTAGTACGCAACCGTGGTGCCGTTCCGACGAATGAATCCGTAGTCGGAATGACCAAGTGAGTTGACGAGCAGACCGTTCGGCCCCATCTGAGACGGGTACCAGTCATTCATCAAGCGAACGAGATGGCCCCACATCCTCTGCCCCTCGGTGAGGTCACCCGAGTAGAGCACGTAGTTGTGAAGCACCATGGCCCAGTAGCCGCAGTAGTCGAAGAGGATCAATCCGCCGCGAAAAGGAGAAGAAGGAATCGCGCCGTTTCCGTACTGGCCAGCGGCGAACATCTCCAGCATCTTCCGCTGGATGTCGAAGTGGGGCGTCGAAACATCGAAGGTCTGGTCGATGACCGATTCGTCTCCGATGTAGGAGCAGCGATCCCTCTCAGTTCCGTCGAGAATGACAGTCTCTCCTGCCGGAAGGGGACAGTATTGCCCTCGGGCATCGAAGGTCTGGCCACCGGGCGCAAGCATGTCTGTCGCTGTCTTGACGCCGGTCGCCCAAATCGCGTTGAGTGTCGGATCGCTAGAAGTAAACGAACCTGACCCGGCGTTGGCGACAGGAGCGAAGATCGCACACGCCATTGCGATAGTGATAAGCGTCTTCATGTTCTTCGTGTAACAAATTGGTGAGTATCACACAACTTATTTATTCCGACACTCCGCCGCTCGTTTCGCAGCCGGTACGCCGCACCAAACTCCGCCTGGTCGAGCGCCCTGATGCTCGATGCACGGCCCGTGATGGAAAGCCAGTTGAAAAGATCCGCTGGCGAACAGCGGTCAACCGGGGCACAACCTCTGGAGGCGATGACCGCGGCGTGCGCCGCTCTACCCGAACCGCTCAGCAAGAAGGCCGTGCCGGAGGCCGCGGTCGCTGACGGCGAGCGATTCGCAACCGAGTTTGGCCATCACCGTGCGGACAATGCATGCGCCGGCGAGGATCACCTCGGCCCGTTTGGGCTGTAGGCCAACGATCTGGCGTCGCTCTTCTGTGGGGTGGATGCGGTAGAGCTCAATCTGCCGGTCGATCTCGGCGCGGTCGAGGATGGTGCCCTGGACGATGTCGGGATCGTAGGTTGCGAGCTTGTGTTTCACGGCCGTGATGTTCGTGACGGCGCCGCCCATCCCGACGAGCGCCGCGGGCGCGGGTCGTGCGTCCAGGCGCACGAGGTCGGCGGAGATCGCATCCAGCGCCATCGCCAGCTCGTCCTCGGAAACGACCCCGTCAAGACCGAACTGTTCCGTGAAGCGGGCGGCTCCGACGTTGAGGCTGAACCGTTCGTCGACGTGCTCGCCGTGTCCGAAGGTGAACTGCGAGCTGCCGCCGCCGGTGTCGAACACAACCAGCGAGCCCTGGGTAAGGCCGAGCTCGGACTTGACGGCGAGGTAGGCGAGCCGGCCCTCATCCTCGCCGGATATGACGTCGACCTTGATCCCGCAGCGGGCCTGCAAACCATCGATGAACTCGGCACTGTTCGATGCGATCCGCAGCCCGGCCGTGCCCACCGCGGCGATCGCCGCCACCCCGTTTCGATTCGCCTCTCCGGACATGCCGACGATCGCCTCGATCGTGCGTTCGATCGGCTCCGGGTTCAGCCGTCCGCTCTCCTCGAGGCCTTCGCCCAGCCGCGTGACCTCGGCCCGGTCGACGATCGTCTGCCACGTCCCGTCGGCCCGGCGTTCGCCGATGTGGAACTTGACCGAGTTGGTGCCGACGTCGATCACCGCGTAGCGGCGGGCGCCGAACCCGACGAGGGTCTTCAGTCCGCGCGCCATGCACACGTTCCGTCGCGCGCCGAGGCCGAGCTCGCGCACTGTTGCCGTTACGAGAGCGGGGTTTTCGGCTTCGACCGCGATTGTCCGCGTCGTCCCGTGGTCTGTGGTCACGTCCGTCAGCTCCGTCATGCAGCCGCCGAGCGTGACGCGCCGCCGTGTCTTTTGGACCTGGACCGCGAGCAGGTCGTCCATTGGACGCACGAGATCGTCGAGAAGCTCGTCCAGCGTGTACGCGGAACGCTCGAGCGACGGAACTCCGATGCCAAGCGTGGCGAGCACCGAGGCGACGTCAGCTGCGGCGAGGGGGAAGCCAGCCTTCATCACCGGGATCCACTGCTCGAGCCCATCGTCGTTGACGGCCTGGAGATGCTTGACGTCCATCAGACCATCGCGGACCTTGACCGAGACGTTGCTCTCTATCGACACGAGGTACATCTCGTCGCTCTTTTGAACGCGCTCCGGCGAGAGCGCGGCAAAGCGGCTCTCGGCCTCTCCGAATTGCTCACCAAACGTCCGCCACTCCCAGCGGGGGACGATTACCGAAGCCGTTGCCGGCCTCCCCTCGGCCGAGCTCGCGCTGCGTGACATCTGCTCCTCCTCACATCCCTGCCGCCTGGCCCGTCCCGCTACTACCACGCTTGATCGGATCTATCCGCGCGGCGCCGGCTTCAAGCTACTCGGATGAACGGAAGCGCACCACTGGACTCTCATCTTCCGTCAGTCGTTCCCGGTCGGCACCACTGTCGCTGGCTCGACCATGAGCACAACGGTGCGGCCAAAGGCATGCGGACGGTGCACGATGCCGCGTGGGATCGTCACCCCCTGACGGGGACCGAGCACGAACGGGTCACGCCCCTCTACCTCGAGTTCAAGCCTGCCCTCTAGCACGAGAAAGAACTCATCCTCGTGCTCATGCTTGTGCCAATCGACGAGCCGACCGTCGATTACCGCGAGACGGACTACACAGTCACTCACGGTCGTGAGCGTCTGGTTGAACCACGGGTCGTGCGCGGCACCTTCGGCGGCCAGGTCGATGTGTGTTAGCTGACCGTACTTGTCGTCGTAGCGGATGTCGTAGTTATCCATCGGATCTCCTCTTTGCGGGTCGGGGCGCGTCTTGCACACCGCTCGGATGGAGTCCGAGCGCGGAAGGCACCTCGATGAGGTCGACAGCTCCGGTCGCGCCCGCGAAGCCAATCGCTGCCGGCTCTGGGTGCGCAAATCGTTGATTAGGGACGTGCCATGGGCTCCTCACTGGAGGCTCGAGCGACGGCAGTGATCTCGACGAGCATGCCGGCGACAAGGTCAGCTCGCACAGTGGTTCTCACAGGCTTTGTGCCCGGGAACTTCTTCTCGTAGATCGCGTTGAAGGCCTCGAACTGCGACAGGTCGGCGAGGTGCACGAGACACGACACCACGTTGTCGAGCGACGCGCCCGCTGCCTCGAGGAGGACTTCGATGTTGCGAAACGTCTGCGCGGTCTGCTCGCCGATGTCGTCGCTGATCATCTTGCCGGTCGTTGGATCAAAGCCGCCTTGGCCGGAGAGGAAGATCCACTCTCCAACTGAGAGGCCTGGCGAATACGGGCCGGCCGTAATCGGCGCGTCTTCCGAGCTGATCAACGTCTTCATGGGGGGAGCCTCCTTCGGTTCACCTTGCGGATTCGTCTGCCGTCTCTCGTACCGTCACGCGATCCGGCCGTCGCGTTACGCCCACGCGAGTGTGTAGTTTCTGAGCGGATGCTCGGTCCCGAGACCTTGAGCGGCGAGACCGCGCTCGTCGCGGCCCTCCGCTGCGGTGACGAGGACGCGTTCAGCGCTCTGGTCGACGCCTACGGCGCCGCGATGCACAGGGTCGCGCTGACGTTCGTCCGCTCGAGCGCGGTCGCCGACGAAGTCGTGCAGGAGGCCTGGCTCGGCGCTCTCCGCGGCCTCGACCGGTTCGAAGGCCGGTCCGCTCTAAAGACGTGGCTGCTTCGGATTGTGGCCAACATCGCCCGGACCCATGCGGTTCGCGAGGCGCGCTCCGTGCCCTTTTCCTCACTCGAACTCGCACGCGAGGCCTCGGAGTACGAGCCGGCCCTCCCCGTCGACCGCTTCCAAGGCCCCGGCGAGCGGAATCCACAGCGCTGGGTCTCGTTCCCGATGCCTTGGTCGACCGAGCCGGACAGCGCTCTTCTCTCCGCCGAGACACGCAAGCTGATCGCCGACACGATCGCGGGCCTCCCCGACGGCCAGCGGATCGTGATCTCGCTGCGCGACGTCGAAGGTTGGGACTCCGCCGAGGTCTGTAGCGTTCTCGAGCTCAGCGAGACTAATCAGAGAGTGCTTCTGCACCGAGCGCGCTCGAAAGTTCGTGCCGCGCTCGAGGGTTACTTGACCACCGAGGCCCCGTGAACACCGAGTTCAGCTGCCAGGAGATGATCGAGGTCGTCACCAACTACCTCGACGACGCGCTGCCTCCCGACGAGCAGCAACGGTTTGAGCGCCACCTCTCTTACTGCGCCGGCTGCAATACCTACGTCGACCAGATTCGCGAGACGATTCGGCAGACCGGGAGGGTCCCACGCGAGGAGTCACTTCCGCCCGCGCTGCGGGAAGAGATCATTGCTCAGTTCCGAAACTGGAAGCGAGGCTAGGACGCGCCGGGCTGCGCAGCGCGGGGCCAACCAGTTTTCGGTTCATCGCATATTCCGGACTTCAAGACCGCCGCGGGATCGCTACCAAGCCGCGAACGTGCCCTGCATCTGATCGGGGTCTTTGTCGAGCGCTCGCGGCGAGCTTGGGATTACCAAGATCGAAGCACATGTGCTGACCGAGCTGGACCGACATGGACCGACACAGATCGCGACACTTCACGGCGAGCTCGGTCACCTGTGCTCAACGCTGACGAACATCCTCGAGCCGGCGGAGCGGCGCTTTGCTGCCTCACTCCAGGTCGCGCGGCGCAACGAATCGACAGGAAAGAAGATCGTCGTTCTGCTCGCAGACACCGGTGAGCGGTATATCTCGTCAGAACTGTTCAAGTCGACCGGTCCGTGCGCGGCGCGGACGTGGAGATGACGAGGAACTCGTGGCGGTTCGCCCGAGTCGTTGCGAAGCTGATGCGCCTTCCCGAGCCCGATGTCGACAGCATCACCGGGAGACAAGAGCTCTTCCCGATGGTGCACACGGTCCCCCGCTGAGACGAAGTACACCGGCGAACGTTTCGGTGGAGATGCCGCACCTCCGCCTTCCCCGGGGCATCTGTTCCTCCATCACCTGCAACCCGTCCCGCTCGGTCAGCATCCAGCTGTCGCGGCCGTCCCCAAGAATTGTCTGCGCAAGCGCGTTGCTGATCACCGTGCCGAACGGCGTCGCATAGTGATGCGCCTCTATCGAACGTGAGCTCGAGCATCGCGCAGAAACAGACGCTCGCGAGCGTGTAACGCGACGGCCGGATCGCAGGACGGTACGAGGGACGGCAGAAACGAACTTGCAAGGAGAACCGATGAGCCTCGCCGCTCCGATCGGCGTAGCACTCCTTTATCTCGATACGAGCCAGCGAAGTCCCCGTGAGTCTTTCCAGTCGCGGCGGGCCTTTTAGGCCGATGAAACTCCGCGTCTCAGACCTCATCCGGGGTTGGCGCACCGGGCTCGCTCGCCCCGTGCTCATCCTTCAAGCGGGAAACGCCCTCAACTACTTCGGTTACGGGCTCGTCCTCCCATTTGAGATCATTTATCTGCACCAGATCCGTGGCTTTTCAACCGCCACGGCCGGACTGGTTCTGGCGGCGACGATGGGGACGGCCACAATCGTCACCCCTCCGACGGGAGCGCTGGTCGACCGTTACTCCGCCAAAGCGATCGTGGTCGCAGGAAGCATGGCGAGCGCCCTTGCCTACGCCGGCTTTGCCTTCGTCGAGCGTCCCTGGCAGGCGTTTGCCTGCTCGATTGTCGGCGGAGCCGGGTTCGGCACGGCAGGGACGGCCAACCGGACATTGATGGTCAGGTTGGTCACGCGCGAGCAGCGAGCGGCCGCCTTCGCGCTCAATCGTGTCGCGGGTAACTTCGGTATTGGTTTCGGCGCGACTGTAGGAGGCTTCATCGTCGCAGCCGCGCCGCAGCTGAGTTCGTTCCAAATTCTCTATTTCTTCGACGCTGTCACCTTCGCCGGATTCGCGCTCATCGTGCTCGCTGCTGTACCGAGCCCGCGCGCCGAGATCGTCACAGCGGCAGACGCCAACGGAACCGGCTTTCGCGCCGTCGCTCGAGATCGGCTATTCGTCACTGTGATCGCACTCAACATCGTGCTCGTCGTCGTCGGCCACACGTTCTTCTCGAACATCCTGTCGCCGTTTGCAGAGACCCATACACCGGTCGGCCCCGCCGCGATCGGGATCATCTTTCTCGTCAACACGTCGTTCATCGTGATCGCGCAGATCCCGGCGGTGCGCGTAGTAGCCCGGATGCGACGCGTACACGCCTTCGCGGTGACAAGCGCGCTTTTTGCGGTCGCTCTGCTCGCGGTCTTGCCCGCGACGCTGATCCACTCGGAACTCGCTGCGGCCAGTCTCCTCGCCGGCGTTGCGATCGTCTTCGCACTCGGCGAAGTCGTACACATTCTCGTTCTCGGGCCGCTGGTCGCGGACATGGCTCCGGCCCACCTGCTCGGCCGCTACCTGTCTCTTTACGGTCTGATCTTCACCGGCTCCCTGGCTCTCGGCCCGGCCATCGGTGGCCTTCTCCTACAGACCTCGCCAGACGCCGTCTGGTGGGGTGGCGCCGTTGCCGCAGTGCTGGCCGGAGCGTTCCTGCTTCGACTCGGCGACCGAATTCCCGACCCACTCCACGAAGCACCGCCAAGTCTTGCATCGGCGCCAGAGGCCGCGTGATGTCCTGCTCCGGCGTTCTACCTGCCGGCCGGTCCCCAACACTGACGTATAGAGAGGAGAAATTGATGAGCGCGTATGCGATCGTGAACCTGAAAGAGGAGGTCGAGGACTCTTGGGGCGAGCGAGCGCCCGGGACTGAGGGGCGTTTCGCGCGCAAGCACCTCAACTCCGAGCACCTTGGCGTCTCCTATCTGCGGTATAGCCCGGGCGTCCGCTCACCGACGGCGCATAGCCACCGCGAACAGGAGGAGGCCTACGTCGTCATCAGCGGCTCCGGCCAAGTAAGACTCGACGACGAGATCCGCGACCTCCGCTGCTGGGATGTTGTTCGCGTCGACCCCGCAACGGTGCGGGCCTTCGAGGCGGGACACGACGGCCTCGAGCTGATCGCCATCGGCTCCGATCGCCCAGACGGCGGCGACGGCGTCTTCGCACCCTCAGCCTGGATCGACTGAGCGCGGCGTGCGCTCCCGGGAAGCACCCAACGTGTTTACCCGCCTCGCCGAGCTCTCCGTCCACGGGGCGAACGTGCAGGAAGGCCAGATCCTGTTGGTCGCGGCCGAGATCGGCCTCGAGGAGCAGGCGCGTGCGATCGCCGAGGCGGCCTACACACGCGGCGCCAAGTTCGTCGACGTTGCGTACTTCGATCCGTACCTGAAGCGCGTGCGCATCGAGAGCGCCAACCCGGGCACGCTCGACTTCGTTCCCCAGTGGTATGGCGAACGTGTGCTCGAGCACGCCGAGCAGAACGGCGCGCGCATCTCGCTGCGTGGCGTGACCGCGCCGAACGTGATGGATGGCCTCGACAAGTCGCTACTCGGCAAGGACACGCTGCCGAGCGTGAAGGAGACGCTCAAGGTCATCAGCGAGCGCTCGACCAACTGGTGCTTCGTCCCGGCGCCGCATCCGGCGTGGGCGACGCTCGTCCATCCGGATCTGCCGTCGGACGAGGCGTACGAGCTGCTTTGGCGCGAGCTTGAGCACGTGCTGCGCCTCGATGAGCCCGACCCGATCGCGGCGTGGGACGAGCGCATTGCGGTGCTGAACGACTACGCTGCCCGGCTGACGGAGCGCCGCTTCGACGCGATCGAGCTGCGCGGGCCTGGAACCGAGCTGACGGTCGGTCTGCTACCGACGGCGATCTGGTCGTCTGTCGACTTCTCGACCGCAAAGGGTTTGCGGCATTTCTCGAACCTCCCGAGCGAGGAGGTCTTCACGACGCCCGATCCTCGTCGCACCAGCGGGCACGTCACCGCGACGAGGCCGCTCGTCCTCAATGACGGGACGATCATCCGCGGACTCACTGTTCACTTCGAAGATGGCGTTGCGGTCGAGATCGATGCCGACGAGAACGCAGAGGCGCTGCGTGGCCTCACCCAGGTCGACGAGGGTGCGCGCCGGCTCGGTGAGCTCGCGCTCGTCGACGGCTCGGGGCGGATCGGCCCGCTCGACACTGTCTTCTACAACACCCTGCTGGATGAGAACGCATCGAGCCATATCGCGCTCGGCAACGGCTTCCCGTTCCTCGTCGAGGACGAGGAACGGGAGCGCGGCAACGTGAGCGCGCAGCACATCGACTTCATGATCGGCTCGTCCGAGCTGGCCGTGGACGGCGTCACCGTCGATGGCGAACGCGTTCCCGTGCTCCGGAACCTCGCCTGGCAGCTCTAATGATCTCGTCCGGAGTCACTCGAAGCGCACGATAAGGAGGGGGTCGACGGTTCGAGGCCGTCAGAGGGCTTCGCGAAAATCCCTGCAAGTAGTTCCCGGCGGGCTCTGTCGTACGAACGTGACGATGAACAGAGTTCTTTCGGACCGGGTGGCCCTTCGCCGGTTCGGGCGAAGCCGGTTCGGGCGCCGACTGGTCGCCGGAGATCGTGATGTCGGTTATGACGGGTTCGCCCCTCGCGCGCGGATTGCCATGGCCGATACTGGCACGATCAAGGCGGGCGGTACCAAGTTGCAAGAAGGTAGGTAAGCGACAACACCATGGCGCGCGACGAGCCCTTGCTCGAGCGGGCTGCACAGCTGCTCGAGTCGAACACGCGGGAGGCGTTCGTGGACGGGCGAAGGTATCGGTACACGGTCCCTTCACCGAGCCGGTATCGGTTTCAGTGGCACTGGGATTCATGCTTCCACGCGATCGTCTGGTCGGCGATCGACATCGCGCGCGCCCGTGACGAACTCCGTGCGCTCGTCGCGCGTCAGAACGAGGCGGGGTTGCTCCCACACATCGTCTACTGGCAGTCGGAGCTGGTCGGGCGGATGGGCGCTCAGTACCTCGAGTCGGCTGGAGTCGATTGGCTCGTGCCCGGCCGGAAGCCGCGAGCAAGTGCACAGATACAGCCGCCGCTCGTAGCGCAGGCGCTCGAGGCGGTGGTTGCGGATGATGCGGACGATCGCTTCTTGCATGAGCTGCTTGAGCCGGTGGCCCGCCACTACCGCTACTTGGCGAAAGCGCGCGACCCCGACCACGACGCACTGATCTCAATCATCAGCCAGTTCGAGAGTGGCCTCGACTTCAGCCCTCTCTACGATCCGAGCCCTGGAGAGATCGATCCGTCCCCGCGCCGGCTGCGTACCCGCGCGCGACTCGCCCAGCTGCTGAACAAGGCCTGCAATCACCACGCCGAACTCGTCCTCCGGATCAACCCGCTCCAGTGGGAAGACGTCCTCGTGAACAGCGCCTACGCGGACGGGCTTGCTTCGCTCGCACGCCTCGCACAGCGCGCTGGCGACAGTCAGCTCGCATCCTGGGCAGCCATCGAGGCCGACAGAGTGCTCGGAGCGCTGCTCGAGCGCTGCTACGACCCTGGCCGCGGCCTCTTCTTCATCCTCGCTGGGCGCGGGGAGCAGCTACTCCGCCTCAAGACCATCGTCTCGCTCATGCCGTTGCTCGTTGAGACACTTCCGGCCGAGATCGCCGCCAGACTCGTGGAGCACCTGACCGACCCACGAGAGTTCTGGTCGCGCTACCCCGTGCCGTCGGTGGCGCTCGACGAGCCCAGCTTCATCCCAACCGCCGAGGTGAACGGGATGCGGTGCATCTGGCGCGGACCGTCCGCACCCAACACGAATTGGCTCCTCGCGCGCGGCCTTCGACGGCACGGGTATCACGCGGTGGCGGACACACTCGCCGAACGCACCCGTGAACTTGCCGAACAAGGAGGTTTCAACGAGTTCTACAACCCGCTCACCGGCGTAGCGGTCGGAGCACCAGACTTCGGCTGGGCGACACTCGCCGCCGTCATCTAGAAACGAGACCGGACCCGGGTCTGTCAGCGCAAACGTGGTGTCTCTCGGGCACACGCGGTCACCGCTGACTTCGAGCCGTCTCTGGCGTGCACTGCCGCGCACTGGCGCGCCTGCCCGACATGGTGAGTAGGAGGTCGACGGTTCGAGTCCGTCAGAGGGCTTGATCTTCGTTGCGCGTGTAGCTCATGACACGACGAATACTGAGCCGCGAACGCTCAGGCGGCGCGCCCGACGTCCTTGTTCTCGGGCACGAACGCCGAGGCGGTAAACGTCGCTCCCTGCGGGTCACGCAGCACGGTAAATCGCGAGTACGGCGCGTCGACCGGAGGAACGACCACCGTGCCACCGAGCTCCATGGCCTTCGCCGCCGTCGCGTCGGCGTCCTCGGTCCCGAAAGTGACGTTCCACGAGGCACGCGCGTCGCTGTCGGTGAGCGGGGCGATCGCTGCCACGACGTCCTCGAATCCGGCGGCGCCGAACTCGGCCGCTTGCGCCCGCGTTCCGGGAGTGCGGGCCTCGAGATAGTCACCGTAGGCGCTCATGGCCCAGAACTGGCCGCTGCCGAGATCGAGTGTCGTCCAGCCGAAGACGGCACCGTAGAACCGCTTTGCAATCTCCAGATCTCCCGTCTTCAGGATGTTGAAGTTCAACGCTCCGTGTTCGTTCACGACCCGCGCTCCCTTGTGCTCCCCTGCCTGCCAGACGGAGAAAACAGCCCCTTCCGGGTCCGCGAGCACGGCCATCCGGCCCGCTTCCGCCACATCCACCGGCTCGCTGACGCTGCTACCGCCTGCCTCGCGCGCCTTCGCGGCCGACTCGTCGGCATCGTCGACCCAGATGTAGGTGTTCCAGACTGCCTCCGGCGGCGCGCCCTCCCACTGCGACGAAATCGCCGCCACATCGCCGCCGCGAATGCGGGCAATCAGGTACTTCGCCGGCTCTCCCGCCGGCATCGCGTTCTCGAACTCCCAGCCGAACAGGCCGGCGTAGAAGCTCGCCGCGGCGTCGGGGTCCGGCTGGGTAGTGTCGATCCAGCACGGCACCCCTGCGATGTAACCGTCGCGCTCAGGCAAGACAGCTCCTTCTGCTCGCTCGTATCGCTCAGCCTACTGTGCCGCTGCTCCCGAGCGCGCTGCCCCCCGGTTCCGACCCGAACGCCGGCCAGACATGAATACCGGCGCTGATGTCTGGAACTACACGACCTTTCCGTACCCCGATGGCGCGCAAGCTTGGGTCTCGCGAAACGGCTCCAGCGTCGAACTGCCCGTGCTGCGAGGAGGTACGTCCTCGTGGGCAACGGCAATCAACAACGACGGCCAGATCGTCGGAGCCAGCACTGCCAGTGACGGAAAGTGGCATGCGGTCCTATGGACCCACACGGGCCGCCGAACGTAGGTTAGGTGACTGCACGGCGGCCACGATGTCTGTCGACGCGCGGCTGTTCGATTATTGCTGGCGTCGCTCGCCGGATTCGTACTCACAGTCGCGGCGAAGATCAAGCACGACCCGTGGCTCGCTCCGGGCCGTGCCGCGGGCCGGAGCGACAATCCCGAGGGCCACGGTCAGTTCTTCTAGGTGAAGATGATTTGGCCGCCGGCGGCCTTCTCGTAGAACTCGCCGACGCTGATGATCTCGTCGACCTGGGGTACGAAGTCGTCCATGCTCAGGCCGAACATGTCCACGGTTGCCTTGCAGGCGTAGAGATTTGTGCCTGAGTCGGCGACCAGTTCGATGAACTCCGGGACGGGCGGGATGTCGATCTTCTCCATCTGTCGGTTCATCATCCGGGTGGCGAGCGCGGAGAAGCCCGGGATCGCCCCGACCCACGTGGGGAGGTGCATGCCGGGGTTGCCGACGGTGGCGACTTTGATCTTTTCGTAGCGGTCTTTGCGGATTGCGTCGAGGCCAAAGAAGGTGAAGAAGAGGTCGGCCTGGATGCCTTCCATGCGCGCGCCGTTGGCCATGATCAGGCCGGGGTAGATGCCTTCGAGCGATCCTTTCGAAACAACGATCGAGACTTTCTCGATCGTTTCCGGCTCGGTGGTCATGGTCTTCGGCTCTGCGAGTAGTTCGGTCATGGTGAGCTCCTTTCTAGATGCAGCCCTTGGGCTTGGGGATGCCGCCGATCTTGGCGGCGAGCTTGGCGGGCCCCTTGGGAAAGAGTTGGTAGAGCTCCTTGACGGGGACGCCGGATTCCTTCCCGAGCGAGCGGATCGAGGGGGCGGTGCCGGTCGCGAGGTAGCGCTCTCGCATGAAACGGACGACGAGCCAGTGTCGGTCGGTCAGCTCGGGGATGCCGTTCTCGGCGGCGATCGCCTGCGCGATCGGCTCGTTCCACTGCTCGGAATTCGTGAGAAAACCTTCGGTGTCGACATCGACCGGGGCATCAGCAATCAGGGTCATGGTCATCTCGTCCTCCTTGGTTAGGCGTGAGCAGAGGCGCGCTTCTTGCCGGCGGTCGGCATCGTCGGCCCGACGCCCGGAATCTCCCGCCCCGGCAGCAGCCCGTGCCAGTAGACCCACTGGAAGGCGAGCTTGCCGAGGTGGTTGAGCCGCGACTCCCGCAGCAGTGGCAGTCCGAACGCCGTGGGGA
This sequence comes from Gaiellaceae bacterium, assembly GCA_036006925.1. Classification (GTDB taxonomy): domain Bacteria; phylum Actinomycetota; class Thermoleophilia; order Gaiellales; family Gaiellaceae; genus PALSA-600. Next base: position 14,949 of record DASYPH010000153.1, read on the forward strand.
AGTGGCCGGGCAGCGGTTCGGTCTCGTAGTTGAAGTCAATCAGCAACGCCTTGTGGAAGCCTGTCTCGATGAAGCAGTTGGCGTGTCCGTCGAAGCCGCCGTCGAGCTCTGCGTCCGCGAAGAAGCGGACGATGTTCTCGGTCAGCACTTCGGCCTCGAAGTGGGTGACGGACCCGGCTTTCGAGGTGGGCAGGTCGGTGGCGTCGCCGAGCGCGAACACGTTCGGCTTGGCCGGTGTCTGCAGCGTGCGCTTGTCGGTTGGGACGAAGCCGAGCGCGTCAGCAAGGCCGGGGGAGCGCCCGAGGTAGGCGGCGCCGCCGTGCAAGGGGACGGTGACGAGCAGGTCGAAGTCGAGGTCCCGCCCGTCGTAGGAGCCGAGCTTGCCGCCGAGGCCGTCGACCTCGCCGGCGTTGAACTCGGTCACCAGTTCGATCTCCTTGGCGACTAGCAGTCCCGACAAGTGCTCCGAGGCGATGGGCTTGGTGAAGGCGCCGTCAAGGGGGGTCGCGTAAACGAGCTCGGTGCGAGCGCGAATGCCGCGCTCGCGAAGGTACCAGTCGGCGAGAAAGGCGAACTCGAGCGGCGCAACCGGACACTTGATCGGCATGTCGACGAGGTTCACGACCAGGCGACCGCCCTCGAAGCGCTCGAGTGCCGTGCGCAGACCGTCGGCTCCCTCGGGGCTGTAGAAGGTGAAGACGCGCTCGTTCCAACCAGCGGCGGTCATACCCTCGGTCTCTTCTGGTTGCAGCCGCACGCCGCTGGCGACGACCAGCACGTCGTAGGGCAGCACAGTGCCGTCGTCGAGGAGCACCTCGTCGCGTTCGATCCAGACCTCCTCCACCTCGTTCTCGTGGAAGATCACGCCGTTGCGGAACTGGCAGCGGCGCGGCCGCACGATCTCCTCGACCGAGGCCAGACCGAAGGGGACGAAGAGCAGGCCGGGCTGGTAGACGTGCTGGTCGTCGCGGTCGACGACGTGGATCTCGGCCTGGTCGGCGTCAAAGCGGCGGCGGAGCCGGTTGGCGGTCATCGTGCCGCCGGTCCCGCCTCCGAGGATCACGATCTGCTTCCTGCTCACGAGATACCTCCTAGTCCTGCCGGCGGGCGGCCAGTTGCAAGTCTGTGCGCTCGATGGTCTCGACGAACTCGATGCCGGCCTCGACTGAGCGGCGCAGCGGGCAGGCGCGCGCGACTGCGTCCAGGCGCGCCAGCTGAGCTTCGTCGAGGTCGCCGCTGATCTGAATCGCAATCTCAAATCTGCGCGGAGTCGAACGATTGTCATAGTCGACGGCGACCATGACCTCGCCGAGCTCCCAGCTCTTAGTGCGCGCGTACATCGCGAGCGTGGTCGAGACACATGCGGCGAGCGCGGCGGGAAACAGCTCATGCGGCGCCGGCCCGCTGCCCTCGCCGCCGAGGCGCTGCGGCTCGTCGGTGATCAGCCGGTGCTGGCCGTCGATCACCACCTCCTGCCGGAGCGTGCCGGGGATCAAGCGGGCTGTGGCGGTGAGGCCCATGGTCTGCTGACAGCCTCGTCGCCCTGTGCTCGCATGCCATCGGGGCGCCCACGGAAGACCGTGCGGACAACTACGCAGTTGAGTAGTTGTCCGCAGCGAGATCAGCAGCGTTGCGGATGGCGGACGTGACCCCCGGGGCCACGATCGGGCCGACAAGAGGAGGCGATGATGAACCGCAAGCTGCTATGGGCCGTGTTCGCGATTGGCCTCGCACTCGTGATTGCGCCGTTCGCGCTCGGCCTACCCGGCAAGACTGCGGCCGGCCAGCGGATGATGAACGGCTTCCAGCCGATCATGCAGCGTGACCAGGTCGCGACAACCGCCCGCTACTACAACCAGGTGTTCGTCCCGCTCGGCAAGGTCACGCCGATAATGAGCGCCACGAACCTCGCAAAGTTCCAGACGTATCTCAGGGGTTTCGGCGGCATGCAGACCGACGCCGCCAAGCTGGTGCCGCTGCTTGCGCAGGCGCTACGCATGACACCCGTGCAGGTGCAGCAACTGATGCGGACGCAATTGCCGGCGATGGCGGCGATGCTGCAGAACCTGCCCGTGATGCAGCGTGACTTCGGCGGCCTGCTCGGAACGATGCAGCAGAACGTCGGCATCTTCCGCCAGGTGCCCGCTGGGCTTGCGCACTACCAACCGCTGGTCACGACCATGCAGGCGAACGTGGACAACTACAAGCAGGTCAACAGCCTGCCGGACTTCCGGCTGTTCACCGTCTTCTTCGTCGTCCCGGGCGCCCTACTGGTGCTGCTCGCCGGCGCCGGCCTGTTCGGCGGCCGCGTCGCGACCAGGATCAGCTTCCACCATCACGCCCGGCCGACGCCCGCGTGATCGAGAAACACCCGAAACCAGGTGAGGGCCTGCTCAGTCGGGGCCACTCACTTGGCAGTTAAGGAGAACGAGGATGGCCGTATCCCACCCGCTACCCGATGATCTGGTCGAACTGATCGCGGAACGCTTCCGGGCACTCAGTGAGCCGACCCGGATCAGGTTGCTCGACCGGCTCCGCGACGGCGAGGCAACCGTGCTCGAGCTGACCGAGCTGCTCGCGACGACGCAACAGAACGTCTCCAAGCATCTGGGTGTGTTGCAGCGCGCCGGGATCGTCGCCCGGCGCAAGCAGGGGAACTTCGCCTACTACCGGATCATCGACGAGGGCGTCTACTCGCTCTGCGAGCAGGTCTGCGGCAGTCTCCAACAGCAGGTCGAATCGCTCAGTCTGCTCGTCGCCAAGGCGAACGTCTGATCCTCGTCAACGTCGCCTCACACGCCGCCGGACGTAGCGGAAGTCGGCGACTCATCGGGTGTCTCTTTCGCGCTCGCGTCAGTAGAGAAAGGGTATGAGCTTGTGCGGGGTTCGGCTGCGGTAGGCGGTGTAGCCGTCGAGACGTTCGATGAGCCAGACCTCTTCGCGGCGTGCCTTCAGGTCGAGGAAGACGGCCAGCACGACGGTCAGCACGAGTCCGACCACACTGGCGAAGATGATCGACCAGCCGAGCGCGATCAGGACGCCGCCGCCGTACATCGGGTGGCGCACCAGCGCGTAGGGACCTGCTGTCTTCACGGCCTGGTCTGTTCGCGGGGCTGGGAACGGGGTTAGCGACGAGCCGAGCCGCAGGCCAGCCCAGGCAAGGAGAAGCAGTCCGAGCACGAACAGGACGCTGCCGATCACGAAGGCAGCGACCGCGTATCCGCCAGTCCAGCTTCGGCCCACGAGTGCCGAGAGGAAGACGCCGGCCATGAGCAGCATTTGGCCCGCGACCCACCCTTCACCTCGCCTGCCGAGCTCGGGGAGGCGCGAAACCGAGTGGTTGTCGTGGCTGGAGCTCATCGGCGGGTCGCCGCTGCAACGAGGCGCTCGGTGAGCGTCTGCTTGAGCGAGCTGAGGCCGGGAATGCGGCCCGCCGTGATGACCTTTTCATTCACAACAAGCGCCCGGTGCTCATGGCACCGCCGTGCACACGCGGACAAATCATTTCCAAGGCACGCAACGCGGCCAGTCACCCGACGAGTCACACGCAATCACGACGACAATCAGGCTGGCGACTGTCTCAGACAGACCAATTCGAACGAGTCTCGCAGTCACCCCGAGTGTAGGCCTGGTGCCCTGCGTGTATCTGCACCACCGGGGTTAGCCGACGCCCAGCGCTTCGTAGGCTGGAAAGAGTTCTGTCCAGCGGGCCTCGACGTCCTGAGCTCACGGCCGCTGATGTAGTCCGCTAGATGCTCGACGTGGATGCCCGCGCCGTAGGCTGGGAGCAGGTTGAGGCGCATGCCCCGCTCTTCCCAGACCAGCCTGGTCTGAGCGCCCTCGGCAATCAGTTGGGCGTCGATCACAGTCTGCTCCGGCTGGCCGGGCTGAGGATCGGGATCGCGCATCGTCAACAGCAGGCGCTTCGGGGGCTCACACGCTTCCACCCGCCCCGTGCGTTCTCCCGCGAGGGCGATCCGGACACAGAACTCGCCGCCTGTCGAAAGCTCGCCCTCTACCTCGGCGTACCAGCGGGCGAGTCGATCAGGATCGGTGAGTGCTCCGCAGAGGTCATCGATCCGAGTGCCGAGGCGATCGTCCATCCGCACGACGCCCTCGCCAGCGACTGAATGGAGACTCCCCAGGACGAATGCGTCGCCAGTCATCTAGGTCCTCCTCTGTTCGCGGCTTTCCCGGTTTCGATGAGGCGAAACGTAGGCACGCTGCGCCCACCTCAATGCTCAGACCGCAGAGTGGGCTCGAGGTCATCGGACATCCATTAGGCCTCCCTGATGCGCCAGCAGGCAGTCGGCTGGGCCAGCGTTCGCAAATGCCCCCGACCGGCGGCGACCTTCGCTGAGCGCAGTGGGCCGGGATCCTGCCTCCGCCAGGGAGCGTGCAACGGGAATGCGCGGCCGACCAAGCGGCGTGAAATCCGACCCGGAGGGTTCGGCGTAGGAACCGGCAGAGCGCGCGATCTCCTCCTACCGATGGAACGAACCATCGAGGAACTCGGTGGGCATTTCCAGGAAGCCACCCAGGGAGGCAAGAAATGACGGAATCCAGTTTGTATGACCGCCTCGGCGGCGCGTTCGCCATCGCCGCAGTTGTTGACCACTTCAGCGACGCCGTCGTGCGCAACCCGATCACCGGTCAGGGGTCGGAGGACCCCGAACTAGACGAATGGAGCACGAACGATCTGGGCAGGCTTCCCGGCCTGAAGTTCATGCGCACTCTCTGGGTCTGCGACGTTGCCGGCGGACCCCAGGGTTATGCGGCCACGAAACCGGGCAATACTCATCTCGGCTTGGAGGAAGCCCATCGGGCCCTGAAGATCTCTCCTGCCATCTTCGACGAAGTCGCGGCAGAACTTGGGCGATCGCTCGATCACTTCAACGTGCCCGAGCAGGAGAAAGGGGAGGTGCTGGCTGCATTCGCCGCACACAAGGGCGAGGTGACCGAGGGATACTCCGAGTAGCGTCACTTCGCATCCTCGCTCCACTCCGTCTTGGCCATCGACTGCGCGCCGCTCGGAGGCCGACGTCAAAGCGTGTAGGAGCATCTGCGACGAGACAACCCAAGGCGATCTCGCGCGTGAACGTCGCCTGGGCGAGCGTCCGGGAATGTCACCCGAGGGCACGTCGTTCGAGGAGCGACGATCTTCGAAAGCAGTTGAGGAGGTGCGAGCCATGGGCTTTCACGTGGTCGAGCCCGAGCAACTCGACTGGGAGCCCTACGATCGGTTCCCCGGCCGTCATCGCGCCGCGTTGACCGAGATAGCAGGGCTGCGCCATACGCGTGCGAACTTCATGCGCCACGAGCCGGGCGAGAAGGGCCCACGCCACATCGAGCGTGTGCAGGACGAGACCTTCGTCCCGATCCGCGGAACGTTGACGATGTACCTCGGTGAGCCACCGACCCGACACGAGATTCCGGTCGGCGGCCTGGTCCACGTCGAAGCGGGCACTGCACAACAGATGGTGAACGAGACCGACGAAGAGACTTTCGTCTTTATCTTCGGGGCACCCGCCGAGCGCGCGGGCGCGGACGTGATCGAGAGCGCGGTCTGACTGAGTGGCTACGACGCTGATGGTGATCGCCTGCGCCAGTGTCGGGAATGACGGCTGAGCGTCCGCCAGTCAGAGGCTTCCCGTCGCACCGGGTCGAATGAGAAGCTGACGAGAGCATGGTTCGAGCTGGCTGGGTTCCCGGGTGGTATGGCTCGACCAGCCGCTGGCGGTCGGCCTGACGGGCGAGTTCGCGTTCTGGCGGATCGTCTCGGAAGACCTTCGCGGTGGGCCCGAGCAGCCGGTGTTCTACAACACCGTGTAGACGCCAGACGACGCCCTCATGGGTAGCGGCACGATCGTGGCGATCTCGAATCCGGAGTTGGACGAGATTCGCGGGGTGGATACTCGGCCCAGCTTGGACTATGCGATCCACCTGGCCGATGGCACCACCTTTCAGTCGACGCCGAGGAGGAGCCCGGTCGGTTGTACGAAGGCGGAGCTTGGTCGTCGCGGGGTCGTCAACGACTGGCGTCTGACTGTGGAGTTCGACTCGCTCTCCGAGCTGCACCCGCCGCCGCCCAGACCGCCGTGGCGAGGACCCGAGCCGCAAACCCGTCGTGGCTGGTGGCACGCCCGTCGTCGCCGGTAGCCCAGGCATACGCCCGTTTTCCGCAATGCACCCTGAGTGCGTCGAGGCCTCTGGACGTACCGAAGAAGTTTGATACTCGGTGGGAGACAACCGGCTGAAGGTTCCTTGTCGTCACCGTGGGGGTGCCAAGGCTATTTCGGGCGTTTGGCGGTGACCGAGGGGCTGAAGGGGCCTGGCCCAGCTTGGTTGCGAGCGCGCACGCTGTAGACAGCGACCTTGCCGGGCCGCGTGCGGGTGTCGAGGTAGGTCGTCCTGACCGTTGACGTGACTAGCTTTTTCGGTCGGCCGCGCCAGATTTCGTACTCGGTTGCGCCGTTCACAGGCCGCCAGGAGATTCGAATCCCGCCCGGGACTGGTTGTGTCCGCACTTGAGACGGTGCCGTGGTCGGGGCGACGATCTGAGGGGTGACGTAGTACGAGGCCGGTTGGCCGTCGCGGGTCGAGCCGAGGGAGAAGAAGGCGTGCGGGCCGTCGCCGTTCACGAACCCGACCATGCCGCGGCTCCCCGGCGCAGATCCCTGCGCGGGGCCTTGAATGCGGGTGAAGACGCCGTTCTCGTTCAGCCAGACCGGTGTCGGGTCTGCCTGCGGGACGATTCCCGGCGGCGCGTACTGGAGGAAGATGTCGGGTTTGCCGTCGTCGTTGAGATCCTCGAGAAGCAGCCGCTCGGGCCAGCTCTGGCCGGTCGGTTGGTTGAGCAGCCGCGTCGAGGTCTCGTCGCTGAACTGTCCGTGTCCGTCGTTGATCAGCACCTGGATCTTCGAGCCGATGTAGTACGGATCCTGTTGTGTCTCCGCGAGCAGCAGGTCGGTTGCGCCGTCGCCGTTGACGTCGCTGGTCGCGATCGAGATCACGAGCGCGTTGGCGGCGTACAGCTTCGGCGGCAGCCACTCGAAGAAGTCGAAAGAGCCGTGCCCGTCGTTCAGGAGCACGGCAGACCTGTCGACCGCGTCACTTCCGCCGAGGATGAGATCCGGGTGGCCGTCCCCGTTTACGTCGGCGAACGCGCACGCCAGCGAGTGCGTGTTGCCGTAGACGTCGCGGGGGAAACCGCGAAGACGATCGGTCGCGACAGTGAAGTGGCCGCTGCCGTCGTTGAGCAGGATGTCGGCCTGGGCGTGCGAGCGACCCAGTCCACCGATGTTGTTCTCGAAGATGTCGATCGTTCCGTCGCCGTTCACGTCTGCCGCAGCCGCCGAGTGGCTGAATGTGAACCGTTGCGGCAGGTTCGCCGTCGCATCGCGGAACTTGCCGTTCGGCTCAGAGAGGATCAGCTCGTTTTGCTGTCCAGGGAAGCCGGGGTTGATCGCGGTGTTGTCGGTGCCGATGTCAGCGATGAAGACGTCCGGGCGATGGTCGCCGTTGAAATCGGCGATGACCATCTGACGGTTCCACTGCGCCGCGGGCGGGCTGCCGTCGAACAGCGCCGCGGTCGCGTCCACAAACCGGCCACCGCCGCGGCTGAGGAGAAACACCGGCGGCAGCGGCTGGATACGGTCGAACATCTGGTCACCGACGATCACGTCGCGAAGCCCGTCGCCGTTCAGATCCACCGTCTGCAACTCGTTATCGTGACCGTCACTGAGCGCGCCCGAGAGGACAGGCGCGCCCCACACCGGCACCCGCGGCGTCTTCCCAGACGACCCTGCGGCAGACGAGGCAAGCACAAGCACCATCGCGCAAACAAGACCGCGCCACACGAGACAACACTAGGCCTCGCGCCCTTGGTTTTACAAGCGCTCCTCGAGAGCTGCCGATCGATCGCCTGGGCGAGCGTCTTTCCGCCCGAGCCGTTACCGGCGAGCTTCGCGCGCTAGCGAGCTGGCCGCACGGTCGAGGATGTGTCTGGCGAGGCTCCCCCCTCCCCCGAACGTGATCGCCGCGGGACCCCGATTTCGGGTGTGTGTGCGTGTGTGGCGGTCGCCGCCGCCTATGCTCGTTTTCGATGGCGAGCGATCGCGAGTGGCGCGAGGCGTGGCTCGAGGCGGAACGGTATGCGTTCGGCGACGCGGCGGCTGAGCGCGATCCCGCGACCGCGCTGCGGGCCCTGGTCGCGCGCGCGCCCGACGGTTTCGATGTCGACCGCTACGGCGGTGGCGAGCTGGCCGAGCGGCTGGAGCGCCGCGTGGCCGAGTTGCTCGGCACGGAGGCTGCGGTCTGGATGCCGAGCGGCACGATGGCGCAGCAGATCGCGCTGCGCATCCACGCCGACCGGACGGGACGCCGCGTGGTCGCGTTCCATCCGCAATGCCACCTGGAGGCGCACGAGGAGGGTGCGTACCGTGTGCTGCACGGGCTCCGGGCGACCCTGCTCGGCGGGCGCGAGCGGCTGATCGAGACGCAGGACGTCGAGGCGTTGCGCGAGCCGATTGCGGCGCTGTTGCTCGAGCTGCCGCAGCGCGACCTCGGCGGGAAGCTGCCGCCGTGGGACGACCTGGTGGCGACGTGCGAAGCGGCTCGCGTCCGCGGTGCGGCGCTTCATCTTGACGGGGCACGGCTCTGGCAGTGCGAGCCGTTCTACGGACGGTCGTTGGCAGAGATCGGTGCGTTGTTCGACACGGTCTACGTCTCCTTCTACAAGGACCTCGGTGCGCCGACAGGTTGCGCGCTGGCGGGACCGAAGGACGTGATCCAGGAAGCTCGCGTCTGGCAGATCCGCCACGGCGGCCGGCTCTTCCGGGCCTACCCGTACCTGCTCGCGGCTGAGCTCGGGCTGGACGAGCGCCTGCCGCGGATGCCAGAGCTGGTCGAGCGGGCACGGCTGGTCGGCGAAGCGCTAGCGGCAATCGACGACGTGACGGTGGTGCCGGACCCGCCGCAAGCGGCGATGTTGCACGTGATCGTCCGGAGGCCGCTGGAGCCTCTGAACGACGCCGTCTACGAGCTGACGCGAGAATCGAGGATCTGGCTCTCGAGCGAGTTCAGCGCGACAGGTGATCCTGGCTCGCAACGGTGCGAACTGTCGCTGACAGCCGCGAACCTCGCCGTCCCGATCGGCGAAGTGGTCGAACTCTGGGGCGAGCTGCTCGAACGCGCGGCGGACGGTTAACCGGCACGACCCGTCGCGGTGGACCGGGCGGTCGCAGCGGCTCGTCTGTTCAGAGCCGGACGAGTGCATCCACCAACACGACGCGCGGATGCCTGTCACGGTCGAGCAGGTCGCGACCGGGCTGAGGCCGCCTCCTCGACAAGCCAGTCGAATTGGTCCTGCCGACCCACGGTGAGCCCGCCGACCGTGTGGCACTCGAACGCACCTCGCCTGACGGCGGTACCGCCGCTCGACGCGGTCGCGGATCTCAAGCTGATGATCGGGGAAGTCGACGGAGGCCGACTTGCCGCACGAGTCGCACCCAACGCCTGGCGGCGCTCGAGCATCGCCCGCCGCCCCATTCCGTGATACGCGGCGCCCGCATGACCCGCTGAGCGGGCATGCGGGCGCGAATCACCTATCCGCTACGTCACGGGTAGCTGACGACCTGGCTGGCCACGTCCGGGTTGGCGGAGCTCACCGGACCGCCGGTGTCGTTGATGACGTGGTCGATGGTGCCGGGACCGCTCAGGTTGATCGTGAGCAGGTCGTGCATCTGGACGCCCGGCGTGTCCGGGACCTCGAAGGCATGCGACACGTGGATGTTCGGGTTCACGTTGGTGAAGATGTAACTCCCCATGCCGTAACCCTGGAACGATTGCACGTCGTCGGCCACCTTGAAGGCCGCGTAGCCAAGCACGCCGTCGTGCTCGTAGTCGGCCTGGGTCGGCGGGTCATAGGGCAGTTCGTTCTGGAAGAAGATGACCTCGCCGCCGTTGCCGTTCCAGATGACGTTGTACTTCTGGAAGTGCTCGACGAAGAGCCCTGTCGCGGTGACGTGGTCGCCGTTCACAACGAGGCCGGTGTCAGCCGTGTTGACGGTCCAGCCGACCGAGCCGGCGACGCCGTGGTCGGCACGCCAGATCCACAGGTCGTCAAGGATGGTGCTGTCGCTGTTGACCTCGAGGGCGACGGTCGCCTTGCCGATGTGCGGTCCGCCGACTCGGAAGAACACGTCCTGCAGTGCAGTCGGGTCGGACGCCTGATTGTGCGGCACGCCGTTGTTGCCGTTCTTCGAGCCGATCTGCATCAGCACCGGCGAGTTGACCGGTCCGGCATCGACGATGAGACCGGAGATGTCGATGCCGGTCACGTCAGCGGTGGTCAGGACCGAGTTGCCGCTGCTCGCTGTCAAGGTGGCCATGCCCAGGCCCGCTATCACCGTGTCAGCCCGTTTGACCTTGATCGGCGAGTCCACGTTGTAGACGCCGGGCGTGAGCAGCAGGTTGAGGCCCCGGGCGAGCGCGGCGTTGATCGTGCTGACCGAGTCCGACGGCGTGGCGACGAAGAACTGCGACAGCGGGATCGAGGTGCCGGCCGTGTGCCCGTTCGCCCACGTGGGGCCTACCGAGTTGGTCTGGGCCGACGGCACGAACACGTTCCACGCGCCCGAGCCGTCGATGTACAGGTAGGGCCTCTCCCTGCTCACCGGCGTCTGCGCGAGCGTCGTGTAGGCGGCGCCGTTGCCGAAGTCCTGCGCGGGCGCGGCGATGTCGCCAGAGAAGACCTGGTTCCACACGTAGTTGGTCCAGCCGGCACCGAGGTCACTGTTGCGGACGTAAAACTGCTGCTGCGACCCGTTGAGCGCGCCACCCTCCAGCCGCGAATCGGCCACGAAGCCGCCGCTGGCGAAGTTCGGGCTCTCGCAATACGGCATGAAAGTCGTGAAGTCCTTGACATCGACCCGGCGCATTGGGGCCGCCTGCGAAACCGCCCACATCTCGTTACCGGTGTGGCAGCCGTCCGCGGTCGCGACGACATGGATGGTCAAGTTCGAGACGGAACGCCAGAAGGTGTCCAAGGCACCGCTGCCGTTCTTGCCGATGGCAGTCACGCCACCGTTGATGACGACGGCCGACGGGTCCTGGCCCAGGCCGTCGACCTCGGTGTAGTAGCCGACCGGGATGTCCAGCGGCGTGGTCTGGGACCCATAGGTACCTGGCTCGAAAAGCAGCGCATATCGCGCGGTGCCCATCTCGTTGTCGACCTGCTGGGCGTAGATGGCGTTGACCGCGGCCTGAATGTCGGCCTGCGACATGCTCGGAGTGAAGACACAGACATTAGGTCCGAACGTCGTAGTGACGGCGTCCGGGCAAAGACTTGCCGATGGCGAGGAGTCCGCTCTGGTCCCCTCGGCTGTAGCGGTCAGCCCGGCGGCCACCATGACTACCACGCTGACAAGGAGACGAACGATTCGCTGCATGAAAACACCTCACTGTGAGGGAGGTTCGGAAGGGGGGAAACATACGACAAGGAGCCTTTTCCTCGACGCGTCCATCGGTCAATGGGCCGGACGGAGAGCGCGACGTCATCAGAGACGACGAGCGCGCGACGTCGAGCGCCGCCCGAAGCGAACCAGGGACGCAGAAGACCGGACTGTCAGCGCACTGCGAGCACAGGGCAGTGCGCGTAATGAACGAACTGCTGGCTGACCGACCCCAGCAGAAGGCTCGCAAAGCCCCCGCGGCCGCGGTTGCCGACAACGATCAGCGAAGCGTCCCGGGCCTCTAGGAGCAGAACCTCGGCCGCTGGGCCTTCGATTGCCTTGCCCTCGCACTCCAGGCCAGGAGCAACGCGAGCTGCTTCTCGAGCGAACTGCGAAACCGGTGGCTCGCCGCCGGACATCTCGGTCAATCCCGCTGAGATCAGGATGCGGTCGGCCCGGGGCCGAGGCCCGAATCCGATTGCGGCTCTGCCGCGTAGGTCCGCGGGTCCACGTTCACGAGGTTGGGAGGGACGATGTCTGGCTCCACTCGATTCATCCTGCCGCCGACGGTGAGACGCACACTCTTCGTGACGCTGTTCGTGGTCGCGATGTTTGTCGTGCCCGCGTCGGCCGGCGCCGACCAAGGGGTCGCGCCGAACGCGATTGGTCTGCTCGACTGCAACGGGTTCAGTCCGATCCAGCAGTCGGTCAAACCGACAATGGCGTGCACCGATCCGCTGTCGATCGAAAACTCGGCCGGGGCACGCTTCGAAGACAACGGCCACTACATCGGACACGACGAGCCGAGTATCCGCTTCCTCTCGTCGCAGCCGGGATCTGGCAACGACGTCACCTGGACGGAGAAGCTGCCCCGCGATCCGACGGGCGCTCCGACGGTTGCCACACCCGGCAGCGACGTCACCCACTGGTTCGAGCTTTCGGCGGCGCCGTGGTTCGGAATGGCGCTTTGCAACGGCTACTCGTACCCGCAATCGTCCTGCAAGCCGAACAGCGATACGAACGCACCGAAAGGCGGAAGCCAGGGCGGAGGAAGTTCGTTCCTCGAGGTTCAGTTCTACCCACCCGGCTACGCGCCGTTCTTCGACAACATCAGCTGCGACAACTCGCACTGGTGCGCATCGCTGCACATCAACGACCTCGAGTGCAGCGGTCAGTTCCACAATTGCAACTCGAACTGCGAAGAGCCAACCAACTTCGGATTCATCCAGCGGGACGGCGTCCCGACCGGGCCAGCAGGCCCGCAAGTCGCCAACTTCGCCACGGTGACGCCGAACGGCCAGACGCTGCTGATGAATCCGGGAGACAGCCTGCGCGTGCATGTCTTCGACTCGAGCCTCACGGGAGGCGGCCATGCGCTGGAGGTCCACATCGACGATCTGACGACGGGGCAAAGCGGGTTCATGCAGGCCTCAGCCGCCAACGGCTTCATGGCGACGATCATGGGCAACTGCAAAGGCGTCCCGTTCAACTATGAGCCCGAGTACGACACGGCGAGCCCCAACAACGTCGTCCCCTGGGCCGCGCTGCTGGGCGGAATCCTCACCCAGTACGAGATCGGACACTTCACGCCGTGCACGACGCTCTCGAACCCTGCCACCGACGGGCTGCTCAACATCACTGCCGGTGACCCGTTCTCGCTCACCTGCAACGGCCCATACGAAACGGTCTCCGACAGCGGCACCAACCCGGAGCCGTTCGGTGGTGATGCGTTCTGCTACCCGGTCGGCGACACGCACACCGCTCTCAACCAGTTCGGCATCACCGCCGACCCGAACCTGATCACCGGTTGCCTGGACCTCCTCGCCGGCGGTGATCTCGACTTCGACGGCACCTCCTATCGGTCGGACTGGCCGAACAGCGTGACGCCAAACACGTTCCCCTCGACGTTCCTGCAAGACCAACCGACGACGACCGGCGGCAGCACCTATCCCCAGATCCAGTTCGAGACCGACGCTCCCGCCAGCGAGGCAACCTGCTCCCCAACAGCCCTCGCGAACTGCACCGTGACAGGGCCGAACTTCCCGGGCGCCTTCTATCCCCACTTCACGCGGGCCTCGGTCGGAGGCAACTGCGAGTGGGAGTTCGGACAGATGCCCAACGGCAACACGTTCGGCGGCGCGGCTCAGTACGGGTCCCCGACCGCACGCTTCTTCGGCACGCTCGCAAGCGACGTCATCGACAACGCGCTGAGCTGCTGAGCCTCACGCCGCGCCCGGGAGCCGTTCGGCTCCAGGGCGCGGATGCTTGAACCCCGCCTCAGCTGAGCGACATGAGGCGAGTTCTGCAGTTTGAAAAGCGTCATTTACTCCGACTCGAGCAAGCGCCTCAACGATTTGACGGTTCGCGTCCGTTCGCGTTTTGCCAACAGCGCCGCAACCGGCTTCATCAATCGCATCAAGCCGAAGAGCTCACCCTCCGCGATGTGATGAACGATCGTCCTGTCCCCGTCCGCTTCGAGGAGGTACTCGGGTCTCGCCTCCATCAGGTCGGAGCCGAACCACCGCAAAGTCTCGCGGAACCCGATCCGCGACGGCGGCTGGTAGTCCGTGATTTGACCGCGGAACGTGCCCATCCTCGTGGCGTCGAAGTACGCGGTTCCTGAGCCTCGAGGACCGTTAGACGTTTGGCCCGACCGGCGGAACAAGCCCGTACGGTGCATCCACGTTCGGTAACCATCGATGTCCGCCAGTCGCGCGAACACGTCGCCGATCGGGCGATCGATCGTCGTACGCATCTCGTATCGAACCGTAGTACCCGTCTTCTTCGTGCGCTCACCGAGCCACGCATCCGATTCGACTGTCACCGCTGTCCCTCCGATCCGAAGTCTGCATAACCCCTACCTGCAAAAACGCGCAAGCGTTGAGATCTATGCCGTCCTCCGCGCAGGGGTGCCGCCGTTCGATCAGCCCGTCCATCCTTCAGCACCCGACGTCAGTCGAGCCCGCCGACATCGAGGACGATCGTCTTCAGGTCGGTCATGTCGAGCATCGTGTAACGCCCACCGATCCGACCCCACCCCGACCTTGTGCCCGCAGATCCGCCAAAGGGCTCGTGCGCCTCCCAGTAGTCGGTCGAGTCGTTCACCACGACGTTGCCGACGCGGAGGCTGTCGAGGTACCGGAACGCTCGCGCCAGGCTCGACGTATACACCGCAGCCTGGAGCCCCAGATGCGAGTCATTTGCGACTGCGAGTGCCTCGTCGTCCGACGACACACGAATCAGCGGCACGATCGGCCCGAACGTCTCTTCGCGGTTGATGAGGGTGTCTCTACCGACGTCGACCACCACCGTGGGCTGGTAGTAGAGGTCGGTCGGGCGACCATGATCACGCGAGCCCCCGGCGACGATCGTCGCCCCCTTGCTCACAGCGTCCTCGAGATGCGCGTCCATCTTCCGGGCAGTCGGCTCATTGTTCATCGGTCCGACTTTCGTGTCGGCATCGAACGGATCGCCCAGCTTCCACTGTGCGGCTGCCTTCACCACCTCATCGAGGAATGCATCGTGCACTTTCTCGTTCACGAGCACCCGCTCCGTCGCGCAGCACACCTGCCCCGCGCAGAAGAAGCCGCCGAACACAGCGCCTTCGGCGGCGCGTGCCAGATCGGCGTCCTCACACACGATCACCGGACCGTTGCCACTCGCCTCGATCAGGGACCGTTTCAGGCCCGCCGCGCGCACGATCTTCTCCGCGGTCCCATGCGAGCCCACGAAGCCGATGCAGTCGATTCCGGGATGCGTGACGAGCGACTCCCCCACGTCTCCTCCGCCGTAGAGGACATTCACGACCCCATCCGGCAGCCCGGCGTCCGCCATGATCTGCATGAAGTTCGCCATTGCGAGCGGGGTCCACTCCGACGGCTTCATCACGATCGTGTTCCCCGCCGCAATGCCCGGAGCGATCAGCTCGACCGGAATCAGTGTGGGGAAGTTCCACGGCGTAATCGCGGCGTAGACACCGTTCGGCTTCCTGAAGGTCAGGATCCGCTTGTTGACATCCTGCGACGGAATCACGGCGGTCTCCATCCGCTTCACGTCCTCGGCCGCGATGCGGAAGTTCTCAGCCGTTTCGTCGATGTCGGGAAGCGCTTCCGCCAGATACGGCTTGCCTTGCTCCAGGGAGAGCGCATATGCGAACGCCTCCCGGCGCTCATCGATCAGGTCGGCGATCGCATGGCACACCTTCGCCCGCTCCCAGGCGGACAACGCCGCCCACTTCGGCTGCGCTGAACGAGCTGCAGCGACGGCAGCATCGACGTCAACCCGACTGGCGTCTCCGACCTCGGCGAGTACCTCCCCAGTCACCGGAGAAACGATCTCCCGGAACCCCTCACCGCGCGGCGGCTGCCACTCACCACCGATGAAATTGTCCAACGTGCGAACCGCAACTGCCATGGGCGCTCCCTCTCGTCGCTGTCGGCGCGAGTCTACGCCGGTCGGACCGGTCGCCCAATCCCACGTCAGGGAGACGGTGGCTGCTGTAATCAAGATCGTGCTCACCGAGCGGCTGCTCGAGGAATGACGGCTGCGGCCGTAGCCGATCCCACTGCGCGCGAGTTCCTTCGTACGGCGGACCCGGTGCTCGCGCGGCTGATCGACGCGCGGCCGGACCTCCGTGCCAGCGTCTCGATCTGAACCAAACCCGTCAGCCGTCCAAACGTTGATGATTCGAAGCGATGCTGGCTTCGTTCGCGTGGGGGTTCATCGCGGCCTCGACCCTGATCGTTGGCGGAGCCTTCGCGCTCAGCTACCGGGTGGGAGAGCAGGCGCTCGGCATGATCATGGCCTTCGGGAGCGGTGTCCTGATCAGCGCAGTCGCGTTCGAACTCGTGCAGGAAGCGTTCAACAAGGCGGGCGGGAAAGGAGCTGTCGCCCTAGGCCTTTGTGCTGGTTCGCTGACCTTCTTTACAGGCGACTTTCTGATCGACCGAATGGGCGGCGCCGACCGCAAGCACTCGGGCGGCCTGCAGGCTGGCGGCTCGGCGCTGGCGATCGTCCTCGGGAT
>DASYPH010000154.1:0-3807 GCA_036006925.1 Gaiellaceae bacterium
GCGCGGCAACTCGCCAGCAGGGGGCGACGCCGCGTGCAAGGCGCCGCTCCCGATCCCGACAGCGACCTGACGCAGCAACGGCAACTCGTCGCCGCCTTCCTCGCTGCCGCCCGCGCTGGAGACTTCGAGGCGCTGGTCGCGGTTCTCGACCCCGAAGTCGTCTTCCGGGCCGACCGCGGCAGAGTCAGCCCACTTGCCCGGCGGCCGATCACAGGCGCCGCCGACGTCGCGACTCAGCTTCTCGCCCGCGGCTCCCGGTTCGCACCCCAGGCGCGAATCGCTCTCGTCAACGGCACCGCCGGACTAATCGTCGGACCCGCGCGCAGACCGTTCGCCGTGGTCGGGTTCACGCTTGCTCATGGTCGAATCGTGGCGATCGACTTGATCACCGACCCTGACAAGCTTCGCGGACTCGCCCTCGACTGACCGTTGCTCGACAGCGCCATGTTTCTTGCTGTCTCCTCGCGAGCGCGCGCCTTTACCCATGAGAGATTGGGGGCGCAGGGATGGAGCATTTATGGAGCCCTGCGGGCGCAACCAGTGGCAACCGGTCGCAAATCCAAGTACGTCGAAAACGGCTTAAACAGGCCGATCGGCAACGGTTGGCAACCCACGGCAATGGTTTCGGAGCGCATGGTAAGGAGGGGGTCGACGGTTCGAGTCCGTCAGAGGGCTCTGCAAGAACGCCGCACGTCGGCGTGCGGCGGCCGCGTGGAAGCGCTTGTCCTCCTTAGCGATTTCGGGGCGTGGGCGCCGTTCATGATTAGGTCGAGCCTGAGGGCGGGTTCTCGAGATCGCTGCCCGTGCGGCTCCGCGCAGCTCGAGCTTCGAGGAAGCGGCGCTCGGGCAGGCTTTGCGTGAGGCGCGCGGCGCGGCGGTAGGACGCCTCGGCGGCGGCTGTATCGCCTGCCAACTCGTGCAGATGGGCCCGGACGGCTTCGAGGCGATGGTGACTCGCGACTAGCCGGTTGCCCTCGATCTCTGCGAGCAGTTCGAGGCCGGCCCGGGGGCCGCGGACCATGCTCAGCGCGACTGCGCGGTTGAGTGTGACGACGGGGCTCGGGGCGATGCGCTCCAGCAGTTCGTAGAGGGCGAGGACGTGCCGCCAGTCGGTGACTTCCGCGCTTGTGGCTTCGGCATGTACGGCGGCGATCGCCGCCTGGAGCTGGTAGGGCCCGAGCGGCGTGCCCGCCAGTGCTCGTGCGATCAGCGCTGCCCCTTCCGCGATAGCGGCGGCATCCCAGACGCTGCGATCTTGTTCGGCCAGCGGCACGAGGCTTCCGTCGGGACTGGTACGAGCGGCGCGACGTGCGTGGGTGAGGAGCATCAGCGCGAGCAGCCCGGTCGCCTCGCCCTCATCGGGCAGCAACCGGTGCAAGGTGCGCGTGATCCGGATCGCCTCCTCCGCGAGTTCGAGCCGCTGAAGGGTTGGCCCCGCGGTGGCGGTGTAGCCCTCGTTGAAGATCAAATAGAGCACGTGCAGGACGACCCGTAGGCGGTCTGCCCGCTCTTGCTTTGGCGGCATCTGGAAGGCGATCCCGCTCGCTTTGATCGTCTGCTTTGCGCGGCTGATCCGCTGTGCCATCGTCGCTTCTGGCACCAGGAACGCGTTTGCGATCTCGGCCGTCGTCAGTCCGCCGACGGCACGCAGCGTCAGTGCGATCTGCGAGGCAGGGCGGAGCGCCGGATGACAGCAGAGGAACAGCAGCTGCAGTGTCTCGTCGTGCTGGGGTGGCTGCTCCGCCGCGGTCCCCGCTGCAGGCGGCTCAAACGGCAAGGACGGTTCGAAGCTCGCGTCCTCCCGCCGCTTGCGAGCTTGTTCGCTGCGCAGCTCGTCGATCAGTCGACGCGATCCGACCGCGATGAGCCAACCACGTGGGTTGTCGGGAATCCCGTCGCGGCGCCACTGCGTCGTGGCGGCTAGCAGCGCCTCCTGCATCGCGTCCTCGCAGGCGTCGAAGCGACCATGACGTCGGAGGAGCGCCGCGAGCACCTGCGGCGCCAATCGGCGCAGCGTCGGCTCGATCCCAGCATCCGAGCTCACATCTCCATCCCCGCCGGGTCCATCACCGGCCGCACCTCAAGCGGCGCAAAGGGCGCGCTGGGCCAGCGTCCGGCGATCTCGATCGCACGCTCGAGGCTCTCGCAGTCGAGCAGCAGGTAACCACCGAACTGCTCTTTTGCCTCCGCGAGCGGACCGTCGGTGATCACCGGCACGCCACCTTCGACCCGCACCGTCTTGGTGGTCGTGGGGTCGGCCAACGCTTCGGTGCCGATCAGCTCGCCCGACTCCCGCAGCTCCTGCATCAGCACGTCGAGTTCAGCCATCAGGCCCTTGCCGCTTTCACCGAAGAAGATCGCGCGAGTGTCGGGGTTGTCGTAGATCATCAGCAAGTACTTCATCGTTCCTCCTTGTCGGCGACGCCGGGGGAAGTAGCAAATTCGTGGCACGCGGATTCGACACCGGTCGGCGGCTGAGCCTCGAACCACTTCCTTCTCGGTCTAAGGTCGGAGCCGCCACGCGATTGTCGACATCCGGATTTTCCTGGGAGCACGCGCATCGAGGAAGATCGAATTGTCGAGAACGCGACGCCGGCTCCGACCAAGGCCTGAGAGGTATTACCGGGCGGCGCTGTCCTGCCGCGTAAACAGAGGGAGGATCAATGAGCAAGCTGAAGCTGAACATCACGATGTCGATCGACGGTTTCGTCGCCGGCCCGGACCAGTCGCCAGAGCATCCGCTCGGAGTCGGCGGCGAGAGGCTCCACGGCTGGCTCTATCCGCTCCAGGCGTTCCGCGAAGGCCACGGCGAGCAAGGCGGCGAGGTCAACGCGAGCACGCCGTTCGCCGAGGACATCCTCGGCGGCGCCGGCGCGACCATCATGGGCCGCAACATGTTCGGCGGCGGACCGGGCCCATGGAGCGAGTCGTGGCAGGGCTGGTGGGGAGACGATCCGCCCTTCCACCATCCCGTCTTCGTCCTCACTCATCATCAGCGCAAGCCGCTGGAGATGCAGGGCGGAACGACGTACCACTTCGTCACGGACGGGATCAAGTCGGCGCTCGAACAGGCGCGGGCAGCAGCCGGCGAGAAGGAGGTGTCTCTCGGGGGCGGGGCATCCGTCGCGCAGCAATACCTCGCAGCGGGCCTGCTCGACGAGATCGTCGTATCAATCGTCCCGATCCTGCTCGGAGGCGGCGCTCGACTGTTCGAAAACCTGGGAGACGCGAAACTCGAACAGGTCGAGTCGGTCGAGGCGCCCGGCGTGACGCACATCAGATACGCCCGGGCATAGCCCTCAGCTCGAGCCCGGGCCGCACGCGGAGTCAACCGGTCGACCCACTCTCTACAGAGAACGGCTAAACACTCCACCCGGAGTTAGCTGGACGCCCGAAGCCCTTTGGCCATCAGCGATTCCCTGCGAATGGATGGAGCATTTATGGAGCCTCGCGGGCGCAACCGGTGACAACCGGTCGCAAATGGGAGGCCGCCAAAAACGGCTCAAATAGGCGGATAGGCAACCGGTGGCAACCCACGGCAACCGTTTCGGAGCGCATGGTAAGGAGGGGGTCAACGGTTCGAGTCCGTTAGAGGGCTCTACAAAAGCCCTGCGTAGCGGGGCTTTTCTCTTCAATGGAGCCTTTTCTGGAGCCCGCAGTCTCGTGAGCGATTTGAACCACTCGTCGCGGTTGTCAATTGAGGCCAGCATTCTCTTCAACTCCAGATACTTGATTCTCTCTTCTCCTGGGTAGCGCGCTAGGTGCACTCAGCGTCGACCATGACCAGAAAGCCTTGGAGGCGGACAG
>DASYPH010000155.1:0-6509 GCA_036006925.1 Gaiellaceae bacterium
GCTCGACCTATCTCATTGAGCGGTGAGCGTAGGCGCGTGCCCGGGCGAGACACAGTCGCGTCACACGTACGTCTCACTTCCGTGTGTCAGACACGAGTCTGACTCGAGTCAGACGATCCGGCTCAGACGAGCCGGCTCACGCTGCCAACCTGCGTTCGTCGGGACGAGAGTCGCGAGCCTGCTTGATAAAATCGCGCCGCGCGTGGCGGCGTAGCTCAGCTGGTTAGAGCGTCGGACTCATAACCCGAAGGTCGGTGGTTCGAGCCCACCCGCCGCTATCCAAGGACGTTGCGACCGACGCGCGCGTCGACTGATCCCCGACGCCGAAGGTCGGTGGTTCGAGCCACCCGCCGCTATCCAAAAGCGCTAGTAGACGCCGAGCGTCGACTGGCCCAGACCCCGAAAGTCGTGGTTCGAGCCCACCCCCGCTTGACCCATTTGAGGGACGACAGCGTCCCTGAGGCCTGCTGACATGGGGCGACCAACGACTGTCGCGGCGTCTCCTCTTCATTTCCCTGTGCGCCGCCGAGCTCGAAGGAGCCTCCTTTGTTCCGTCGCACACGCGTCCTGTTGCCGTTGCTCGTCCTGCTCGCCTGCGTCGCCGTGGGAGTGGCGGCCGCGGCGGCC
Organism: Gaiellaceae bacterium; assembly: GCA_036006925.1. Classification (GTDB taxonomy): domain Bacteria; phylum Actinomycetota; class Thermoleophilia; order Gaiellales; family Gaiellaceae; genus PALSA-600. Next base: position 628 of record DASYPH010000155.1, read on the forward strand.
GATCACCACCGCCACGCGCCCAGCCACACGCCCAGCCACTCGCCCCCCGCGCGCAAGCATCCTCGCGCCAGCCTCCGGCACGTTCGGGCAGTCAAGCGGCCAACCCCGCTCGCGCGGCATCGCGCGAAGGTCAGGAACGAGGCCGCGAGCGTCGTCAGGTTCGCGCGCCACTTCCTGGGCGTCCAGTACGTCTACGGCGGGGCGAGCCCCTCGAGCGGGTTCGACTGCTCCGGCTTCACCCGCTACGTCTTCGCCCACTTCGGCGTCTCGCTACCGCACTACACCTTCGCGCAGTTCGACCTGGGGCGGCGAGTCGCCCGCTCCGGTCTGCGTCCCGGTGACCTCGTCTTCTTCGACGGCGTCGGCCACGTCGGGCTCTACATCGGGCACAACCGATTCATCCACGCGCCGCACTCGGGGACGCGGGTCTCCGTCGACCGCATGTCCGGGTGGTACTCCGGGAGGTACGCCGGCGCTCGGCGCGTGATCACTTGACGTAGGATCTGGCCATGACCAACTTCTTCACCAAGCTGCTCCAGGGGTTCCGTTCCACCCCGCAAACGCCGGAGGAATTCGCAGCCGAGGCCGAGGCGAAGCAGATGCACGAACAGATGGAAACCATTCGGCTGAGCCAGCGCACGGGCTCGCAGGGCGAGAACTACCAGTCCGGCCGCCCCTCCTAGCTACAAGCCCCTGGTTACGCGCGCTCCTGGGCGACCACCGTCGTCACGGGAAGGCCGAGCGTCGAGACGCGTCTCGGCAGGTCGGCATGGAGCCACCGCGAGACGCTCTTCGGCAGCGTCGAGAGGATGATCTCGTGGAACTCGCCGTCGTGGAGAGCCTCCTCGATCGCATCCATCGGATCGTGACGCGTCGAGACCGAGCCCTCGGCGCCCCCGCCTGAGGCTTCCTCGATCAGCGGCAGCGCGACCGCGAGGACCTGCTCGCCCTCCGCATGCCGGTGGCGGCGCTCGCCGTCCGTCACCTCGGCATGCTCGGCCGGGTTCGGCACCAGTAGGTGGAAGCGAACCGGGCCGCCGAGACCGACCCGCGTCCGGACGGCCTCGAGCAGTCGCGGCGTAGCGGCGGTGCGATGGGCGACGATCAGGATCTGCGCGTGCGACCGGGCGTGAGGCACGGCGAGCTCGGTCACGTCCTTCCGCGTGATGCTCAGGAACGCCACCACCACGACGATCGCGCCCAGGAACAGGAAGCTGGTCACCGTGGTGCCGAGGCCGAGACCGCCGTCGTGGCGGGGCTGCGAGAGATAGTCACCGAGCGACGCCCCGAGCGGCCGGGTGAGGATGTAGGCGATCCAGAACGCCGCAACCGCATCGAGCCGGAACCGGAAGTGTGCGAGCGCGACAGCCGCGATCGCCACGGCGAAGAGGACGACCGACCAGGCATAGCCGACGTTGAGTCGCTCGGCCGTCAGGTCGCCGGCCGCGGTCCCGAGCGCGAACGTGAACAGGACGGCCGACCAGTAGAACGACTCGCGGCGGGTCGTGTAGATCGTGTGGATCGAGAGCGTCCGCTCCGACCGGGCCCAGATGGCGAAGACGATCGCCAGCAGGATGCTGAACACGATCGTCGTCGTGACGAGCGAGACGCCGGCGTTGTCGGTCAGGTTGTCGGTGATCTGTGTCCCGACCACGCTGATCAGGACGATCCCGAGCCAGTAGACACCCGGGACGTACTTCCGCAACCGGAACTGGAAGACGAGCACCACGAGCAGCAACGCCCCCGTGATGAACGTCGTCTTCGTGAGCCCGAGGCTCAGGTTGCCGGCGAGGTAATCGGACGCGGTCTCGCCGACCGTGGTGCAGAGCACCTTGATCACCCAAAAGTAGAGGGTGACCTCCGGAACCTTGTTCAGCATCACCCGGCCGCGGGAACCCGTCGTCAGCATCGCGGCAGTCAAGCAGCGGCCACCTGACCGGCTTCTGAACCGAAATCGGGCTGGTCCCGCTACAATCCCGCAGCCCTGGGGCAGTGCGTCAGCGTGCTCGGGGTCGACCACCTCATCCAGAGAGAGACATGGCCAAGACCGGAGTCAGAGTTGCGATCACCCTCGCGTGCACCGAGTGCAAGCGGCGGAACTACCAGACGATGAAGTCCAAGCGGAACACGCCGGACCGCGTCGAGTTCCGTAAGTACTGCCGCTGGTGCGGCGGGCCTACTCCCCACCGGGAAACCCGCTAGCGCCATGACCGACTCGCACTCGGAGCGCCGCCGGCTGCAACGGGCCGCGCGCGCCGACCGCCCGCAGCAGGCGGTCGAAGAGCGGCACCGGTCGAACTTCTTCGCCGAGTCGTGGGCGGAGCTCCGCAAGGTCGAGTGGCCCGGGCAGGCGCAGGTGATCCAGGGCACTGCTGTCGTGTTGATCGCCTGCCTCGTGGTCGGCGTCTTCCTCTACATCAACGACCAGGTCTGGAAGCAGGTCGTCTCCAGAATCTTGCTCGGCCAATAAAAAGGAACCCGAATGTTTCGCTGGTACGTCGTCAACACCTATTCCGGCCATGAGAACAAGGTCAAGGCCAACCTCGAGCACCGCATCGAGTCGATGGGGCAGCGCCCGCGCTTCCGGCGCGTGGTCGTCCCGACCGAGCAGGTGATCGAGACCAAGGACGGTCAGAAGGTGCAGGCGGAGAAGCGCGTGCTTCCGGGCTACGTGCTCGTGAACATGGATCTGAACGACGACGCCTGGACGGTCGTCAAGAACACTCCCGGCGTGACCGGCTTCGTCGGAGCCGGCTCGAAGCCGGTGCCGCTGTCGCAGCCCGAGGTCGACCGCATCCTGAAGACGGGTGCGTCTGCCGGTGGCGATCGCGCCCGAACGACGATCGAGTACTCGCTCGGCGAGTCGGTCAAGGTCACGTCGGGCCCGCTCTCCGATTTCGACGGGGAGATCGTCGACGTCAACCCCGATCAGCAGAAGCTCAAGGTGCTCGTCGATATCTTCGAGCGCCAGGTTCCGGTCGAGCTCGGCTTCGACCAGGTCAAAAAGCTGGACTGACAAGAAGCTCGACTAAAGGAAACCGAATGGCCAAGAAAGTCCTCACTCTGATCAAGCTCCAGATCCCCGGCGGCCAGGCCAACCCGGCGCCTCCGGTCGGTCCGGCGCTCGGCCAGCACGGCGTCAACATCATGGAGTTCTGCAAGGCGTTCAATGCGCAAACCGCGCAGGAGAACGGCCGCATCACCCCGGTCGAGATCACGGTCTACGAAGACCGGAGCTTCGACTTCATCACGAAGACGCCGCCGGCTGCTGTCCTGATCAAGGAGGTGCTGCGGCTCGAGAAGGGCTCGAGCGAGCCGAACCGCACCAAGGTCGGCAAGCTCTCGCGCGCCCAGCTCCGCTCGATCGCCGAGACGAAAATGCAGGATCTGAACGCCCGCGACGTCGAGCAGGCGATGCTCGTGATCGCCGGCACCGCGAGATCGATGGGCGTGGAGGTGGAGAGATAATGGCCAAGCACGGCAAGCGTTACGACGAGTCACGCGCCGCGATCGACCGCGAGCAGGTCTACACGCCGGTCGAGGCTGTGCGCCTGCTCAAGGATGCTCCCGCCGCGAAGTTCGACGAGACCGTCGAGGTGCACATGAACCTCGGGCTGAACGTCCGCCATGCCGACGAGCAGCTCCGCGGGACGATGATGCTGCCGCACGGCACCGGCCGCGAACAGCGCGTCGCCGTCTTCGCCGAGGGCGACAAGGCCCGCGAGGCCGAAGAGGCCGGGGCGGACGTCGTCGGCTCGGCCGACCTCGCCAAGCGCATCGAGGAGGGCTTCACGGACTTCGACGTGGCGATCGCCACGCCTGATCAGATGGGCAACGTCGGCCGGCTCGGCCGCGTGCTCGGCCCGCGCGGCCTGATGCCGAACCCGAAGACCGGTACGGTCACGTTCGACGTCGCGAAGGCAGTCCGGGACGCCAAGGCGGGCAAGCTCGAGTACCGCACCGACCGCGGCGCCAACGTGCACATCCCGATCGGCAAGCGCTCGTTCGACGAGCGCGCGCTGATCGAGAACTACGCCGCGCTGATCGACGAGATCGTGCGTGCCAAGCCCGCTGCGGCGAAGGGGCGGTACATCAAGAAGGTCACGCTGACCTCCACGATGGGGCCTGGGATCCACATCGATCCGACGAGGACCCGCGAGATCGCAGAGGAGCTCGACAGCTCCCCGGCCGGTGAGGTCGCCGCGACGGCCTGAACGTTTTCGTCAACCACCCGCGCCCGAGACAACTGGCAGCCGCAACGGCAGAAGCCCAGTCGAGGCGAACCGGACTTGCTGGAGCGTCCCTCTAGCGAACTCGGCTCGCCGCCAGGCGGGCCGATTTTGTAACGGAGGTGAGATGCACAAGGAAGACAAGGAACGCGTTGTCACGGAGCTGACCGACAGGCTCCGCAGCGCCGAGACGTTGTTCGTCGCCGACTACCGCGGCCTGACGATGCCCCAGATCGACGCCCTGCGCGGGCGCCTGATCGAGCACGGGGCGAGGCTGTCCGTCGTCAAGAACACGCTCACCCGTCGCGCGGCGGAGGCCGCGGGGGCGGATGCGCTGCTCGCCCTGCTCGAAGGCCCGTCGGCGATCGCGTTCATCGAGGCAGACGGCGACATGGTCGCCGTCGCCAAGGCGCTGGCCGATTCGGCCCGCGACACGAAGGTGCTCGAGATCCGCGGCGGCGTGACGCAGGGCCGTGAGATCTCGGCGTCGGACGTCGGGGAGCTCGCGAAGCTGCCGCCGCTCGACGTGCTGCGCGGCCAGGTGCTCGCAGCAGTGATCGCACCGCTCACCAACCTGCTCGGGCTGGTCAATGCGCCCCTGCAAGGCCTGTACGGACTGATCGACGCACGCATCGCCCAACTAGAGAACGCAAATCAGGAGGCATGACAAATGGCAGCAGTTGACACCGTCTTCGATCAGCTTGGGACGATGACCGTCCTCGAGCTGGTCGAGCTGAAGAAGAAGATCGAGGACGAGTGGGGCATCACGGCCGCTGCTCCGGTTGCGGTCGCGGCGGCCGGCGGTGGCGGCGACGGCGCAGCCGCCGCCGAGGAGAAGACCGCCTTCGACGTCGTGCTCACCGGCGCCGGCCAGCAGAAGATCCAGGTGATCAAGGTCGTCCGCGCGGTCACGGGCCTCGGGCTCAAGGAGGCGAAGGACCTCGTCGACTCGGCTCCCCAGGCGGTCAAGGAGGGTGTCGCGCAGGACGAGGCGGACACGATCAAGGGTCAGCTCGAAGAGGCAGGCGCCTCGGTCGAGGTCAAGTAACACCCTCGTCCAGGCTTGGTTCGACGCGGGGCGCGGCCCCGGCCGCGCCCCGCGCTCTCAGCCCGAACGAGTGATCGTGGATCTCGGCCAGATGCCGATCAGGCCTGCACATAGACCTGGGAGGCACCTGTTCCGATGAAGCTCAAAGCTCTGTTCCTCGCCCTGGCCGTCGCGGGCTCCGGCGCGTCCTACGCGCTCGCCGACGACGGGCACCACAACGGCGGCACGACCTCGACGTCCGCCGAGAGCACGACGACGTCGCAGGACTGCACGCGGTTCCACGTGTTCGGCACGCTCGTGTCGACCACTGCCACGTCGTTCACCATCAACGTCCTGAAGGGCAGCCACGACGCCCCGGCCGCGGGCTCGCAGACGATCGCGATCACCCCCGACACGCGTGTCTCCTGGAGCGGCCGCGGTGTCCTCACCGGACCGAACCCCGGCGACTCCGCCTGGGTCGGCGGCAAGCAGTGTGGCGGCGCTACCGGCGCCCTGACCGCCCGGAACGCCCTGTTCCGCGCGCCACGCACGGACGGCGGCGACCACCCGGCCGCCCCGGCGCACGCCTAGTACCAACTTGGTACAAACCCAGGTCGGGGCCGGCA
>DASYPH010000156.1:0-9425 GCA_036006925.1 Gaiellaceae bacterium
TCGGACGATCGCGTTGTCGAGCGTGTCGGCCACCCATACTGCGCCGGCGCCGACCGCCACCGCACTCGGGCCGTGACCGACGGCGATCGGCGTCAAGAGGCCCGTGGGATCGATGCGGGTGACCGTGTTGGCGTCGGTGTCGGTAACCCAGACCGCATCCTCGCCGACGGCGACGGCCGTCGGCCCGGCGTTCGGATCGACTTGCCGAACGACTCGTGCGGTGCGTGGGCTCAGGCGGGACAGGAGCCCTGCGGAGGGTGCAACCCAGACGGCGGTTCCTCGAGTCGCCACGGAGCCGGGGCCGCCCGGGACGACGTTGCCGATGCGCCTCGTGCCGGCAATGCTGTTGAACTGCGGATCGAGCTGCGTCACGGTCACGGCTGGCCGGGCCGCCTCCGGGCCCACCACCCAGACCGCGCCCGGAGACGTCGCCAGCCCGGTGGGAGTGTTGGCGACCGGAACGTTGCGCGTGACGGATCGTGTCGCTGGGTCGACGCGCGAGACGGTTTGGTCGTCGAGGTTGGCCACCCAGAGCGAGCCCGAGCCGTACGCGATCGACTCGGGCCGCGCGCCGACGTTCGGCACGGTGTCGATCACGCTGTTCGTGCTCGGATCGATCACAGCGAGGGAGTTCGGCTTCGCGATCTGCGTACCGGTGGAATCGCCCTGCCCGAACGCGAAGATCGGGATGGCGACCGCGGCCGCGACGACGCCGATCAGGGCCGAGCCGGCGTACAGCCTGCGCCGCTTACGCCGGAGCTCGACATCGAGCGTGCGCAACTGCCCGAAGTCGCTCGGGACGCCGTCGATCACGAGTTGGTACACGTGCTGCGGGTGCTCGAGGTCCTTGAGCCGGCGCTCGCCAAGGTCGCGGATCGTGATCCCGGTCGGCAGGTCCTCCTCGGCCAGCTCCCTGGTGGTCGAGGAGAGGAGCACCTGGCCGCCATGGCCGGCCGCTCCGATCCGGGCCGCGCGGTGCACGCCTATCCCGACGTAGCGGTCCTCTCCCACTTTGGGCTCGCCCGTGTGGAGGCCCATGCGCACCTTGACCTCCGCCCCCTCGGGCCAGGAGTGCGCAAGCAGGTCGCGCTGGGCGTCGACCGCAGCGGCGACGGCGTCGTTGGCCGTCGCGAACGCGGCGAAGAAGGAGTCGCCCTGCGTGTCCACGACCCTTCCGCCGTGGGCGGCGAAAGCCGCGCGCAGCGTGTCCGCGTGCGAGCTTAGAAGTTCGTCGTAGCGGTTCTGGCCAAGCTGATTGAGCAGCTTGGTCGAGCCCTCGATGTCCGTGAACAGGAAGGTGACGGTGCCGCGATGGAGCTCAGACGTGGGCGGCCACTCCAGGCGAAGCCTGCCCACGCCTGGACGCGGGTGTCAAGCACCCGTGTCGGGGCGGCGGCAGACCCAGATCGAGTCCTCGCCGCCGCGCCACGGCGTGCGGTCGAACCAGCCGTAGACCGTTTCGACCGCGAAGCCCTCCTCTCGCAGCACGTCCCGCCACTCGGCGAATGCCAGCCAGGCGAGCGACATCTCCGCTTCGCCCCCCGGGCCGCGGACCCGCAGGATCAGCGTGCGTGCTTGCTCGTCCCATTCGGCACGCTCCCAGATCCCGGGCTCGCGCTCGACCCAGCGGCCGTGGGTCTCGGCGATGTCGTCGGCGCCCGGCGCGAAGACGTCGAAGATGAACCGGCCGTCCGGTGCCAGCAGGCCGTGGACCGCGCGGAGCACCGCGCGGCGGTCGTCGTCGGTCTCCATGTGGAGCAGCGAGCGAAACGGGATCAGGACGAGTGGGAACTCGCCGTCGACCGGTGGTGAGCGCATGTCGCCCTGGTGCAGATCGAGCTCGACACCAGCCAGCTCTGCGCGCTCCCGCGCCACCGCGAGCATCCCGGCCGAGAGGTCGACGCCCACCACCTCGATGCCGGCCGCCGCGATCGGTAGCGCGATGCGACCGGTACCGACGCCAAGCTCGAGCACCGGACCTCCCGAGCGCACCGCTTCAGCGACGTAGAACGAGACGTCCTCGACGACGCTCCGTGACCACGGGTCGTAGAGGCGGGCGATCTTGTCATAGGCCGACATCTCGCTAAGCTTTGCAGCGATGCAGGCGACGCACGCGAATCTGTTTATGCGGCCCCGGTGCCCGGGCCGCAGCGTGCGCTAGCACCTTCGGCCTGACCCGGGGCGCTTCCCGCGTTTCCCGCTCCCGGCTCCGGCAAAGCCGGAGCCGCCGCTCCTTGGCGGCTCCGTCGAGCCTACGCCGCGGGCGCCCTGCAGACCGAAGGAGGTTCGAACCTTGGATAGTGTCGCCGCGGTGGACTGGACCGCGTACGAATCCGAAGCACTGGCTGCGTATCAGGCCGCCACGTCGAGCGATCAGCTCGCTGACGTCAACGTGCGTTACCTCGGCCGCAAGGCGCCGCTGCCACAGGCGCTTCGCGGCGTGCGCGACCGCGAGACCGGGCTTCAGCTGAACACGTTGCGCGCGACGCTCGAGGGTGCGCAGAACGAGGCCGCAAGTCGGATCGCCCGTGCGGCGCGCCCGGAGGCGAGCGGCATCGACGTGACCATCCCCGGCGTCCGCGTCGACCGTGGGCGGCTGCACCTGTTGACCCAGATCCGCCGCGAGATCGAGGACATCTTCCTCGGCATGGGCTACGAGGTCTGGGACGGCAACGAGGTCGCGACGGTGTGGGAGAACTTCGACGCGCTGACCGCCGATCCGGGCCATCCTTCGCGGTCGATCAACGACACGTTCTACCTCGACGCCGACACCGTCCTGCGCACCCACACCTCGCCCGACCAGATCCGTGCGATGCTCTCCCGTACCCCACCGCTGTACATGATCTCGCCCGGTCGCTGCTACCGCCGCGACACGCCCGACGCGACCCACTCGCCGATCTTCCTGCAGGTCGAGTGCCTCGCCGTCGACCGCGGGATCACACTCGCCGACCTGCAGGGAACGGTGCTGCAGTTCTTCCGCGCGCTCTTCGGCGCCGAGCGTGAGGTGCGGATGCGCACGAGCTTCTTCCCGTTCACCGAGCCGTCGGTCGAGTTCGACGTCACCTGTTTCATCTGCAGCGGCCGGGGCTGTGCGACCTGCAAGCACTCCGGCTGGATCGAGATGGGCGGCGCCGGCTGGGTCGACCCGGACGTCTTCCGCAACGTGAACATCGACCCGGCCGAGTGGCAGGGCTTCGCCTTCGGCTTCGGGATCGAGCGCATCGCGATGCTCCGGCATGGCCTCCCCGACCTGCGTGCCTTCTGGGAGAACGACCTGCGCGTGCTGGGGCAGTTTTAGTGGCCCCCACCGCGACATCAGCCGCCGTACGCCGGCTGCAAAGCTGCGCGATGCCGCGTCCTCAGTCGCGCCCGTACGCACCGCGTACGAACGCTCCCTGCGTCCTTGCCTCGCTTGCTTTTCGCGCGGCGTCCAGCGACTGCTGCCACGGAGGTGACCACTCATGAAGGTCCCGGTCTCGTGGCTGCGCGAGTACGTCGAGTTCGACTGGCCCGTCGAGGAGCTGGCGCGCAGGCTCGTCTTCACGAGCGCCGAGGTCGATCGGATCGTGCGGCGCGGCGTGCCGGGCGGGGCGAACCTCGAGTACTTCGTCGTCGGCAAGGTGCTCGAGGCGGGCAAGCACCCGAACGCCGACAAGCTGCAGCTGACCCGCGTCGATGTCGGCGACGGCGAGCCGCGTTCGATCGTCTGCGGCGCCTGGAACTTCGGTGCGGGCGCCACCGTTGCCGTCGTCCTCCCCGGCGCGACGATGCCGGGCGACCTGCGGATCGAGAAGCGCAAGCTGCGCGGTGAGGTCTCGGAGGGGATGATCCTCTCCGAGCGCGAGCTCGAGTTGGGCGACGACCACGCCGGGATCATGGTCCTCGACGATGCGCTGGCCGTCGGCACATCGCTGGGCGACGTGCTGCCGCTCGGCGACGACGTGCTGGAGATCGAGACGCTCTACAACCGGCCCGACCTGACCTCGATCTACGGGATCGCCCGCGAGGTCGCGGTGCTCACCGGCGGCGAGCTGCGGGCGATGCCGGGCAGCGAACCGGCGCGGGAGGGTGACGAGCCTGTCGAGATCGCGATCGACGACCTCGCTGCCTGCCCGCGCTACATCGGCCGCCTCTTCCGCGACGTCTCGATCGGCGAGTCGCCGGCGTGGCTGAAGGCGCGGCTGGTCGCGGCGGGAATGCGGCCGATCTCGAACGTCGTCGACGTCACGAACTACGTGATGCTCGCGCTCGGCAACCCGCTGCACGCCTTCGACTACGACTCGCTGGCCGGTGGCCGGATCGTCGTCCGGCGAGCAGGGGCGGGGGAGCTGCTCCAAACACTCGACGGCACCGAGCGCGCGCTGACGACCGACGATCTCGTGATCGCGGATGCCGAGCGGCCGATCGGGATCGCGGGCGTGATGGGCGGCGCGAACACGGAGATCGGCGACGACACCACCTCGATCCTGCTGGAGGCAGCGAACTTCGAGCCGCTGACGGTGCTGCGGAGCGGCGAACGGCACCGGCTGCGCACCGAGAGCCAAACACGCTGGGAGAAGGGGGTCGACCCCGAGCTGGCCGCGGCTGGGGCGAGGTACGCATCGGAGCTGCTCGTCTCACTCGCCGGCGCGCGTCTGGTCGGGGAGGGGGAGGTGTGCTCCGAGCCGTCCCCGGCGACGCCGATCGGCTTCCGTCCCGCCGACACCGAGGCGGTGCTGGGCCTCGCCGTGGAGGAGACCGAGCAGCGCGACCGGCTCGAACGGCTCGGCTTCGGCGTCGATGCCGACTGGACGGTACATACGCCGAGCTGGCGCGCGCGCGATGTTCGCCGCGACATCGACCTCGTCGAGGAAGTGGCGCGCTTCCGGCTCGAGGACGTGCCCGCGACCTTGCCGGTGCGACAGGCGATGTTCGGGCGGCTGACCCACGAGCAGCGGCTGCGGCGCCAGGTCGAGGACGTGCTGGTCGGCGCGGGGCTCTACGAGGCGTACACCTACTCGTTGCAGCCCGATGATCCCGACGCGCGTGCGTACGTGCTGCCGGTGCCCCTTTCGTCGCAGCAGCGCGTCCTGCGGACGACGTTGCGGCTCGGGCTGCTCGAGGCTGCGCGGCACAACGTCGCGGTCGGCAACACCGGCGTCGCGCTCTTCGAGGTCGCACATGTCTATCTGCCGTCGGGCGGTGCGATCCCCGACGAGCGCTGGCACCTGGGCGGTGTGCTGCACGGCGACTTCGCGGCCGCGAAGGGGATCGTCGAGCGCGTCTTCGAGACGCTTCAGATAGAGCCCCGCTTCGCACCCACCGAACCGTTCGCCGAAGCGATCGTCGGGGCGTCGGTGCAGTCCGGGTGGGTCGCCCAGTACGGATCGGTCGACCTCGACGGCGATTGGAGCGCTTTCGAGCTCGACCTCGCCACGCTGTTCGAGCTCGTACCCGAGCGGATTCTCTACCGCGACGTGATCACGTACCCGCCGCTACGCCTCGACCTCGCGTTCGTCGTCGACGAGCACGTGCCCGCCGGCGACCTCCTCGACGCAGCCCGCGAGGCGGTCGGCGCCGAGCTGAGCGAGGCGCGGTTCCTGAGCGACTACCGCGGCGACCAGATCCCGTCTGGGAAGAAGTCGGTCGCGTTCGGCTTCGCCTTCCAGTCGCCGGAGCGAACGCTCTCGGACGACGACGGCCTGCGTCTGCGCGACGCGATCGTACGAGCGGTCTCGACCGGATTCGGCGCCGAGCTCCGCGCCTAGCCGACCCGTCGCTCGAGCTCCGAGTTCAGCTCCGCCCCGAAGAGGATCGCCCAGGCGGTGTAGTTCAGCCAGAGCATCAGGATCACGCCGGTTGCAAGTGAGCCGTAGGTCTTCGAGTAGCTCCCCAGGAACGTGACATAGAGCGCGAAGAGGCCGGAGAGAATCAGCCAGAGCGCCGCCCCGAGCACCGAGCCCGCGGTCACCCAGCGCCAGCGCAGTGGCACGTCGGGTGCGAGCGCGTAGACGAAGCCGAACAGCAGGAGCACGGTGACGAAGCCGATCGGCCAGCGAAGGATCCCCCAGAGGACGTTGAACGCGGTGCCGAGGTTCGCCTTGTCGGCGATCGCCTGGCCGAGCGGTCCGCCGAAAACGATCAGGACCGTGACGGCGAGCAGCGTTACGCCCATCAGGAGGACGAGGCCGATCGCGATCAGCCGGAGCCTCCAGAAGGGACGCGTCTCGTCCTTGTCGTACGCCCGGTTGACGGCTTTGATCACGGATCGCATCGCTCCGCTCGCGGCCCAGACGGCGCCCACACCCCCGACGACCAGGGCGAACACCTGGGCGTTGCCGCTCTGGTCACGCTGCAGGCTGTCGATGAACGTGATCACGCCGCGCGGCGCGACGGTCGCGAGCAGCGACTGCACGTTGTCGTAGAGGTTCAGTACTCCGAGCAGGCCGAGCAGGAACGCGGTCGCCGGGAAGAACGCCAGCATCGCGCTGTAGGCGACCTCGCGGGCCAGCCCGGTGCAGTCGTCTGCGACGAACTGCTTGAACGTTCGCCTGAAGACGGCGATCCACTCGGCGAACATGTGCACTCTGTGCCCGGCCGGGGTCAGCCTGCAAACGTTTGTCGTGCGCTCATGAATAGGTGATGCTGTTTTTATGCAGGCCGAATACCTGACGAAGACCGAACGGCAGCGACTCGTCGCGAGCCTCGTCGAGCGGATGCGGCTCGGGACGCAGCATGAGCTGCAGGTCGCACTCGCGGGCGTCGGCTGTCGCGTCACGCAGGCGACCATCTCGCGCGACATCCGCGAGCTCGGCCTCGTCAAGAGCCACGACTCGCTCGGCCGGATGCGCTACGTGCTGCCGGACCGCGAGCAGCGGACAGATCCGCGTGACACGCTCGAGGCGCTGCTCCGCCAGTTCGGCCGCCGCGCTTCCTCCGCGCAGAACATCGTCGTCGTGCAGTCCGAGATCGGCTCGGCCCCGGCAATCGCCCGAGCCCTCGACCGGCTCGAGCATCCGCTCGTCCTCGGCACGCTGGCCGGTGACGACACCTGCCTGCTCGTCGCCTGCGACGCGAAGAGCGCCCGCCGCCTGGCGAACGAGCTCGAGGCTGCGATCGGGTAGCCACCAGTCGCCGCGCGACCCATCGTGTCTGACTCGAGTCAGACACGTGTCTGACACACGAAATAGCAACGTCTTCGCGTCGGCTTTGTCACGGCGTTGGTGTCGGCACGCATGAAAGCTGGGATCGCAAGAGGTGTGACGGATCGTTCACAACTCTCTGAAAGGGAGGACGAACCGATCTCGCTTCGAGCCCGTGTGCCAGGGCGGTCGAGTCTGACTCGAGTCAGACACGTGTCTGACACCCGAGACGGCCTCCGCTAGCAAGAGGCCGTCTCGCCCGACGCGTCGATGCTCGTCTCGAAGGCACCCAGATCGCGATCGCCCGCGACCCGACAAGTCGCACCAGAAGCAGCCGCCCGGCGTTCGCGGACGTCGTGCGGCTCAGCGCTTTGGTTTTACGGTGATGCCGACGGGGCTGCTGATCGTGGTTGCGCTCGCGTTGTCGGTAGCACGTGCAGTCAGGGTGTGATTTCCGGACGGAGCGTTCCGCCATGTGAAGGAGTACGGCGCGCTCGTGTCCTGGCCGAGCACAGTCGCGCCGTCGCGGAACTCGACCTTCGTGACGCTGCCGCCGGGATCGCTCGCCGTCGCGGTGATCGTGATCGTCGGCTTCCACGAGAAGGTCGCGCCGTTGGCCGGCGAGGTGATGCTGACGATCGGCGGGGAGGTGTTGACGGTGTTGACCATGATCGTCGACGGTGCGCTGGTCGTACCTACCCCGAAGTTGTCCGTGGCGCGGGCGGTGACGGTGTAGCTCCCTACGGCCACGCCAGTCCACGTGAAGCTGTACGGCGCGGTCGCGTCTTCGCCGAGCTTGTTCGCGCCGTTGAAGAACTCGACCTTCGTGACAGAGCCGTCGGAGTCGGAGGCCGTGGCCGCGAGATTCACCGTCGCGGGAGCGATGAAGCTCGCTCCGTTCGCCGGCTGCGTCAGCGTGACGGTCGGCGCCGAATCAGCCTGGACGCTGACCATGCGGGCCACGGAAGGCACGCCGTTGGCGTCGAGGATGAACAGCATGTAGTACCCCGGCGGCGCGATGTTGGCATTGGCGGGCGCGACGGCGGTGAGGTTCGTCGCGCCGGCGGTGAAGGACAGCGGGATATAGCGCTGCTCCATGTTGTCCGAATGTGTGACAGCGCCGAGCCGGACCAGTGCCACCTTGCTGATCGTTGCCGGGTTACCGGTCGCGATCGTCATCGGCGCGCCGTAGGTCGTCGTCGCAGGTGCCGCGTCGATGGTGGGGCGGGGTGCGAGAGTGCCGTCCGCCTGGAAGAGATACGGCGGCGAGAAGACCTCGGCGTTCTTGGCGAGATAGCCGACCTGGTCGCACACGCCGCAGATCCCGCCGCCGGCGGACAGCACGCGCCCGTCGGGTAGCAACAGCGCGGTCGAGTGGTACTGGCGCGTGACCTGCATTGCGGCCAGGGTCCGCCATTGCCCCGTGGCCGGGTTCCATTGCTCGGCCGGATAGACGCCGGCGTTGAGGTCGACGAGCGAGGCGCCGGACGAATTACCGCCCGTTGCGAGGACGGTTCCGTCGGCGAGCACGGTCAGGTTGTGCTGCCGCCGTCCGTATGCCATCGGCGCAGTCGCCGAGACCGTGGGCGAGGCCCCATTGACGTTGACGACCACTGCACTCGTCGTCGAGGGACCGCCCCCGGCGATCAGCATCTTGCCGATGTCGAAGAGCGCATGACCGCCATAGTCGCGGTTGATCGTGTCGCGCTGGCCAAACGCCTGCCACGTGCCGGTGCCGGACGTGTCGAGCGCACGCAGCGTCGGGTCGGGGCCGGAGAAGAAGGCGCGGCCGTCCGGCGCGACGTCCATCCACGGATACAACGGCAGGCTGAGCGACGCCGTGCTGAGCGACCTCAGGTCGCCCGCGAGCGTCCGGACCTCGGGAACATCGACGCGACCCGACGTGATGAGCATCTCGCCGTTCTGCAGCGGCGTCACGGTCGGATACCAGCGCGCAGCGGCCATGTTCGGACCGAGGCTCCACGTGTTCTGAGTGGGGTCGAAGAGGTTCGTCTGGACGATGCCGTCGAGCTGTTGATCCTTGTTCCCGCCGGCGATGAACACTCGTCCGTCCAGGAGATGCGCGAGGCCGCTACAAAAGATGTTGACGCCTGTGGTGACAGTCACGTCGGTCTGGCTACCCGTCTGCGGATCCCAGATGGTCGCGCGTGAGTGATCCTGCACGGGGTACGTCTCGGTGGCGTTGTCGCCCATCGAGTCGTAGGCCAGGACCTTGCCGTTGGGCAGAAGCGCGACATGCACCCCGACAACCGGCCAGTCGACGACAGGGCCCCACTGACCCAC
>DASYPH010000157.1:0-1967 GCA_036006925.1 Gaiellaceae bacterium
GACCTCGTCGGACTGAGTCGGAAGACCACCCGCTTCCCGACGGAGCTCTCGGGTGGCGAGCAGCAACGGGTGTCGATCGCGAGGGCGTTCGTGAACCGGCCGCTCATCCTGCTGGCCGACGAGCCCACCGGCAACGTCGACCCTGCAACGACCGTCGGGATCATGCGACTGCTCGACCGCATCAATCGCACCGGCACCACCATCGTGATGGCCACGCACGACCAGCGCATCGTCGACGCGATGCGGCGGCGTGTCATCGAGCTCGATCACGGGCACATGGTGCGAGACCAGGCTCGCGGCGTCTACGGCGTCGGGAGCTGATTGGATCGTGCGGCGCCTGTCCTACTTCGCGCGCGAGACGCTGATCTCGTTGCGAAGGAACCTGCTGATGACGCTGGCCGGGATCCTGACGGTCACGGTGTCCCTGCTGCTCCTGGGCGGCATCCTTCTCTTCCAGCAGTGGGTCGACCACGGCACGAACAAGTGGAAGCACGGCGTCGAGTTCGAGGTCTACATGAAGACGGATGCCACGAAGGAACAGATCGACGCGTTGCGAAACCAGCTCAACAACGACAGGCAGATCAAGAGCGCCAAGTACATCTCGAAAGAGCAGGCGTACAGCGACTTCAAGCGCATCTTCAAGGACAAGCCCGACCTGGTCAGCTCGGTCGATCCGAGCGCGCTCCCGGCGTCGTTCCGAGTGGCACCGACGCAAGTACGGCAGACGACCACGCTGCGCGATAAATACAACACGAGACCCGGCGTCGACGAGGCGATCACGGCCGACAAGGCGATCAAGCAGCTCATCGACATCACGAACTTCCTTCGCTACATGTTCATCGCCATCTCGACGATCCTGATCGCGTCGTCGCTGTTCCTGATCGTGAACACGATCCGGCTCGCCACGTTCGCTCGCCGGCGCGAGATCGAAGTGATGAAGCTCGTCGGCGCGTCGAACTGGTTCGTGCGGATCCCGTTCATGGCCGAGGGGCTCGTGCAGGGAGCCGTGGGTGCGGGCCTGGCCGTGAGCGGCGTGTTCGCGCTCCAGTACCTGCTGAGCCAGCTCGACACCACGAAGGGTTTCTTCCAGGGGTTCTTCGTGACCACCGGCAACGCGGGGGCGATCAGCATCGGGCTCCTGGTCGGCGGCGCCCTCATCGGCGCGGTCGGGGCCGGGGTCGGCCTGCGCCGCTTCCTGAACGTCTGACCGCCAGCCACGCGCCCCCGGGGATCGCCGGGCGGGGAGTGAGTACTACCTCCGAGAGGTCGCCCGGCGGTTCGTCGCGCCCGTTGCTGGCGGGGGAAGTGCGTCTTTTGGGCGGGATTTGTTGCTTGTGTGACTCATGTTGCGTACGCTCAGAACCCTGAAATCCCATCGTTTTCTGCTCTGCCTCGTCGCGGCCGCGCTCCTGCTGGGTCTCGTCATGCCCGGCGTCGCCGTCGGTCAGGACTCTCCGGATCCCAAGGCCCGTCGCGACGAGCTCTCGAACGCGATCGAGGGCATCTCGGCCGAGGAGGTAACGGCACTCAACGAGCTGCAGGGGATCACCGCGCACCGCCAGGACCTCGAGGCGAAGGTGGCGGCGCTCGACCGACAGGTCGCCGAGGCCAGCCAGCGGGTCGCGGATGCAGAAGCAGAGATCGCCGCCATTCAGGCCCAGGTCGAGACCGTGCAGCGCGACATCGACCGGATCACGGCCGAGATCGAGGCCTCGAAGGCCAAGTTCAACGAGTCGGCGCTCGCGTTGTACAAGGGCGGCGGCAACGGCTCGACCAACTTCACCCTCCTCTCGACGAGCGGCGGCGCCCACGAGGTGATCGCCGGGAGCAAGTACCTCGGCGAGAACACGCGTCGCTTCGAGCGGGAGCTGCAGCGCCAGGGCGGCCTCAAGGTCCAGCTCGACGACGCCCAGAGCGACCTCCGCAAGGAGCAGGCGAAGGCGGAGGACGCCCAACGGGTCGCGGCC
>DASYPH010000158.1:0-12715 GCA_036006925.1 Gaiellaceae bacterium
CCTGGCCCGGCGATGAAGGCCGACATTCACCCCGAGTACGTCCTCGCAACCGTGCACTGCAGCTGCGGGAACACGTTCACCACGCGTTCCACCCGCCCCGAGTTGCACGTCGAGATCTGCTCGAATTGCCACCCGTTCTACACCGGCAAGCAGAAGCTCGTCGACACCGGCGGTCGCGTCGAGCGCTTCCAGCGGCGGCTCGAAAAGGCCGAGCGCGCCGCGCGCTCGTCCTCCTAACAGCGATGTCGCAGGCCGTCGGCGGCCAGGCTGTGCTCGAGGGCGTGATGATGCGCGGCCCTCGCAACTGGGCTGTCGCGGTCCGGAAGCCCGACGGCGAGATCGCGCACGTCTCGAAGGGCATCGATCCGCTTGCGGTCCGGCACTGGACGCTGCGGCTGCCGATCATCCGCGGCGTCGTCGCGCTCGGCGAGAGCCTCGCGATCGGCTTCCGGGCACTGAGCGTGAGCGCGAACTACGCAGCCGCCGAGGAAGCCGAGGGAGACGGCGAGCCTGCCGAGATCGGGCGCTGGGCGCTCGCCTTTGCCTTCCTCGTCGCGATCGGCTTCGCGGTGATGGTGTTCAAGGTCGGACCGGCCCTGCTCACCGATCTGCTGCCAATCTCGAACGGCAACTGGTTCGTGCTCGTGGAAGGCGTCGTGCGTGTCAGCGTGTTCGTGCTCTACCTGGTTGTCCTGAGCCTGATCCCGTCGCTGCGGCGCGTCTTCCAATACCACGCTGCCGAGCACAAGGCGATCAACGCGTACGAGGCCGGCGACGAGCTGACGCCGGAGAACGCGCAGCGCCACTCGCTGATCCATCCGCGCTGCGGCACGGCGTTCCTCCTGTGGGTGATGGTCGTCAGCGTCTTCGTCTACGCGCTGCTCGGCCGTCCCGTCTGGTACTGGCTGATCATCAGCCGGATCGTGCTGCTGCCCGTGATCGCCGGCATCGCCTACGAGTTGATCCGCTTCGCCGGCAAGCACCAGTCGAACCGCGTGCTGATGACGTTGCTCGCACCCGGCCTCTGGTTGCAACGGCTGACGACACGCGAGCCGACGCTCGATCAGCTCGAAGTTTCGATTCGTGCGTTGCGCGAAGTACTCGATCTCGAAGGTCGCGAGCGGCCGACCGACCGCCGCGTGGAGGTGATGGCATGACTGATCGCACCGCAAGCGTTGTCTGGCAGGGAGACCTCTTGAGTGGGAGCGGAACGATCACCGCCGCGCCGAGTGGCGCGTTCGGCCCGCTCGACGTGACGTGGGCATCGCGTGCGGAAGAGCCGGACGGCCGCACGAGCCCCGAAGAGCTGATCGCCTCCGCCTGGGCGGCCTGCTTCGCGATGGCGCTGTCGAACGGGCTCGCCAAGGGCGGCACACCGCCCGAGCGGCTCGAGACGTCGGCGACCGTCAGCTTTCAGCCGGGTGAAGGGATCGTCAAGGGAGCGCTGACAGTCCGTGGCACCGTGCCGGGCCTCGACGCGCAAGCGTTCGCCGCGGCCGCCGAGGTCGCGAAGCACGAATGCCCCGTCTCGAAGGCGCTCGCCGGTGTCCCGGACGTGAGCGTCGACGCAACGCTCGCCTGACGGCGGCATGGCGGCTCTCGACGACCTCGTAGCAGAGCTCGACCGTTCTTATGCGGAGGCGCAGGAGCGGCTATCCGACCCCGAGGTCTACAACGACCACCGCGAGGCAGCCGAGGTGGGGCGGCGGCTGAAGGAGCTCGAGGCTGCCTGGAAGCTGGCGCAGGAGTGGAAACAGGCGCGTGCGGACCTGGACGCGGCGCGCGGCGACTCGGAGCTCGGCGAGATGGTGTCCGACTACGAGGGCGACGTGGTGCGGCTCGAGGAACAGTTGAAGCTGGCGCTCGCCGAGCGGGACCCAGCCGACGACAAGGACGTGATCGTCGAGATCCGCGGCGGCGAGGGCGGCGAGGAAGGGAAGCTGTGGGCGGGCGACCTGGCGAAGATCCTGCAGCGCTACGCGGATCGTCGCGGCTTCAAATGGGAGGAGATCGAGGTCGCGCCCAGTGACACCGGCGGCCTCAAGGAGGGCATGTTCGCGATCAAGGGCGGCGGCGCCTACTCGATCTTCAAGTTCGAGGGCGGCACGCACCGGGTGCAGCGCGTTCCCGAGACGGAGTCGCAAGGGCGGATTCACACGTCCACCGCGACCGTCGCAGTCATGCCGGAGGCCGAAGACGTCGACGTCGCGGTCGAGGAGAGCGACCTCAAGATCGACGTCTACCGCTCCTCCGGCCCCGGTGGCCAATCGGTGAACACGACCGACTCGGCGGTTCGGATCACTCACCTGCCCACGGGCATCGTCGTCGCCATGCAGGACGAGCGCTCACAGCTGCAGAATCGGGAGAAGGCGATGCGCGTGCTGCGTGCGCGCATCTTCGAGGCCGAGCGCGAGCGGCAGGCGGCGGAGCAGGCGGCTGCCCGCAGCGCGCAGGTGGGATCCGGAGCGCGTGCCGAGAAGATTCGCACCTACAACTTCCCGCAGAGCCGCGTCACCGACCATCGGGTGAAGGTGAACGTGCCGCTCGAGCAGGTGCTCGCCGGCTCGCTCGACGACTTCACCGACGCGCTGACCGCCGACGAGCAGCGCCGCGCACTCGAGCGGTGACGCTCGGCGAGGTGCTCGCCGGCGCGTCCGGTTACCTGGCCGAACGCGGCGTCGAGAGCCCGCGGCTCGACGCCGAGCATCTCGTCGCGCGGGCGCTCGGCCTCTCGCGGATCGAGCTCTACACCCAGCACGACCGCCCACTCGATGAGAGCGAGCGCACTGCCGCGCGTGAACTGGTGTCCCGGCGCGGGCGCCGCGAGCCGCTCGCCTACGTGCTCGGCGACTGGGGCTTCCGGCGGTTGACGCTGGCGACGGACGCGCGCGCGCTCGTCCCGCGGCCCGAGACGGAGGTGGTGGTCGACCGGTGCCTCGCGCTCATCGAGCCCCTGTGTACGCCGAGCGTCGTCGACGTCGGTACCGGCACCGGCGCGATCGCCCTCGCGATCGCGCACGAACGTCCGGACGCGATCGTGACGGCGACCGACATCTCGGGCGAGGCGCTCGCGCTGGCCGCCGAGAACGCACAGGCCCTCGGACTCGCGGTCACGTTCGTCGAGAGCGACCTGCTCGCCGCGGTCGACGGCTCGTTCGATCTCGTCGTCTCGAACCCGCCGTACGTCCGCCCGGGCGAGCTCGACGAGCTCCAGCCAGAGGTGCGCGACTGGGAGCCGCGCGAGGCGCTCGTCGACGACGGCCAGACGGCACGACTCGCTGCCGAGGCGCGCGCCTACCTCGACGGCAATCTTGTGCTCGAGGTACACGCCGACCACGCCGGCGAGATCGCGACCATGTTGGCCGAGCTCGGTTACGAGCCGCCGGCGATCAGCCGCGACCTGACCGGGCGCGAGCGAGTGGTGGAGGCGCGATGGCGTCCGACGCCGACCGGCTGATCGAACAGCTCCACGCCGGTCTCCCTGCGCTGCTGCCGACCGATACCGTCTACGGCCTCGTCTCGACGCCCGGCGAGCTCGAGGTCGAGCGGCTGTACGCGCTCAAAGGGCGCCCCCCCGAGCAGCCCACCGCGCTGCTCGGGGCGACGGTCGAGCAGCTGCTCGCGCTCGTGCCCGAGTTGCGCGACCATCAGTTGGACCTGCGCACCCTCCTGCCCGGGCCGTTCACGCTCGTTCTGCCGAACCCCTCGCGCCGCTTCCGCTGGCTGGCGGGCCCCGGCAACGACGCGATCGGCGTCCGGGTGCCGTACCTTTCTGAAGAGGTGAGCCGCGTCCTCGCTGCCGTCGGCTGCGTGGCCGCCACGAGCGCCAACGAGCCCGGCGGTCCAGACCCGCGGACGCTCGCCGAGATCCCGGAGCGGCTCCGGGCCGCCTGCCCGGCGCTCGACGGCGGGACGCTGCCCGGAACGCCCTCGACGGTGCTCGACCTCACCGGCCCCGAGCCGAGCGTGCTTCGCGAGGGCGCGTCGCCCTCCGCCGAGGCCATCGCCCGCGTCCGGAGCGCCCGAGTACGATCCGGGTGATGGCGGTCGCCCACCAGACGTTCGACGAGCTGAAGACGCTCGGGCTCGCGGAGATCGACCCTGAGATCGCCCAGCTGCTCGAGCGTGAGCTCGAGCGCCAGCGCGGCCAGATCGAGCTGATCGCCTCCGAGAACTTCACCTGGCCGAGCGTGCTCGAAGCCGTCGGCTCCGTGCCGACGAACAAGTACGCTGAGGGGTACCCGGGGAAGCGCTATTACGGCGGCTGCGAGGTCGTCGACGAGATCGAGGAGATCGCGCGCAACCGCGCGACCGAGCTGTTCGGTGCCGAGCACGCCAACGTGCAGGCGCATGCGGGCGCCCAGGCGAACATGGCGGTGTACTTCGCGGTCCTGAAGCCCGGCGATCGCGTGCTCGGTCTCTCGCTCGATCACGGCGGCCATCTGACCCACGGCCTAAAGGTCAATTTCTCCGGGAAGCTGTACGAGTTCCACCACTACGGCGTCTCCCGCGAGACGATGCTGGTCGACTACGACGAGCTGCTCGCTCAGGCGAAGGAGGTGCGGCCGGCGCTGATCGTGTGCGGCGGCTCGGCCTATCCCCGCACCGTCGAGGCCGACCGCTTCCGTGAGATCGCCGACGAGGTCGGTGCACTCCTGATGTGCGACATGGCCCACTTCTCCGGCCTGGTCGCCGCGGGACTCCACCCGAGCCCGGTGCCGTACTGCGACTTCGTCACCTCGACGACGCACAAGACACTGGCCGGCCCGCGCGCCGGGTTCGTGCTGTGCCGCGCCGAGCACGCCACCAAGGTCGACCGGGCGAACTTCCCCGGCATGCAGGGCGGCCCGTTGATGCACACGATCGCCGCGAAGGCTGCCTGCTTCAAGATCGCGATGAGCCCTGCGTTCCGCGACTACCAGCGGCAGGTGCGCGCGAACGCCGATGCACTCGCGACCGGGTTGCTCGAAGGCGGCTACGACGTACTCACGGGCGGCACCGACACACATCTGGTGCAACTCGACCTCCGCGCCACCGAGTGGACCGGCTTGGCCGCGCAGGAGCGCATGGAGGAGTGCAAGCTGACCGCGAACCGCAACACCGTGCCGTTCGACGAGCGCCCGCCGATGGTCGCATCGGGTGTGCGCCTCGGGTCGCCGGCCGCGACGATGCGCGGGTTCGACGAGGCCGACTTCCGCGAGGTCGCGGCGATCATCGTCGACGCACTCAACGACGACGCCGATGTGCCGGCGCTGCGCGTCCGCGCCGAGGCGCTCTGCGAGCGGCGCCCGCTGTACCCCGGCTTTCGCGGTTACACGAGCTACGTCGCGTGAGCTTGCTCACGCTTCTGACGTGCCCCGCGAGCCTTTCGCGGAGCCCGGCTCGGCCGGGCGTGAGCGAAAGGCGGTCAGGGGCGTGAGTGTCACCGAGGTTCGGCACCCGCTCGTCCAGCACAAGCTCTCGTACCTGCGTGACAAGGACACGCCGACCGTTCATTTCCGCAAGCTGGTCGAGGAGGTGACGCTGCTCCTCACCTACGAGGCGACGAAGGACTTGCCGACCGAGGACGTCCAGATCTCGACGCCGCTCGAGACCACCCCGTCGCCTCGCATCTCGGGGAAGAAGGTCGCGGTCTGTCCAATCCTGCGTGCCGGTCTCGGAATGCTCGACGGTGTGCTGATGCTGATCTCGGGTGCGCGCGTCGGGTTCATCGGGCTCTACCGCGACGAGGAGACGCTGCAACCGGTGGAGTACTACGTGAAGCTTCCGCAGGACGTCGCCGACCGCGACGTGATCCTGCTCGACCCGATGCTCGCGACCGGGAACTCGACGGCGCACGCGGTGCAGCTCGTCAAGAACGCAGGCGCGTCGAGTGTGCGGCTGATCTCGATCATCGCGGCGCCGGAGGGCATCGCGAACATTCAGGAGAACCACCCTGACGTGCAGATCGTCGTCGCGGCGATCGACCGTCAGCTGAACGAGCGCGGCTACATCGTCCCTGGTCTCGGCGATGCGGGAGACCGGCTCTACGGCACGAAGTAGTCGCGATGGTCTGGACGCAGCTGACAGACCACCTGGAGGTTCTCTGGGGCGCTCTCGCCGCATTCGTGATCGTGCTCGTGCTCACGCCGGTCGTCGGCCGGGCCGCACGTCACCTGCGACTCGTCGAGCGTCCGGCTGAAGGCGATCGGACCCGGCGGGAGATCCCCCGGCTCGGCGGGCTGGCGCTCTTCATGGGCATCTTCGTCGCGTCGCTCGCGTTCGTGCCGCTCGGCGGCGGGCTCCGCGGCATCCTGCTCGGGGCGAGTGTGGCCACCATGGTCGGCGCGATCGACGACCTGCACGGACTGCCCTGGTGGCAGAAGCTCGGCGGTCAGGTGCTGGCTGCATCCATCCCGGCCGGGTTCGGCATCTGGGTGCAACGGTTCACCTTCCCGATCCTCGGCATCCACCAGGTGCCGTCCTGGGTCGGAGTCCCGTTGACCGTGATCGCGATCGTCGCAGTCATGAACATGGTCAACTTCCTCGACGGCCTCGATGGTCTCGCCGCGGGAGTCTGCGCGATCTCGGGCGCGACGTTCGCGATCATCGAGCTCTCGCTCGGCCGGGTCGGTGCGGCGGTGCTCGCCGCGACCGTCTGCGGCGCGTGCCTCGGCTTCCTGCGCCACAACTTCTATCCAGCGCGGATCTTCATGGGCGATTCCGGTGCGCTCCTGCTCGGGTTCACGCTCGCCGCGATCTCGGTGCAGGGGTTGCTGAAGACGGCGGCGTTGGCGACGCTGTTGTTGCCGCTGCTCGTGCTCGCCGTGCCGGTGCTCGACACCTCGTTCGTCGTCGCGAAGCGCCTGCGGAGCGGTCAGCCGATCTACCAGGCCGATGCGAGGCACCTGCACCACCGCTTCATGCGGGTCGGCTTCTCGCAGCGCCGTGCCGTCGTCTACCTCTGGGCGTGGTGCGCGACCCTGGCCCTCGCCGCCCTTGCGAGTCACTTCGCCCCGCCGCACCAGCGAGGCGACTGGAACCTGACGAACGTCGGGATCGACGTGGTCGCAGGGCTCCTGGCGATCGCGTTCTCGCTCTACGTCGTCTACGTGCTCGAGCTCGTCCGGCTGTCGAGCCCTCGGGCGCGCCGGCGCGATGCGGCTCGCCGGGCCGCGTGACCGGAGCGCGGATCGCCCTGTCACAAGGTGGGTCACAAGCTCCGCTCAGGGCCGCTCTCCTACGGGAAAACCGGTGTCACAAACGGCTGATATGCTCTGCGGCGGTGGAGGCTCAGCGACCGTCGCTCTCCCTCGCCGGCGCGGGCAGCGTGCTCATCGGATTCACCGCGGCATGCATCGTCGCGGGCACGCTCATCGGCTGGGCGGCGGGGAACCTCGGTTACGGGCTCGCCTTTGGCGCCG
Organism: Gaiellaceae bacterium; assembly: GCA_036006925.1. GTDB lineage: Bacteria > Actinomycetota > Thermoleophilia > Gaiellales > Gaiellaceae > PALSA-600. The sequence continues at coordinate 7,404 of DASYPH010000158.1, forward strand.
TCGTCGGTATCCCTGTCGGAGTCGCCGCAACCGTGATCAAGTACCGCAACATCTGATGCCCGCCTGGACACAGCCACGCGCCGCCCCGCCGGCCCTCCTGCCCGCCGTCGCGGGGGCGCTCGTGATCGTGCTCGCGCTGCCGATCTTCCTGATCGCCGGCTGGCCCGTCGAGGGTTGGGCGCTCGGCGCAGTCCTGTGGTTCGGGTCGGAAGCGCTCGGCCTGGTACTGACGCGGCTGCAGACCCGGACGGGTAACCTCGCCGCCGCAGGCGTGGCAGCTTTCGGAATGCTCTTTCGCGCGATCGCCGTGATGGTGGTCATCTTCGCCGTCGCAGTGTCCGACAAATGGGTCGGTCTGGCGGCTGCGTTGACGTACGCCGCCGGTTATTCGGCCGCGCTCGGCCTGCAGCTCATCGCGTACTACACGGGACCGGAAGCCGGGAAGGCCGTCTCCTCGTGAAGCGCCTTCTCCTCGCGCTGAGCACGATCGCGCTGCTCCTGCCGGCGAACGCGTTCGCGCGCGGTGAGTTCGACCCGACGACGGAGTTCGAGCAGAAAGAATTGGTGCCCATCCACCTCGGCCCGCTCAACCTCTCGATCACCAAGGCCGTCGTCTACCTGATGCTCGGTGCCCTGCTGACGATCGTCTTCGGCATCGTCTTCATGCGCACGCGGATCGGCCAGAAGGCCGGTCGCAGGGAGACCTTCGGCGAGATGGTGTACGAGATCGCGCAGACCCAGGTAGCCGAGCAGGGCCTGCCGCACAAGGCGATCAGCCGCTGGTTCCCGTATGTCGCGACGCTGATGCTGTTCATCTTCGTCGTCAACCTGCTCGGTTTCATCCCGTTGCCGCTGACCGGCGAGACGTGGCACGGCGTGCCGACGTGGGGGATCTACGCCGCTACGAGCTCGCTCTCGGTGACGCTTGCCCTCGCGCTCATGACGTTCGTGTTCACCCACTTCGAAGGCATCAGGTGGAACGGTCCCGTGCGTTACTTCAAGAGCTGGATCCCGGAGGCGCCGAAACCGCTGCTCGCCCTGATCGTGCCGCTCGAGATCCTCGGCCAGTTCATGCGGCTGATCTCGCTGAGTGTCCGTCTGTTCGCCAACATGCTCGCCGGCCACATCCTGATCCTCACCTTCATCGGCCTGATGTTCATCCTCGAGAGCTGGGTCCTGGCCGTGGTCGTGATCCCCGTCGCGACTGCCTTCTACCTCTTCGAGGTCGTGATCGTGGTCGGGATCCAGGCCTTCATCTTCGCTGCCCTGTCCGCCATCTACATCGGCTCGGCCATCGAGCCGGAGCACTAGGAGGAAAACGAATGCTTGGTTACATCCTCGCCGCAACCACCGGCGACGTCACGAAGGCCGGCAAGGCGATCGGCCTCGCGCTCGGCGTCGGTCTCGGCGCGCTCGGCGCCGGCGTCGGCATCGGCAACATCTTCGGCTCGATGATCCAGTCGGTCGCCCGCCAGCCCGAGCTGCGCGGCGAGCTGCAAGGCATCCAGTGGCTCGGCTTCGCCCTCACCGAGGCGGTCGTCTTCTACGGCCTGCTCGGCTCGATTCTCGCCTACGTCCTGGTCTGAGCCGATGCTCGCGTCGAACCCACTGATCCAGGTCACACCTGGGCTGATGATCTGGACGATCGTCTGCTTCCTGATCACGTTCTTCGTGCTGAAGAAGGTGGCGTTCGGGCGCATCCAGGCGGCGATCGACGATCGCCGCGAGCGCATCCAGAGCGCGGTCGACGAGGCCGACCGTGCCCGAGCCGAGGCCCGCAGCCTCGTCGAGGAGCATCGGCAGCTGATCGGCCAGGCGAAGACGCAGTCCGAGGAGATCCTCAGCGAGGCACGGCGCGTCGCCGACGCGCAGCGCGAACGCGTCCGTGAGGAGACCGAGGAGGACCGCCAGCGCAGGCTCGAGGAGACCCGCCGTCAGATCGAGCAGGCGACCCAGCAGGCGCTCGGCCAGATCCGCGACGAGGTCGGCAAGCTCAGCCTCGCTGCAGCCGAGAAGATCACCCGCAAGTCGCTCACCGGTGCCGACCAGCAGCGCCTGATCGACGAGGCACTCGCAGAGATCGACTTCTCCGCGCTCGAAGGGAGCCGGTCGTAGCCGTCGCACACCGCATCTACGCGCGCGCCCTCTTCGAGGCTGCGCAGGAGCGTGGGACCCTCGACACCGTGCACCGCGAGGTGCAGCAACTCCGCACGGCCGTCGACTCGAACGAAGAGCTTCGCTCGTTCTTGCAGAACCCCGAGGTCGAAAGCGACGTCAAGGCGGACGTCCTGACGCGCATCGCGGCGGGCTCCGACCCTCAGGTCGGCAACTTCCTGCGGCTGCTGGCCGAGAAGGGGCGGGCCGGCGAACTGCCGCAGATCGCGGACGAGCTCGACACGCTGGTCGCCGCGGAGCAGCGGATTCTCGACGTCGAGCTGACGACTGCGACCGAGCTTTCCGACGCAGACTTCAAGCGAATCCTCGGCAGCATCGAAGGCGCCTCCGGCCGCAAGGTGCAGGCCACACGCAAGGTCGACCCAGATCTGATCGGGGGGATCGTCCTCCAAGCCGGTTCGATGAGGCTCGACGCGAGCGTCCGCGGCGGGCTCGACCGACTACGCCACGACTTCAGCCAAGCAAGGAGCTAAGAGACCACATGAAGCTTCGTCCCGAAGAGATCACGTCGATCCTGCGCGACCGGATCGAGAACTTCGACGCCGAGTCGAACCTGGCCGAGGTCGGCAACGTCCTGCAGGTCGGCGACGGCATCGCACGCATCCACGGCCTTGAGAACTGCCTCGCGCTCGAGATGCTCGAGCTCGAGCACGGTGTCACCGGCCTCGCGTTCAACCTCGAGGAGGACAACGTCGGCGCCGCGCTCTTCGGCGAGTGGGACAAGGTGTCCGAAGGCGAGCCGGTGCGCCGCACCGGCAAGGTCGCGTCGGTCCCGGTCGGCGAAGCGCTGCTCGGCCGGGTCGTAGACCCGCTTGGCAACCCGCTCGACGGGCTCGGCCCGATCGAGGCGACCGAGACGCGTCCGGTCGAGTTCAAGGCTCCGGGCGTGATCGACCGGCAGCCGGTGAAGGAACCGCTTCAGACCGGGATCAAGGCGATCGACTCGATGACGAACGTCGGTCGCGGCCAGCGCGAGCTGATCATCGGCGACCGCTCGACGGGCAAGACGGCGATCGCGATCGACACGATCTTGAACCAGCACGACCAGAACGTGAAGTGCATCTACGTCGCGATCGGCCAGAAGGCGTCGACCGTCGCCCAGGTGGTCGAGCGCCTCCGTGAGGCGGGGGCGATGGAGTACACGACCGTGGTCACCGCGTCGGCTTCGGAGGCGGCGCCGATCAAGTGGATCGCGCCGTTCGCCGGCTGCGCGATGGCGGAGTACTTCCTCTACAAGGGCGAGCACGCGCTGATCATCTACGACGATCTGACGAAGCAGGCCGACGCGTACCGGCAGCTCTCGCTGCTGCTGCGCCGCCCGCCGGGCCGCGAGGCGTTCCCCGGCGACGTCTTCTACCTTCACTCCCGGCTGCTCGAGCGCGCCTGCAAGCTCAGCGACGCGCGTGGGGGAGGCTCGCTGACCGCGCTGCCGATCATCGAGACGCAGGCCGGCGACATCTCCGCCTACATCCCGACCAACGTGATCTCGATCACCGACGGGCAGATCTTCCTGCAGTCCGACCTCTTCTTCTCGGGTGTGCGCCCGGCCGTGAACGTCGGCACGAGCGTCTCGCGGGTGGGCTCATCGGCCCAGACCAAGGCGATGAAGAAGGTCGCCGGCCGTCTGCGGCTCGACCTGGCGCAGTACCGCGAGCTCGAGGCGTTCGCGCAGTTCGGCTCCGAGCTCGACCAGGCGACGCAGAGCGCGCTCAACCGCGGCGAGAAGATGGTCGCCACGCTCAACCAGCCGCAGTACCAGCCGTGGCCGATGGAGGAGCAGGCTGTTGCGCTGTACGCCGGCGTCAACGGTCACCTGGACGGGATCCCGACCGAGGACGTGTCGCGGTTCCAGGACGAGCTGCGGGAGCAGCTGCGGGCCGACGGCTCGATCTACAAGACGATCCGCGAGTCCGGCGACCTGGCCGACGACACCAGCGAGCAGCTCAACGCCGAGATCGAGAAGTTCAAGAACCGCTTCCAGTCGAGCGCCGAGGAAGCGGCCTAGTTGGCCTCGACGCAGGATCTGAAGCGGCGCGTCCGCTCGATCACGAACACGCGCAAGCTGACGCGGGCCATGGAGCTCGTCGCGTCGGCCCGACTGCGGCGTGCGCAGCAGCGGATCGAGGCGATGCGTCCGTACGCCGACCGGATGCTCGAGCTGATGGCCGGCGTCTCACAGGCCGCCGGCGCGGTGAGGCTGCCGCTCCTCGAGCGGCGGGAGACGGTCGAGCACGTCGCGATCGTCCCGGTCACGGGCGACCGCGGGCTGGCGGGCGCGTTCAACGCCCAGGTGCTCCGTCGTGCCTTCGCCCTGATGCGGGAGGTGCAGGCCGACGGTCAGCAGGCCGTCTTCTTCCCGTCGGGGAAGAAGGCCGGTTCGACGCTTCGCTTCCGCCGGCTCGAGGTGGGGCAGGCGTGGTCCGGCTTCAGTGACAAGCCGGCCTACAGCGACGCGCAGGCGATGGCCCATGCGATCTCCGAGGCCTTCACGAACGGCGATGTCGACCGGGTCGTGATCGTCTACAACGCGTTCGTCTCTCCACTCGTCCAGAAGGTGACGGTGCGAGACGTGCTGCCGATCCCGCAGGACATCCTCGAGGGCAGCTCGGACGATGCGCAGGAGGAGGCTCGGAGCGGTACGCCCGACTTCATCTACGAGCCGGAGCCCGAGGAGATCCTCGCCCGCCTGCTGCCCGTCTACGTCGAGACGGAGATCTACCGCGCGTTGCTCGAGTCGGCCGCCTCTGAACAGGGGGCGCGCATGACTGCGATGCGGAACGCCTCGAAGGCTGCCGGCGAGCTGATCGACAGTCTCACGCTGGCGATGAACCGCGCCCGTCAGGCCGAGATCACCCAGGAGATCCTGGAAGTCGTGGCCGGCGCCGACGCGCTCAGCGGCTAGCGCTTCTTGGGAGGGGCACCCCGGGTTCCCTCCCCCAGCCTTCCCTTCCGGGTTCGCCGCCTGCGGCAGTGTGGGTCGCCTGTCGCCGGGCGAAGCCCCGGCTTCGGCAGCAGATGTTCGTGACCTGGAGGGTGAGTGAGTGCGACCCGCTTGCCGCCGGTGCCCAGGTCGTCGGCGCGAACCCCTGAGTCTGACTCCTGTCAGAGACGAGTCTGACCAGACCGCGGCCTGCGCC
>DASYPH010000159.1:0-3320 GCA_036006925.1 Gaiellaceae bacterium
TCGGGCAGGCGTTCAACATCGGCAACCCGCGCTCGGCCGTCACGATCTTCGACCTCGCACAGCGGATCAAGCGCCTGAGCGGCGCTGCCGGCGAGATCGTCTTCCAGCCCCTCCACTACGCCGACGTCGAGCTGCGCATCCCGAACGTCGGGAAGGCGCGGGCCGAGCTCGGCTGGGAGCCGGTCATCGAGCTCGACGACGGCCTGCAGAAAACGATCGCGTGGTACAGAGAGCAGACGCTCGCATCCGCCTAGGCTGGCCCGACGTCGGGTCAGCCGAGCTGGACGAGGTGGCTACCGTGCTGGAGAGCGGCATGCTCACCATGGGGCCGAAGGTCGGCGAGTTCGAGTCGGAGCTCGCTCGCGCCTGCGAGGTCGAGCATGCGTTCGCCGTCTCGTCGGGAACCGCCGCGCTCCACCTCGCGGTGCTCGCGCTCGGTCTGCAACCCGGTGACGAAGTGATCGTTCCGGCATACACCTTCCCGGCGACGGCGAACGTCGTCGCGCTGGCCGGGCTTCGGCCGGTGCTCGTCGACGTCGATCCGGAGACGATGAACATCGACCCGGCGCAGATCGAGGTCGGGCGCCGCACCAGGGCCGTGCTCGCGGTGCACCTGTTCGGTCGCCCGGCGCCGATCGCCGACCTGCCCGACTCGGTGCCGTTGCTCGAGGACGCCGCAGGTGCGCTCGGGGCGCGCTACCGCGGGCGGGCGTGCGGTGGGCTCGGCCTGCTCGGCTGCCTCAGCTTCCACCCGCGGAAGATCGTCACGACGGGCGAGGGCGGCGCCGTGACCACGAACGACGCGTCGGTCGCGCTCGAGGTTGCCGCGGGCCGCAACCACGGCTGGCGCTCGCTCGTGCCGCCCGACCTGCCGGCGCCGGGCCTCAACTACCGCCTCTCCGACATTCTCTGCGCAGTCGGGTTGCCCCAGATCAGACGTCTCGACGAGCTGCTCGCGGCCCGGACGCGGATCGCTGATGGATACACGGAGCGACTGCGCGGCCTGCCCGTCTCGCTGCCGAGCGCCGACGACGGCGACGTGCACGGTTGGCAGGCCTACGTGATCCAGGTCGACGAGCGGGACCGCGTGCTGCACGAACTGCGTGCGCAGGGGATCGAGGCACAGATCGGCACCTATGCGCTGCACCTGCTCGGCGCCTACCGCGAGCAGGGGGCATTCCCCGGCGCCGCGCGGGTCTTCGAGCGGGCGCTCGCGCTGCCGTTCCACACCCGGCTGACCGAGGGCGATCTCGACCGGGTCGCGGAGACACTTGACAAGCTAGTAAGTAGTCACTAATCTAACCAACCGTCATGGTGGCGAGCGGACGGAAGACGAAGGAGGTCCGGCGGGAGGAGATCCTCGACGCCGCTCTGATCGTCTTCGCCGAGCAAGGGCTGCAAGCCGCCTCGACGGACGAGATCGCACGCCGGGCAGGCATCTCGCAGCCGTACGTCTTCAGGCTCTTCGGGACGAAGAAGGAGCTCTTCTCCGCCGTTGTCGCGCGTTGCTTCCGCCAGACGCTCGGGATCTTCCAGCAGGCGGCCGAGGGCAAGCGGGGCGAGGAGGCCCTGAACGCGATCGGCGCGGCCTACGACGAGCTGCTGCGCGTTGACAGGGTCTACCTGCGCTCGCAGATGCAGGCGTATGCGGCCTGCGACGACCCGGAGATTCGCCGGGTCGTCCAGCTTGGCTTCGGCGACCTCGTCACCTACGTCGAGCACGTCTCGGGGGCCGACGGGCTGACCGTCCAGCGGTTCTTCGCGAAGGGGATGCTGATGAACGTGCTCGCCTCGATGCAGCTGCACGACCCGACCGAGCCGTGGGCCAAGCGCCTGCTCGCCGGCGGGGAGGACTGAGACCGGTACCTTTTTTTCGACTGGGGGTAAGTGATGAGTCACAAAACTTCAATCGGCTGGACGTTCGCGATCACCTCGATAGCCCTCTTCATGGTCACGCTCGACAACCTGGTGGTGACGACTGCGCTGCCGGTGATCCGGGTCGACCTGCACTCCGGCCTGAGCGGGCTCGAGTGGACGGTCAACGCCTACACGTTGACCTTCGCCGTCCTGCTGCTCACGGGTGCCGCGCTCGGCGACCGGTTCGGGCGGCGCCGCATGTTCACGATCGGCATCTCGATCTTCACCCTCGCCTCCGCCGCCGCTGCGCTCGCGCCGTCGATCGGGGCGCTGGACGCGGCGCGGGCCGTGCAGGGCATCGGCGGCGCCATCGTCATGCCGCTGACCCTGACGATCCTTTCGGCCGCCGTGCCGGAGGAGCGCCGCGGGCTCGCGCTCGGAGCGTGGGGCGGGATCAGCGGCCTTGCCGTTGCGATCGGACCGCTGATCGGCGGCGCAGTCGTCTCGGGGATCTCGTGGCACTGGATCTTCTGGCTGAACGTGCCGATCGGCCTGGTGCTCGCGCCGCTCGCGCTGCTGCGCCTGCGCGAGTCGCACGGGCCGGGCGGTCGCCTCGATCTGCCCGGCCTCGGGCTCGCGAGCGCCGGTCTCTTCGGCATCGTTTGGGGCCTCGTCCGCGGCAACTCGGTCGGCTGGAGCTCGCCCGAGATCGTCGGCGCGATCGCCGGTGGCGCCATCCTGCTTGCGCTGTTCGTCTGGTGGGAGCTCCGCACCCCGCAGCCGATGCTGCCGATGCGGTTCTTCCGTAACCGGACGTTCGCGCTGGCGAACGTCTCGAGCCTCTTCATGTTCTTCGGCATGTTCGGCTCGATCTTCCTGCTGGCGCAGTTCTTCCAGACGATCCAGGGCTACTCGCCGTTCCAGGCCGGCCTGAGGATCCTGCCGTGGACGGCGATGCCGATCTTCGTCTCGCCGATCGCCGGGGCGCTGTCCGACCGCGTGGGCGGCCAGCGGCTGATGGGCGTCGGGCTGGCACTTCAGGCGGTCGGCCTCGCATGGATCGCGTCCGTGTCGACGCCGACGACGTCCTACTCCTCGCTCGTGCTGCCGTTCATCCTCTCGGGTGCCGGCATGGCGATGTTCTTCGCGCCGGTCGCGAACGTCGTCCTCTCGTCCGTCCGGCGGGTCGAGGAGGGCCAAGCGTCAGGAGCGAACAACGCGATTCGCGAGCTCGGAGGCGTCTTCGGTGTGGCGGTGCTCGCGTCGATCTTCGCGCACTACGGCGGTTACACGAGCGGCACCACATTCGTCGACGGGATGAACGCCGCCGTCTATGTCGGCGCTGCCCCAACCGACCTCGTTCGCGCGCACGAGGCCCCAACCGATCCCGAACAGGCCCATGCTGACGAGGGCCAGGCCCCCCAGGTCGAGCCGTCCCGCCGGGCCGTGCGACTCCCGCAGGC
>DASYPH010000160.1:0-4347 GCA_036006925.1 Gaiellaceae bacterium
GGATGTGGTGGGCGATCCAGACGGTCACGACCGTCGGGTATGGCGATGTCACACCCAAAGCGATTGGAGGACGGATTGTCGCGGCTCTCGTCATGCTCGAAGGGATCGCCTTCGTCGCGATCGTCACCGCCGCGATCACCTCAACGTTCGTCGCGCGCGCCGAGCACCTACAAGACGTCGCCGCGGCCGAAGATGACGCGGCGCGAGAAGCGGGCATCGAGGCCGGCTTCGCCGAGGTGAACGGCCGCCTCGACCGCGTCGAGACGATGTTGCGGAGCCTCACCCACGTTGACCCCTCACACTGACGGCGCGAAGGGTTGAATAACGCGATGTTCGCCGCGCACGCCGCTCGCCGCCCGTCGACAGCGGCGAGATCGGAATCAGGACCCGAATCAGTCCACGCGCGGGTTGGCCCGGAGGGCGGTTGAGCGCTACTGTCTCGGATCGCATTTGATCGGTCGAGCCGAGTGCCCAAGACCACGTCGGGCGGGGTCAGATGGCGTCGCTGATCGGTGCAGTCCTCCTGCTCGGGTTCGGCGTGGCGCTCACGAGTCCGGTGTCGGTGGTGACCGTGATCGTTCTGCTGAGTCTGCCGAGGGGGACGTGGCGCGCGTTTGCGTTTGTGGCCGGCTGGCTGATCGCGATCGGCGTGATCGCGCTTCTGACGGAGCTCCTGCTCGGCGAGGGGAATTTCAGCTCGAAGCAGACGACCCCGTCGCGGGCGGCTTCGGCAGTCGAGATCGCGATCGGCTGCCTGCTCCTGGTCTGGGCAGCCTTGGCGTACCGGCGGCGGGGGCAACGCCTCCATGAGGCCTCGGCGCCGAAATGGCTCGACCGGCTAGCCAGCACGAACTGGCTGATCGCGATCCTGGTCGGCGCGTTCATGCTGACCTACTCGTTCACGATCGCGGCTGCCGCGGAGATCCTGAAAGCAAACGTCAGCACGGCCGACGACGCGCTCGCCTTCGCGTTGTTCGCACTCGCGTCTGTGGTCACGATCACTGCTCCGCTGATCGTCGTGCTCATCAGGCCGGAGCAGTCCCAAGAGAGGCTGGCCCGCTGGAAGCAATGGCTGATCGAAAACTCAGGAACCGTGGTGCTGGTCGTCCTGATGGTCGTCGGCGCATTCCTGATAGCGAAGGGAGCCTACGATCTGGCGTCGTAGCCGGCCTCCTCCCCTCTCCAGGCGGTCTCGGGCAGTCGGTTTAGGGTAGCGCTGTGGCCTGGATCGATACCGAGCTGGTTCTGGTGGCGCTCGCGGCGATGGTCTCGCCGACGACGCTTACGTTCTCGGTGCTCGCGCTCGTGCTCGGTGACCGACCGTTGCGCACCGGCTTCCTGTTTTTCCTCGGAGCGTTCACCGTCACGATCCTGATCGGCGTCGTGGCGGCCTTCGTGCTCGGCAACACGGCCAGCTCGCACACTGCCTCGAGCCCGAAGACCTGGGTCTCGATCTTCGACATCGTCGCGGCCGTACTCCTGCTCGCTTGGGTGGCCCGTGTACTGCGCCGACCAGCGAACCCTCAGAAGACCGAAGCGGCCGTCTCGCAGATGAGCAAGATCGCCTCGTCGCCGATGATCGCCGTCGTCGGAGCCGGCGCCATGCTCGCCAACCCGGGCGGATTCATCCCGATCGCACTGAAGACGATCTCGCAGACCAACCCGAGCACCACCGGCTACATCTTCGAGTGGCTCTTCTTCACGATCATGGCGCTCCTCCCGCTCGCGATTGCACTCGTCCTTTTGCTCGTCGCCCGCGACTGGACCGAGCGGATGCTCAACCGTGTCCGGAACTGGCTGCTCTTGCACGTCCGAACGATCGCGGCCGTGGTCATCGTCCTGCTCGCGGTAGCCCTGCTCAGAAACGGCATCGCCGGTCTTACCGCCTAGAGTCCAGAACCTGTCCGCCGTGCCGGCGCCGCCGCGCCCCGCCCGCTTCATCCGATCGGCATGATCTGGATGCGCCCGCCCTGCCGTAGCGTTCGGCGAGCGCATGGTTTCCACGAACGGCAACGAAACGGGCCCTCGGGTCCTGTTCGTCTACTACAGCCACACCGACCAGACCCACAAGGTCGCCGAAGCGATGACGGCCGTTCTACGCGAACGGGGCTGTGACGTCTCGCAGGCGGGGATCGAGTTCACGGATCCGCATTACGCGAAGAACTTCCAGGAGTTTCCGTTCCGGCACGCCGTCTTCGGCATCCTGCCGCTGCTCTGGCCCCAGCTGCGGCGTAAGACAGGCGAGATTCGGATCCCGGACGAGGCGAAGAAGGGCGACTACGACCTCATCTGTTGCGGCTCCCCGACGTGGTTTTTCACCACGAACATGCCGCTGCGCTCGTACCTGCAGTCCGCCGAGGCGCACGCGGTGCTGGCCGGGAAGCCCTTCGGCGCCTACGTCGTCTGCCGCCGCTACTGGAGCATCAACCTGAAAGAGGTCAAGAAGCTCGGCGCGGCGCAGGGGGGCAAGTACGTCGACGGGATCCGCTTCACGTACGAGGGCGGCCAGATTCGCTCGCTGTTGTCGCTGCTCAGTTACTTCGGCAAGGGCGAGATGCGCGAGCGCACCCTTGGAATCAAGATCCCTCCGACCAACCTCAAGCCGGACTTCGGCGATCAGGCGCAGGCATTCGCGAACCAACTGGCGGACAGCCTCGAAGGCACCCGCACGACAACGGAAGGAACCAGCGCATGAGCGATGAGACGATCGATCGTACGAAGCTGCCGATCCGGCGTCCGCCGTTTCAGGGGGTGGTGAAGCGGACGCTCGACGGCTCGCAGCCGGACTGGAACTACGTTGCGCCGGTTTCGCCTCCTGATGGCGCGCCGAACGTGCTGTTGATCCTCACCGACGACGCGGGGTTCGGCAACCCGAGCACGTTCGGCGGGCCGATCGACACTCCGGCGCTCGACCGGCTGGCCGCAGGGGGGCTCAAGTACAACCGCTTCCACGTGACGGCGCTGTGCTCTCCGACCCGGGCGGCGCTGATGACCGGACGGAATCACCACGCGGTGGGGTTCGGCATGGTCGGAGAGTTCGCCGGCCCGTTCCCGGGCTATTCGGCGATGCTGCCGAAGGACTGCGAGCCGTTCGCGAAGACGCTGCAGGGGAACGGCTATTCGACCGCCTGCTTCGGCAAGTGGCATCTGACGCCCGACAACATGCAAGGCCCGGCCGGCCCGTTCGACCGTTGGCCGAACGCTCTCGGCTTCGACTACTTCTGGGGCTTCCTGGGCGGAGAGTCCGGCCAGTACGACCCCGTGATCATCGAGAACAACACCGCGATTGGCGTGCCCGAGGAGAAGGACTTCTACCTCCCGGACGCGATGGCCGACAAGACGATCGAGTGGCTGCACGGCGTGCGCGCCAGCGGCTCGGACAGGCCCTGGTTCACCTACTTCTCGACCGGGTGCAGCCATGCGCCGCACCAGGTGCGGGACGAGTGGTCCGACAAGTACAAGGGCGCCTTCGACCAGGGCTGGGACAAGCTGCGCGAGGAGACCTTCGAGCGCCAGAAACAGCTCGGCGTCGTCCCGGCCGACGCGGAGCTGACACCCCGGCCCGACTCGATGCCCGCCTGGGACTCGCTCAACGAGAACCAGAAACGGGTCTACGCGCGCCAGATGGAGGTGTACGCGGGCTACAGCGAGAACACGGATTGGAACATCGGACGCGTGATCGACGCCATCGATGAGATGGGCGAGCTCGAGAACACGCTCGTGATCTACATCTGGGGCGACAACGGCGCCAGCATGGAGGGAACGCTCACGGGCTCGTTCAACGAATGGACGATGATCAACGGGCTTCCGTTGACCGACGAGCAGCAGCTCCAGCTCGTGCTCAAGTGGGGTGGCCTCGAGGCGTGGGGCACGGAGATGATGGCGCCGCACTACTCGGCCGCGTGGGCGTGGGCCGGCGACTGCCCCTTCCATTGGGGCAAGCAGGTCGCCTCGCACCTCGGCGGGACGCGCAACCCGATGGTCGTCCACTGGCCGCAAGGGATTCGCGCGCAGGGTGGGCTGCGCTCGCAGTTCACCCACGTCACCGATATCGGCCCGACGATCCTCGCGGCGGCGGGCATCCCGCAGCCGACGCGCATCGACGGAGTCGAGCAGAAGCCGATGCAGGGCGCGAGCTTCACCGACTCGCTCGAGGACGCAAATGCGTCCGAGCACCACACGCAGCAGTACTTCGAGATCCTCGGCAACCGAGCGATGTACAAGGACGGCTGGTGGCTCGCGTGGATGATGCCGCGCATCCCCTGGAAGATTGACCCGGACACGATCAGGGGGTTTGCGCCCGGCGTCTGGGATCCCGCAAACGATCCGGTGGAGCTCTACTACCTT
>DASYPH010000161.1:0-2322 GCA_036006925.1 Gaiellaceae bacterium
GAGACGTCGGGGCGCTACGTTGACTCGTCCGGGCTTCGTCTTCGCCTTGGCTCTAGCGGCCGCTGGCTGGTCGACCCGTACAACCTGACGGTCGTTGCCGGAAACGGCCTAACGAACAACGACGGCCCGACGTCCTTCACGCCGAACGGCGACGACTCGCTGATCGGCGCCGACCTGATCGCCGCCCAGCTCGACGCGAACACCAACGTGACCCTCGACACGGGCGGTCCGGCCGCGCAAGCAGGCAACTTGACGATCTCCGCGCCGATCGCGAAGTCGCTCAACAACGGGGCCGGTTTGACTCTCGTCGCGGCGAACGCTGTTGCGATTAACTCGGCGATCACGCTTCCCGGAGGGGCCCTCACAGTCGCCGCGGGCGGTGGGGTGTTGTTCACCGCCGCGACGATGGTGGGTTCGAACCTCTCGGTCACGGCCGGAGGAGCGGTGACGCAGACTGCTGCTGGTGTGCTCACGGTCGCCGGTACGAGCACGTTCGCGGTCGGTGCCGCTCCGATCGCGTTGGGCTCGTCCGGGAACAGCTTCGGCGGTGCGGTGAGCGTTTCTAACACCGGCAGCAACAATGTCAGCCTCGCCGACGCCACCTCTCTCATGCTCGGCACGAGCACGGTCGGTGGCAACCTGGCGATCACGACCAGTGGCGCCCTGACTCAGTCCGGGGCCCTCGCCGTCTCGGGCACGAGCTCGTTCGACACAGGGAGCCACTCGATCGCGTTGACGAACGCCGGCAACGACTTCACCGGTGCGGTGAGCGTTTCTAACACCGGCAGCAACAATGTCAGCCTCACCGACGCCAACTCGCTCACGCTCGGCACGAGCACGGTCGGCGGCAACCTGGCAATCACGAGTGTCGGCGGCGCCGTGACACTCGGCACCTGCTCCGTGGGCGGAGCCTTCTTGGTGACGGGGGCGTCGGGCGCGACGGTCAACGGCGCGATCAGCGCGTCCTCCTTCTTGGCCTCCGCGGCCGGCTCGACGAGCTTCAACGGCGGCAGCGTGACCACAACCGGAGCGCAGATCTACAACAACGCAGTCAAACTGCCGGTAGGGAGCACGAACCTGTCCGGCAGCACGGTCACGTTCAACAGCACCGTCGACGGCGCCAGCAACCTGACGGTGACGGGCAACGCCTCCTTCAATGATCAGGTGGGCGCGACGACCTCGCTCACGAGCCTGCACGTCACCGGCACCAGTGACATCAACACGTGCCTGATCAAGACGACGGGCGCACAGATCTACGACGGCGCCGTCACGATGTTGTCGTGCACGATCCTGGACGGCCACCCCGTGACGTTCAACAGCACCGTGAACGGCTCGCCGATCTACCAGTTCGTCGGCTTCTTCTCGCCAATTCCGAACTCGAAATGGAAGCTGGGGCAGACCGTCCCGTTCAAGATCGCGCTCGCCGACATGAGCGGCGTGCGGCTCTCCGACTCGGCCGCGGCGGCGCTTCTGACGCCGATCTGCAGGGTGAAGATCTCCTCCGCGTCATTGTCACTCGCGCCGACCTGCATGAAGTACGACCCGGCGAACGATCAATTCACGTTCAGCGTGAAGCTCTCGAACCCTGGCACCCAAACCGTGACGGTGACGCTCAGCTACCCCGGCACCACCTTCACGACGACGAAGTCCGTGACCTTCACGGCGACCAAGTAGCACGATAAACGCAGCAGGATGGCCGGACCCGTCGCCGGCCATCCCTGTGGATTGGAAAGCATTCGTTGTCTCGGATGGCGACAAGTTGGGTCAACAGAAAGTCAACAAGTGCACGCCAGACGACGCGAGTCTCTTCGAGTGGAATCGGCTCAACCAAGCACTTACGTCAGCGGTTCCGAGAGCCCAGGAGAGGCTGGCCTCCACTTTTAATCCCAAGGTCGCAGGTTCGATCCCTGCCCGGCCCATCAGAAACGAAGCGGATTCCGTGCGCGTCCAGGACGTTAGCGGCAGGTGGGGGCAACAGACCCGCCGAGATGACGCTCGTGTTCTGACGCTTGCCGCTGGTCGGCTCGCTAGTTGGTAACGCCGGTCGGCTTGCGCGCGACCACAAGTGACTCGCGGGAACGACCACGCTGGACGTTACGGGGACGGAGCTCGCGGGCGAGCCAAATCTCCACCTCGCCGAATCCGGCTGTACGCGCAAGCTCAGCCACGATTACATCGGTGAGAAGTGGAAGCCGCCATCGCTCTGCGCGAGTCCCATCCTCTCGGTACTCCCGTAAGGAGAACGTCGAGTTAGCAATCACGCGATCGTCGCGCACGACGCGCAGCCGACGTAAATGCCGGGCTCGACGACCTCCTCCATCA
>DASYPH010000162.1:0-2380 GCA_036006925.1 Gaiellaceae bacterium
ACGAGTGGGAGCTCTACTACGTCGAGGTCGACCGCGCCGAGCTGCACAACGTCGCAGCGGAAAACCCGGACAAACTCCGCGAGCTCGCCAACCTCTGGTTCCGGGAGGCGGGAGCGAACGGGGCCTTCCCGCTCGACGACCGCTCGGCCCTGGAGATCATGATCACCCCGCGACCGGTCCTTGCGCCGCCACGTGACCGCTACGTCTACTTCCCCGACGCAGCAGACGTGCCCGAGTCGCAGGCGGTCAACGTTCGCAACCGCTCGTATGTGATCGGAGCGGTCGTCGACATTCCGGCTCCCGGCGCGGAGGGCGTGCTCTTCTCGCACGGCTCGCCCTTCGGCGGCCACACGCTCTACGTCAAGGACAACCGGCTTCACTACGTCTACAACTTCGTCGGCATGGTGGAGCAGAAGATCGACGCGACCGCGGACATCCCGGTTGGCAGAAACCTGATCCTGTCGGCCTCATTCGACAAGAGCGGCGAGGACCCGCCTGGCGTCGCCACCGGCCTCCTCTCTCTCTGGCACGGCGACACGAAGGTCGGCGAAGGTCCCATCAAGACTCAGCCGGGAAAGTTCATGGTCGCGGGCGAGGGGCTGTGCGTGGGCCGCGACAGCGGCGCGGGCGTCACCTCCGACTACCCGGGTGAGATGCCCTGGAGCTTCACCGGGGGAACGATCAACCGCGTCGCCGTCGACGTGAGCGGCGAGCACTACATCGACCTCGAGCGCGAGGCCGCGGCGATGCTGATGCGCGAGTAGCGGAACCCTCGGGGACACTCGCTATCCACAACCGAGTACCTTCCTTGCAGGGAGGGTCCGCGGCACGGGCAGGCCGTACTGCGCGCAGCAGAAACCGCTTGGTCAAGCGAAGAACGTGTTCGATGCGGCGCGCGATATTCAGGGCAACTCTGCTGCCCGAGCGAGGAGCCGCGAGTGAGCGGCTCGATCGTCTGCTCGTCGCGGTGATGTTCGCCGACATGGTCGGGTACACGGCGCTGATGCAGGCGGACGAAGCGTCTGGGACGCGACAAGCGCGACCGATAGATGAGCGTCGAACGCTTATTCGAGCTCTACGCTATATCGGGCGACTGCCCGCCGCAGAGCGTGAGTAGACGGGCGGGGGAGCAGGCTCGCATCTCGGCGTGGCGCGCATCGGCTTTCAGTCGCCCTTCATACGATCGGGATGATTCGACGTTGTGCGGAATGCTCGAGTGTGAAGCCTGGTTTCGCGATTCGAGCCCCGCCGAAGGGAGGGAGCATGTCCTCGAACGACGCCAGCGAGACGAGACCTCGCGTTCTGTTCGTCTACTACTCACACACGAAGCAGGCCCAGAGGGTGTGCGACGCGATGGCGGAAGTGCTGCGCGGGCGCGGCTGCGACGTCTCCCAGGCCGCGATCGAGTTCACGGATCCGCACTACGCGAAGAACTTCCAGCGGTTTCCCTTTCGGCACGCCGTCTTCGGCATCCTGCCGTTGCTCTGGCCGCAGCTGCGCCGAAAGACCGGCCAGATCCGGATTCCGGACGAGGCGAAGGCGGGCGATTACGACCTGATCTGCTTCGGCTCGCCCACTTGGTTCTTCACGACGAACATGCCGCTCCGCGCGTACCTGAAGTCGGACGAAGCGCGCACGGTGCTGGCCGGCAAGCCCTTCGCCGCCTACGTGGTCTGCCGCCGGTATTGGAGCGTTAACCTGAAAGAGGTCAGGAAGTTGGGCACCGCGCAGGGGGGCGAGTATGTCGACGGGATCCGGTTCACGTACGAGGGCGGCCAGATCCGGTCGTTGCTGTCGCTGCTCAGCTACTTCGGCAAGGGCGAGATGCGCGAGCGCTCCCTCGGCATTAAGATCCCGCCGACCAACCTCAAGCCGGACTTCGGCGATCAGGCCCAGGCGTTGGCGAACAAGCTGGCGGACAGCCTCGCGCCCCCGGCGAAGGTCGGGGAAAGCCCTCCATCCCCGGCCGTCGCTAGACCTTCGTGATCGCCCGCCCCGGCGTCGGCGTCTTTCGCAGCGGCCCTGACTCACACTCGATCAAGGTGGTTCGTCATGCGCTGTGACCGGATCGCATTCGTAGCTCTGCTTGCCGCGCTGTCGGTTGGCGCGACCGCCTGCTCGAGCCACAAGTCGTCCGCGAAGACAACCTCGGTCGAGACCACAAGCTCGGCAGTTCTCCCGGTCGAGAAGCGTGGGGTACTGACGATCCCGATGGCGACGGTCGGCGACCCGGAGTCTCCGATGCGCGCGCTGGCGTTCCGCGGTGACGCCGCCGTTGTTCTCGTTAGCCGGTGACGATCGTCGCCTGAAGCGTCTGTGCGCCGAGTGTGACGCTTACCTGCACGGGCGCGCCGCCCTCGAGCACGCTGACAAGGAGCGG
>DASYPH010000163.1:0-2064 GCA_036006925.1 Gaiellaceae bacterium
AGCGTGCTGCTGGCCGCCCGAGAGCTCGGACGGGCGATGCGTCCTGCGGTCGGCGAGCCCGACGCGGTTCAGCAGGCCCTCGAAGAACTCCTTGTCCGGCTTCTCGCCGGCGATCGAGAGCGGCAGCTTGACGTTCTCCTCGGCATCGAGCATCGGCAGCAGGTTGAAGAACTGGAACACGAAGCCGATGTGCCTGCGGCGCAGGAGGGTCACGTCGCGATCGGAGAGCTGCGCGACCGCCTGCCCGGCGATCTCGACATCGCCGCTCGTCGGCTTGTCGAGCGCTGCGAGCAGGTGCATGAGCGTGGACTTGCCCGAGCCGGAGGGGCCCATGACCGCGACGAGCTCGCCGGGTTGCACCTCCAGGGTGACGCCGCGGAGGGCGTCGACTGCCGCCTCGCCCTCGCCGTAGCGGCGGGTGAGGTCGGTCGCGGTGACGACTGCGCCGTTTCCGTTCATGCACCCAAACTAGCGAGAGCGGCGCCCGCGGTCGATCGGGGATCCCCCTCGCGTGACCCTAGGCCGCGACCCTCGAGAACTCGGGAATGATGTCGTCGCCGTAGGCCTTCAGGGTCTCCTCCTGCCCGTGGGTCATGAGGTAGATGTTGAACTGGTCGACGCCGATCTCCTCGAGCGCGCGCAGCTTCTGCCGGCACTGGTCGACGCTGCCGATCACGCAGAAGCGGTCGCAGATCTCGTCCGTCACGAACTCGCCGTGCTTGGCGCCGACCCGCGAGTGCTCGTTGTAGTCGTAGAACTTGCGCGCCTGGACGTAGTCCGTGAGCGCCTTGGGGACGGCGCTGCCGTCGGTGCCGTAGCGGTCGATCAGGTCCTGGACGTGGTTCGAGACCATCGCCGGGAACCAGCGCACCTGCTCGCGTGCGTCGGCGAGATCGTCGCCGACGTGGCTCGGCGCGCTGACGATGCACTTCAGGGCCGCCGGATCGCGGCCCGCCGCCTCGGCGGCCGCGCGGGCGGTCTGCATGATCCACTGGATGATGTCCGGGTCGGCGAGCTGGATGATGACGCCGTCGCCCTGCCTGCCCGCGACGGCGAGCGCCTTCGGGCCGTACCCGGCGACGTGCATCTCGATCTCCGGCAGCTCCTCGCGCACCCACTTCAGCTGGAGGTCCTTGCCGTTCCAGGAGACCTCCTTGCCGTTCATGAAGGGCTTGATCATCACGAGCGCCGCCTCGAACTCGGCCACCTTGACCGGCTGCTGGCCGATGTACCGGCGCGCCGAGTCGCCGCGGCCGATGCCCATGACCATGCGCCCGTTCGAGATGTCGTGGAGCGTCGCGTAGGCGCTCGCGAGCACCGTCGGCTCGCGCGTGCCCGGGTTCGTCACCATGTGCCCGAGCTTGATCCTCGACGTGCGGTCGGCAGTCAGGGCCAGCGTGGGCATCGACTCCTGCCAGAGGACGTGCGAGTCGTACGTCCACGCGTACTCGAAGCCGTGCTGCTCGGCGAGCTGGATGAGCTCGATCATCCGCTGGTAGGGCGGATCAGGGAGAACGGTGACCCCGAATGAAAGTGACATGCGCGAGAGCCTACTCCGTCACAATCGGGGCGTGAAGATCATTTGCATCGGCCGGAACTACGCCGAGCACGCCGCCGAGCTCGGCGACGAACCGCCGACGGAGCCGCTCGTCTTCGGCAAGTTCGCCAACACGCTGATCGGCCCCGGCGAGCCCATCGTGCTCCCGCGCGAGGCGACGCACGTGGACGCGGAGGCGGAGCTGGCGGTCGAGATCGGCCGCGCCGGGCGCCGCATCGCGGAGGCCGACGCGCTCCGACACGTGCGCGGCTACCGCTGCGCCAACGACGTCTCGGCGCGGAACATCCAGTACGCGGAGCCGCAGTGGACGCGGGCGAAGGGGTTCGACACGTTCTGCCCGCTCGGAGACCGCCTCGTCCCGCCCGCGGAGCTCGGCGACGGGAGCGGCCTGCGCGTGGTGCAGCGCCTGAACGGGGAGGTGATGCAGGACGGCAACACGCGCGATCTCATCTTCCCGGTGCCGTTCCTCGTCTCGTACGTCTCGAACGCCTTCACGCTCGAGCCCG
>DASYPH010000164.1:0-6846 GCA_036006925.1 Gaiellaceae bacterium
CCGCCGTCCACGAGTCGCTCACTTTGGGCTTCGGCTCGTGCCGCCTCGAGGCGGCGGTCCCGCAGGAGTCTTCGATCACCAGACTGGCGGATCTCCGCGGCGTGACCGTCGCCACGGTGTATCCGCGCCTCGCGCTGGAATTGTTGTCGGCCGAGGTCACGCTGGTCGACATCACCGGCTCCGTCGAGCTTGCGCCGCGGCTCGGGCTTGCCGACGCAATCGTCGATCTCGTCTCGTCGGGAAACACATTGCGTACGAACGGGCTCCGCTCCCTCGGCGTCTTGCTCGAGTCCGAAGCCGTGCTCGTCGTACGCAACGACGACGTTGCACGACCGTTCGCAGCGATGCTCCGCGCCGTCGTCGACGCGCGCCGCCACCGTTATTTGATGCTGAACGCGCCGGAGAGCGCTTTGCCTGGCATCGCCGCTCTGGTTGCTCCGCGGGTTCCGAGCGTGTTGCCGCTGGCCGAACCGGAAATGGTCGCGGTCCATGCGCTGGTCCCTGCGGCGGAGATCTGGCGGCTGCTTCCGCAACTGGAAGCGCTCGGCGCCTCGTCGATCTTGATCGTGCCGGTCGAGCGGATGGCCGCGTGACGATCGTCCGCGACATCAAGACCGGCGGTTTCAGCGCGGTACGAGAGTGGGCTCTGAAGCTGGACGGAGTGGAGCCTCTGCGCGCCGTCGCCGATCACTCGGAGTTGCCGCGCACGGCGATTCTCGAGCTCGCCGATCGTGTCCGCCGCTGGCACGCCGTGCAGCGGCCCGCGGATGTGTCGCTTGAGGTCGAGCCCGGAGTCGTCCTCGCGCGGCGGTGGGTGTCGCTCGATCGGATCGGGGTCTATGTGCCGCGCAACCTCGTCTCGACGCTCGTGATGTGTGTCGTTCCCGCGCAGGTGGCGGGCGTGCGCCGAATCGTGGTCTGCACGCCGCCTGAGGGCGCCGGCTTGATCGCCGCGGCTGCCGCGCTGCTCGGCGTCGAGGAGGTGTGGGCGCTCGGGGGCGCACAGGCAATCGGTTGGCTCGCCTACGTCGAGCACGTCGACAAGATCGTCGGGCCTGGTGGGCCCTACGTGAACGACGCGAAGCTCGAAGTCTCGCGAGACGTGGCGATCGACCTGCCGGGTGGGCCCTCGGAGGTGGTCGTGCTCGGCAACGGCGTCCCGAGGCTGATCGAGCTCGAGCTCGCCGCGCAGCGCGAGCACGGCCACGACGCGGTCTGCCGCACGGTCGACACCTTGGCCGAGGCCGAGGCGATCGCGCCCGAGCATCTGGTCCTGCTCGGCGACGCCGAGCGCCACGCCGACGAGGTGCGTAATGCCGGCTCTGTCTTTGTCGGTCCCTGGTCGCCGGTTCCGGCCGGTGACTACGCGACCGGCGCCAACCACGTGCTGCCGACGAACGGCTGGGCTCGGTCGGTCGGCGGCCTCGGCCTCGAGACCTTTCTCAAGCCGGTGACGGTGCAGCGGCTGAATGAGGTCGGCCTGGCTCGCATTCGCCCGACGGTGGAGGCGCTCGCTGCGGCCGAGCGGATGCCCGCACACGCGGCGGCGGTTCGGCGTTGAGGGCCCTCGCTCCCGAGTTCGCGCCGTACGCATGGGCTCTCCCGACCGACGAGGTCGCGCGTCTTGCGGGCATCGACTCCTCGCAGGTGCTGCGCTTCGACCAGAACACGCCGTCGCTCCCACTGCCTTCGACCCGGCCGGAGGCGATCGCCGGCGCGCTGGCGCGGGTCAGCGGGTATCCGGCCGGTGGCTACCGCCGGCTGCGGCGAGCGATCTCCGACTACGCCGGCGTCGAACCGGAGAACGTCGTGCTCGGAGCGGGCGCGGACGACCTGATCCTGCTCTGCGCTCGCGCCCACGCCGGACCGGGCGATGCGATCGCAGTTCCGGCGTCACCGACCTATCCACTCTTCCGCATTGCCGGGCAACTCGTCGGCGCAGAGATCGACGGCGATGATCCGGTGCTCACGTTCGCGTGCCGGCCGAACAATCCGACGGGCCTCCTCGATCCGCTGCCCGACGCGCGGCCGCTGGTCGTCGACGAAGCCTATTTCGAATACAGCGGCGAGACCGCGCTGCCACTGCTCGATGACGGCGTGGTCGTGCTCCGCACGTTTTCCAAGCTGTTCGCGCTGGCCGGCGCACGGGTCGGCTATGCGCTGGCCTCGCGCGACGTCGCCGACGAGTTGAACGCGCGCCAGGCGCCGGCGCCGATCTCGACGCTTTCCGCAGAGCTGGCCGTCGCCGCCCTCGCCGAGCCACCGTCGGTCGCCCGCGTGCTCGAAGAGCGCGAGCGGCTGGCTTCGGCACTGCGGGCGCTCGGCCTCGCGCCGTTCGAATCGCACACGAACTTCCTCTACGTTCCCGTCGACGACGGCAGAGCGGTCGGAGACACCCTCCTTCGGCAGGGGATCGTGGTGCGGGCGTACCCGGAAGCGTTTCGCGTCTCGGTGCTCGACACCGAGGACGACGACGTGTTCCTCGAAGCCCTGGCTCGGGTGCTCGACAGACCGTCGCCGGTCGCCGCAACCGGCGGACGACGCGCGCGGATCGTCAGGGCGACCGGCGAGACCCGCTTGGCGGTGCGGCTCGCCCTCGACGGGGCCAGCCGCGTGCGCGTCGCGACCGGCGCCGGTCTCTATGACCATTTTCTCGAGCAGCTGGCGTTCCACGCCGGCCTCGATCTCGTGCTCGAAGGCAGCGGCGATCCGGAGACCGGCGTCCACCACACGGCGGAGGATGCCGCGCTCGCGTTCGGCGCAGCGCTCGACGCAGCGCTCGGCGACCGCCGCGGGATCGCGCGGTACGGCGACGCGGTCGTGCCGATGGACGAGGCCGTGGCGCGAGTCGCGATCGATCTGGGCGGGCGCGCGAGCTCGAAGATCCGGCTGGAGCCCGATCCCGGGTTGGCGGGGCACATGCTTTCGAGCCTGGCGCAGTCAGCACGCGCATCGATCCATGTGGACGCCTCCGGCCGTGACGCGCACCACACTGCCGAGGCCGCCTTCAAGGCGTTGGGGCGTTCGCTGCGCGTCGCGGTGCGACGTGAGGGCTACGGACTGCCGTCGACGAAGGGGCTGCTGTGAGGGTCGCGATCTGCGCATATGGCGCAGGCAACACCCGTTCCGTCGAGATCGCGTTGCGCCGGCTCGGCGCCGACCTGATCGACGACGCGTACGAGGCCGATCTCGCGGTGCTGCCCGGCGTCGGCTCGGCGCGCGCCGCAATGAAGGGGCTTCGAGCTCGCGGTCACGACACAACGCTGCGGTTGCGAGTCGCAGAGGGGCGGCCGGTGCTCGGGATCTGCCTCGGACTTCAGTTGGCGCTCGAGTTCACGGAGGAGGACGGCGGGGTCGAAGCTCTCGGCCTACTGCCGGGTCGTGCGGTCCGGCTGACCGAGGGTCGGGTCCCGCGCATCGGCTGGGCCGAGGTCGGCGACCGCGGCGCGTTTTACTTCGCGCACTCGTACGTTGCCTCGACGCCGCATGCGACGGCCTGGTCCGAGGGGGTGGTCGCGGAGGTGCGCCACGGCTCATTCGTCGGCGTGCAGTTCCATCCGGAAAAGAGCGGCCCAGACGGTGCGCGCTATCTCGAGGAGCAGGTGCGATCCCTTTCCCTCGCCTGATCCCGTGCCTCGATGTTGCCGACGGCCGTGTCGTCAAGGGCGTCCGCTTTCAGGACCTGCACGACGTCGGCGACGCCGTCGAGCTTGGGGCTTGCTATTCGGACGCCGGCGCCGACGAGCTCGTGTTTCTCGACGTCCGCGCAACCCTGGACGGGCGGCGGACGCTCGTGGAGCTGGTGCGACGCGTGGCCGATCGGCTCTCGATTCCCTTCACCGTCGGCGGCGGGGTGCGCGCGGTCGCCGATGCCGAGCAGCTTCTCGGTGCAGGCGCCGACAAGGTTGCGGTCAACTCGGCCGCGCTCGCGCGGCCGCAGCTCGTGACCGAGCTCGCGCACAAGCTCGGCTCGCAGGCGGTCGTGATCGCGATCGACGCCAAACGTGGTCGCGTTCGCTCGCGGGCAGGCACCCGGCAGACGGGCCGCGACGCGGTGGGCTGGGCGCGCGAGGCGCAGGAACGGGGCGCCGGGGAGATCCTGCTCACCTCGATCGACGCCGACGGCACCAAAGCCGGCTACGACCTGGAGCTCACTGCGGCGGTGGCGGAGACAGTCGGCATCCCGGTGATCGCATCGGGAGGCGCCGGCACCGCCCGACACATCGCTGACGCTCTCCGGGTCGCCCAGGCCGCGCTGCTCGCCTCGATCCTGCATGAGGATCCGGCGCGACTCGCGTCCCTGCGCGGCGAGCTCCTGGAGCTGGGAGTACCGGTTCGGTGCTGAAGCCCGCCATCGTCCAGGACGCCGCGACCGGGCGCGTGCTGATGCTCGCCTGGCACGACGAGGAGGCCGAGCGCTTGACCCGCGAGACTGGCGAGGCGTGGTTCTGGAGCCGCTCGCGGCGGAAGCTCTGGCGCAAAGGCGAGACGTCGGGCAACACCCTCGCCGTCGTCGAGTTGCGCGACGACTGCGACGGCGACGCCGTCTTGGTGCGAGTCGAACCCGCCGGCGCCGCCTGCCACACCGGCAGCGTCTCGTGCTTCGCACCCGAGCTCTGGCGCATGATCTCCGAGCGCGCGGGGACTCGACCGGAGGGGTCGTACACGAGCGAGTTGCTCGAGGCCGGCATCGGCGCGTGCGCGCGCAAGGTGGGGGAGGAGGCCGTGGAGCTCAGCGTTGCAGCGCTCGACGAGAGCGACGCCCGCGTCGTGGAGGAGGCAGCCGATCTCGTCTACCACCTCTATGTGCTGCTGGCGGCACGCGGCCTCGATGTCGCTCAGGTGGAGGACGAGCTGCGCCGCCGTGCACACCCGTGACTTTGCGCTCGTCCGGCCCTTCCTTTACTCTTTGAAGTGATGCTTCTCTCGCGCGCGAGGTCTTTCGTCAGGTTCGGTGCTTTCATCGAGTTCGGTGCCTCGGCGATTACGGGCTCGCGCCCGCGACCCCACTAGCCGGCATCGCTACCCCGCCCCGCCGGACTAGTCACACTAAGGGCGGGAGACTCGCGTGAAGGCCGAGTCCCAGGGTCTGTACGACCCGCGGTTCGAGCACGACGCCTGCGGCGTCGCCTTCGTCGCGCGTCTCGGCGCGCCACCGTCGCACGAGGTCGTGAGCCGTGCGCTCGGCGCGCTCGAGCGGCTCGAACACCGGGGTGCGGCCGGAGCAGACGTCGATACCGGTGATGGAGCCGGAATCCTGATCAGGATCCCCCACGAGCTTCTTGCCGAGGAGCTGCCGCTCCCGTCACCCGGGCGTTACGGCGTCGCCGTCTGCTTCCTCCCCCGGAACGCAAGACGGCGGGTCGAGCTCGAGGAGCTTCTCGAGGCGACGGTCGAGGCCGAGGGGCAGCGAGTGCTCGGCTGGCGCGACGTTCCCGTCGACCCGCACGCACCCGGAGCGACCGCGCAGCTCTTCGCACCGCTGATCCGACAGTTCTTCGTCGGCGCCGCGGATGGGCTCGACCAGGACAGCTTCGAGCGCAAGCTCTACGTCATCCGTCGTGTCGCCGAGAACACCGCCGGGGGCGAGCTCGTGGTTCCGAGCTTCTCGTCGCGCACGATCGTCTACAAGGGGATGCTCACGCCGCCGCAGCTGCGGCGGTACTTCGCCGATCTCCGCGACGCTCGCGTGACCAGTCCGTTCGCGCTCGTCCACTCGCGGTTCTCGACGAACACGTTCCCGAGCTGGGAGCTCGCGCACCCCTATCGGCTGGTTGCGCACAACGGCGAAATCAACACGCTGCGCGGCAACGTCAATTGGATGCAGGCACGAGAGTCGCAGCTCGTTTCACACCTGTTCGGCGACGACATCGAGAAGATCCTCCCGATCGTTCGTCCTGGTGGGTCGGACACAGCGGTCTTCGACAACGTGCTCGAGTTGCTCGTGCTGGCGGGCCGCTCGCTACCGCACGCACTGATGATGATGGTTCCCGAGGCGTATCGCGGACGCCCGGACGTGTCGGACGAGCTGCGCGGCTTCTACGCCTTCCACGAGTGCCTGACCGAAGCGTGGGACGGACCTGCGGCGATCGCGCTCAGCGACGGCCGCGTGCTCGGCGCGATGCTCGACCGCAACGGCCTCCGGCCCGGCCGTTGGCTCGAGACCCACGACGGTTGGGTGGTGCTCGCCTCCGAGGCGGGCGTCCTCGACGTTCCTCCTGCAGACGTTCTGCGCAAAGGGCGGCTGCAGCCCGGAAAGCTCTTCCTCGTCGACCTGGAGCGCGGCCGGATCGTCCCCGATCACGAGGTGAAGCAGCAGATCGCGACCCAACGGCCCTACGCCGAGTGGTTCGCGCAGGAGCATGTCAGCCTTGGCGACCTGCCTTCCCGCCCGCCGCTCCGGCCGCGTGCGGAGCCGCTCCGCCGCTTGCAGCTCGCCTTCGGTTACACGCAGGAAGACATGAAGGTGATGCTCGCGCCGCTCGCCGTCAACGCCGAGGAAGCGATCGGCTCGATGGGCAACGACACGCCTTTGGCGGCCCTCTCGGACCGGCGCCCGCTCCTCTACTCCTACTTCAAGCAGCTTTTCGCGCAGGTCACGAACCCACCGATCGACTCGACGCGCGAGGCCGTCGTGATGAGCGTGGGCTCACTCGTCGGCTCGGAGCGCAACCTGCTCGACGAGACGCCCGCGCACGCGCGCCAACTCGTGATCGAGAACCCGATCCTCCGTGACGACCAGCTGGAAAGCCTCAGGCAGGTCGACTCGGAGATCTTCAAAGCACAGACGCTCGACATCACCTGGCCAGTAGACGATGGAGTAGCCGGCCTCGAGAGCGCTCTCGA
>DASYPH010000165.1:0-8506 GCA_036006925.1 Gaiellaceae bacterium
TGGCGTGTGCACCACTTCGGGATGGAACTGGACGCCGAAGAGCCCTCGCTCGGCGTCCTCGAACGCCGCGACAGGTGTGTGCTCCGAGGTTGCGACGACCGTGGCGCCGGCCGGCGGTGCGACAACCGTGTCGCGGTGCGACATCCAGACGGATTGCTCGGCCGGCAACGTCGCGAACAATTGGCCGCCGCCCGACGCGCGGAGCTCGGTGCGGCCGAACTCGGAGACCTCGGTCCGGTCGACGCGGCCGCCGAGCTCGAGCGCGAGTAGCTGCGCGCCGTAACAGATACCGAGCGTCGGGATGCCGAGCTGGAAGAGCGCCGGATCGAGGCGCGGCGCTCCGTCGGCGTAGACCGACGCAGGGCCTCCGGAGAGGATCAGCGCGCGGGGGTTGCGGCGCTGCAGCTCCTCGACCGTCGAGTGGTGCGAGACGAGCTCGGAGTAGACGCGCGCCTCGCGCACGCGTCGTGCGATCAGCTGTGAGTACTGGCCGCCGAGATCGACCACCAGCACCGGGCGCTCTTCCAACTCCTCGCCGGGAGCGAGGACGGCCAGCTCAGCCGCGTCGGTAATTGGGCGCGTCCTTCGTGATCGTGACGTCGTGCGGATGCGACTCGCGCAGGCCGGCGCCGGTGATGCGGACGAACTGCGCCGCCTTCATCGCCTCGGTCGTCTCGGCGCCGCAGTAGCCCATCGCCTGGCGTAAGCCACCGACGATCTGGTGCAGCACTGCACTGACCGGCCCCTTGTACGGCACACGCGCCTCGATCCCCTCGGGCACGAGCTTCTCGACGTCCTCGACGTCGCCCTGGAAGTAGCGATCCTTCGAGTAGCCGCGCGCCTTCATCGCGCCGAGCGAGCCCATGCCGCGGAACTCCTTGAAGCGCTCGCCTTGGACGACGATCACCTCGCCTGGTGCCTCGTCGGTGCCGGCGAGCATCGAGCCAAGCATCACCGTGTCGGCCCCGGCGGCGATCGCCTTCGCGACGTCGCCGGAGGAGGTGAGGCCACCGTCGGCGATCACCGGAACGCCGTGGGCCGCCGCGACCTCGGCGATCTCGTAGACGGCGGTGATCTGGGGCACGCCGACACCCGCGACGACGCGTGTCGTGCAGATCGCACCGGGACCTTGTCCGGACTTGACTGCATCGGCCCCGGCATCGATCAGCACCTCTGCCGCAGCGCCGGTCGAGATGTTGCCCGCAATCACCTCGAACTCTCCCGACAGGCCGGCGATGCGCGCGACCATCTCGATCACGGCGCGCGAATGCCCGTGGGCGGTGTCGACGACGAGCACGTCCGCACCGGCTGCGACCAGCGCCTGCGCGCGCTCGATCGCGTCGGGGCCGACGCCGACGGCCGCGCCGACGCGCAGACGGCCGTGCGGATCCTTCGTCGCCTTCGGGAACTCGACGCGCTTCGCGATGTCCTTGACCGTGATCAAGCCGCGCAACACGCCGTTCTCGTCCACGATCGGCAGCTTCTCGATGGGGTGCTTGTGGAGCAGCTGCTCCGCCTCACGGTGGGTCGTGCCGATCGGCGCCGTGACCAGCGCGCGCGCGGTCATGAGGTCGGAGACCGGCTGCGAGACGTTCCGCTCGAACCGCAGATCGCGATTGGTGAGGATGCCGACGAGCCGGCCGTCGTCGTCGGTGATCGGGACGCCCGAGATGTGGTAGCGCTCCATCAGGTCGAGCGCATCGGAGACGAGTGCGTGCGGCGGCAGCGTGAGCGGCTCGACGATCAGCCCGGACTCGGAGCGCTTGACGCGATCGACCTCGCCGACCTGCGCTTCGATCGGCAGGTTGCGGTGGACGACCCCGATCCCGCCTTCGCGGGCGAGCGCGATCGCCATGCGTGCTTCGGTGACGGTGTCCATCGCCGCGGACACGATTGGCGACTCGAGCACGATCGTGCGCGTCAGCCGCGATGCGGTCGAGACGTCATTCGGCAGGACGGACGACTCGGCCGGAACCAGCAGGACGTCGTCGAACGTCAGGCCCTCTCTGGCGAACTTCGCCGGGAGGCTGCTGGCGAAGCTCTCGAGGGCGAGTTTCCCGGCGTCCATCCGGGAATGGTATCGGGGGCCGCGGATTACGCTTCGACCGGCGCGAGCTCGGAAACGTGGACGCCTGCTTGCAGGCGGCCCGCCTGCCGCGGATCGAACCTGCCGGCACCCACTTCGAGCGTCGAGGCGGCCCCCGTCGCGACCGCGGCCCGGAGTGCTTCGGCGGTCGTTCGGCCGCTGTGGCGGGCGGCCCGGTACGCACCGAGGAGCACGTCCCCCGCGCCGACGGTCGACACGGGCTCGAGGCGTGGTGCGTCGGCACGGAACCGCCGCGCGTCGCGTCCCTCGTGGAGCAGGGCGACGCAGCCCGCTTCGGTCGTGATGAGCACGTTCCGCGCGCCGAGCTCGGCGATCCGGTCGAGCGCCAGTAGGAAGTCCTCGTCGTCGTGGAACTCCTGGCCGACGAGCGCCTCGGCCTCGGCCTGGTTCGGCGAGACGAGGAACGGCTCGGCTTCGACCCCGGCGCGCAGCGGCTCACCCTCGGTGTCGAGAACGACCGGCACCTGCCGCCGTCCCAGCTCGCGCACCGCCTCGGCATAGAAATCCTCGGCCACGTCACGTGGCAGCGAACCCGCGAAGACGACGAGCTCGGCCCCCTGTGTGAGATAGCGCAGCTTCTCGAGCAGCGTCTCGAGCTCTTCGGGCGAGACCACCGGCCCCCACTCGTTGATCTCGGTGTACGTGCCGCCGGCCGGGTCCACGACGGCCGTCGACGTACGCGACTCGCCCTCGATCCGGACGAAGTCGTTGAGGATCGCCTCTGTCGTCAGCTCCTCGACGATGCGTGTGCCGGTCGCGCCGCCGACCAGACCGGTCGCGACCACGGGAACACCGAGCGCCTTCAGCGTGCGTGCGACGTTGATTCCCTTGCCGCCCGCCATCGTCACACCCGCGCTCGCGCGATGGCGCTGCCCGCGCTGAAAGTTCGGCACCGTCAATGTGCGGTCAATCGCAGCGTTGAGTGTGACGGTCACGATCATCTGGGGACCTCCGTCAAAGAAGGTGCGTGAGGTGGTGCAACGTCCTGCCGGCGTACCAGCGTAGTCGCCCTCCCACGCCCGGCTTGTTAATCGTGCGGGAAGCCACGAGGTCGCGAATCCCCACAAGGTGGGATCCCGAACGGATCTCGACCCGCCCGAGGACCGCTCCGCGGCGCACCGGCAGCGAGACGCCCCTCGCGGCGACGACGGTCTCGGTGAGCGTGCGGTCGATCCTCGTCACGGCGAGCAGCGGCCGCGCGGCGACCAGCCCGAGCGGGGCTTTGCCGTAGCCGACCGCGACCGACGCATAGGTGCGCCCCGTCTGTACGACAGGGACGACGCGAAACCGGGAGAGACCCCAGACGAGCAGCGATTCGAGGTCGTCGTTCCGGTCGGACCGATTCGGGCTGCCGAGCAACGTCGCGTAGACGGTCACCCCGCCACTCCGGGCGGCTGCGACCTGGCACCAGCCGGCCAGCCCCGTGTGTCCCGTCTTGACGCCGATCGTGTGCGGGAACTGGGTGAGGAGGTCGTCCCAGGTGTGAAGCGTCCTGCCGCCGGCGATGGTGGCGGTGCGCCGCCGCACGGTCTCGCGGACGAACGGGATTCGCATCACCACGCGGGCGAGCCTGGTGACGTCCGCCGCGCTCGAAGCCTGACCCGCAGCGTCGAGGCCGTCCGGCCGCACGAAATGGGTGTCGTGCAACCCCAGCTGCCGGGCCTTCTCGTTCATCAGCACGGCGAACGCGGGGTAGTCCGGCGAGACCGACAGAGCGAGCGCGTCCGCGGCATCGTTCGCAGACTGGATCAGGGCCGCCCTGATCAGGTCGGCGACCGTGAGCTCGTCGCCCGGGCCGAGGTCGGCCGTCGATTCGCCGACCGCAGCGGCACGCGGATCGACGTCCACCACGTCGCTCAGAGCATGGTGCTCGAGGGCGACGAGCACCGTCATCAACTTTGTGATCGAGGCGATCGGGGCTCGCTCGTGGGGGTTCGACGCGGCGAGCACCTCGCCGGTGCGCGCATCCTCGATGACCCAAGCCCGGGCGTGCACCGTCGGAGGAGCAGCGACCGCGAACGGGACCGGAATCGCGGCGACGAGCACGAGCAGGACGAAGAGCCGCCTCACCTGATGCGCACCCGCTCGCCGATGTGCAACGACGTCGACGAGGCTTTCGGGTTCAGGCGCACGATCGTCGCCACCGGAACGCCGGTCTTGGTCGAGATGACGCCGAAAGTGTCGCCGGCGCGCACCGTCCAGAAGCGCCGCGAGCCCGTAGGCGTCGTCGTGACATGCCGCCGCGGCGTTGTGACTGCCCCAGACCCCGTGCCGCCCCTGTCGCCGGCGTTCATGCCTGCTCTGATCAAGACAACGGCGATCGTCACGGCGAGCAGGAACGCGGCCGGACCGACGTACCGCCGCCAATCGTCGTTGCGCACTACCAGCCGGACGCGGCCCAGACCTCGCGCCGAAGCCGCGACGCCTCGGCGCCGGCCGCCTCCCGGAAGTCCGTGCCTGATTCCCGATACGCGTAGATCACGGACCGGGACGCGGCGACGAGCGCGCTCGCGGGACCGCTCTGGAAGGCGCGGCCGAGGTCGGCGACCGTCCCGCCCTGCGCCCCGACGCCCGGCAGGAGCAGAATCGTCCGCGGCATCAGGCGGCGGGCGTCTGCGACCGCGCGTGGGTGGGTCGCGCCGACGACCGCGCCGACCGATGAGAGCCCTACCTCGCCGGTCGACTCCTCGCCCCAGTCGTCCACCAGGCCGGCGACGTGGTGCCACATCGGGTGCCCGTCCTTGAGCACGACGTCCTGCAGGTCGCCGCTCGCATTCGATGTCCTCACGAGCACGAAGATGCCGGCGCCGCCTCGGCGCACAGCGCCGAGGAACGGCTCGACCGCGTCGCGTCCGAGCCACGGGTTGACCGTGAGTGCGTCCGCCCGAGGCGGGTTGCCTTCGAGGTAGGCCTCTGCGTAGGCGCGCGCCGTCGAGCCGATGTCGCCGCGCTTGCCGTCCGCGATCACGAGCAACCCCGCCCGGCGCGCGTACGCGCACACCTGGTCGAACGCCGACATGCCTCGTGGCCCGAGCGCTTCGAAGAAGGCGAGCTGCGGCTTGACACAAACCGCGTAGGGCGCCACTGCATCGACGATGCCGCAGCAGAAGCGAGCGACGTCACCGCGGAGCTCGACGGGCAGCAGGTCGGGATTCGGATCGAGTCCGACCACGAGCTGCGACCGCTTGCGCTCGACCTCGGCGGCCAGACGGTCGGCGAACGTCAGCGTGGCAACGGTCATCGGCCTGAACGGTAACGAGAAGTGCGGAGGGCGGCTTGCGCCGCCCTCCGAGGTCGAGCCGAACGAGCCTGCGTCAGGGCTTGAGAGCTGCCTTCAGCTGGCTGCCTGCGGAGAACTTCGGCACGATCGTGGCCGCGATCTGGACGCGCTCGCCCGTGCGTGGGTTGACACCCTGACGCGCGGCGCGCGGCGAGGCCGCGAACTTCCCGAAACCGGTGAAGTTGACGGAGTCCCCGCCCTTCAGAGTCTCGGTCACGGTCTCCATGAACGCATCCACGGCCTTGCCCGCATCGCGAGCAGACAGCCCGCTCTTGTGGCTGACCTTCTGGATGAACTCCTGCTTCGTCAACGAACTCCTCCTGTGGTTGGGACCGGGAAATCAGACCTTGGCCGGAACCCTAACAACGGAATCGGACGAATCCGCTCAACCAAGCGGATTTGCGGGTGCTTTTGCCTCTGCCAGGAGCTGCGAGGCGAGGAAGAGCGGCCGCAGGCGGACGCCGTGACGGGCGAGCGTGTCGGCCCCGCCTTCTTCCCGGTCGACCACGCAGATCGCAGTCGAGAGCAGCAATCCGGCGGCCCGCAGCGCCAGCACCGCTTCGAGAGCAGCGCCGCCCGACGTGACTACGTCCTCGACGAGACACACTCGCTCACCCGGCTCGAAGACACCCTCGAGCCTGTTCGCGGTGCCGTACGCCTTCGCTTCGCCGCGCACGATCAGGAATGGCAGGCCACCGGCGAGCGAGGCGGCGGCAGCGAGCGCGACGGCGCCCAACTCGGGACCGGCGAGCCTGGTGGCTTCGGGCTCGTGCTCGGCGACGGCCCGCGCGATCGCGGCGCCGATCGGGCCGAGCAGGTCGGGCCTCGTCTCGAAGCGGTACTTGTCGAGGTAGTAGCGCGAGCGCCGCCCCGAGCGCAGCAGGAAGTCGCCCTCGAGGTACGCGGCCTCTCGCAGAGCGCGGCCGAGCTCGGGGTCGCTCACGGCGCGAACAGCTCGCGGGCGATCGGAAGCAAGCGTGCCGCCTCCGCCGAATCGTCGGCGTACGAGTACATCGAGCCGTCTTCGGCGTACAGATCGACGCGCTCCCGTTTGCGGGCGGCTCGACGGCGCACCAGGACGGAGCCGGCAATCGACCCGGCAGCCAGCAGAAAGCCGGTCACGACCTTACGCGGTGGCATCGTCGGCCTCCGGCTGCGTCTTCTTCGCCGGGGGGCGGCGCTTCCTCTTCGGCGGCGCCTCGACCGAGCGGAGACACGTCTTCAGGTCGTAGAAGACGAGGCCGACGGTCGGCTCCGGGGTGGTCGTGGCGGCGATCAAGCGGCCACCGTCACGCACCACGAACACACTGCCGCTGACCGTCGCGGCCTCGAGCTGTGCGATACCAGGTCGCAGGAGCTCCGCTTCCTCGACGAGCTTCGCGGCGGCCGCTACCAACCGTTCGGCGGCGCCGACTGGGGCGTTCGAGCCGACGAGCGCACCGTCGGCACCGACGATCGCGACCTCTCGAACCTGGGGCGAGATCTCGGTCAGATCGGCGATCGCCTGTGCTGCGTCCATTGCGGCGAGCATACTGCCGCACGTGAGGCAGGTCGTCAGCAAGTTCTTCGCCGACCGGGGAACCCACCTCGCCGCGATGATCGCGTACTTCGCCCTCCTCTCCTTCGTGCCGCTCCTGTTCCTCGCGCTCGCACTCCTCGGGCTCGTTCACCAGGCCGACGAAGGATCGTTCTTCGTCCGCGAGCTCTCGAAGACGTTCCCGAGCACCTCGGTTGACTCGATCCTCGGCGCCGTACGTGGGATCCAGAGGAACGCGACGACACTCGGGATCGTAGGCGGTGCGTTTCTGCTCTGGTCGTCCCTGTCGTTCTTCAGCGTGCTCGAGAGCGCGTTCAACATCGTCTACGGCCGGCCGAACCGCGGCTTCCTGCACGGCAAGGCGCTCGCCACGATGATGATGGTCGGGTTGCTCGTCGCGCTCTTCGCCTCGCTCGTGATCGGCTCGGTCGGGCAGGAAGTGCTGAAGCGCTACCTCGGCTTCCAGGGTGACGCGGTGACCGCGAAGCTGATCACGGTCATCGTCTCGGGGCTCGGCGTCTTCGTCTTCCTCTCGTCGGCGTACTACGTCCTGACGAACGTCGACCTGACGCCGTGGGAGGTGCTGCCCGGCGCCGTGACCGCTGCTGTGATCCTGGAGGCGACCTTCCAGGCGCTACCGGTGTACGTGAACGTCTCGAAGCACAACCCAGTGCTGCAGACGCTGTCCGGCCCGGCGGTGCTGCTCGTCTGGCTGTACGTGATGGCGAACGTGATCGTGCTCGGAGCCGAGGTCAACTGGTGGCAGGCGCGCCGCGCCCACCCGACCGACGCGGCCGTGCCGGAAGCGGCTGGGCCGCGCGGGGCCCCCTCCGGTGTCGGACACGGGTCGTAAGACGTTAGGAACGATCCACGGGCGTCACGAGCCGCGGTAGCGCGCGAGTTCGAGCCGAAGCGCCTGCGCGGCCAGCGCACGGTGCGAGTGCGCGGCCTTCCACTCGTCGCCGAGCTCGGCGACCGTTCGCGTCTCGCCGCTCGGGACGAAGACCGGGTCGAAGCCGAAGCCGCCGCGACCGGCCGGCACGGCGGCGATCGACCCTTCGAGCACTCCGGTGCCGCGCAGCTCGTGCCCGTCGGGCGCCAGCAGCACCAGCTCGGCGACGTACCGGCCGCCCCGGTCGGAGGAGCCGTCGAGCGCCGTGAGCGCGCGTTCGACGTGGCGCCCCTCGGCCCAGCGCGCGGTCTGCACACCGGGTCGGCCGCCGAGCGCCGACAGTTCGAGCCCCGAATCGTCGGCGAGCATCCAGCGGTCGGCGGGACCCGTCCGTCGACCGAACCGCGCCTTGATGCGGGCGTTGTCGACGTAGGTGGCGCCGTCCTCGTCCGGGTAGTCCCGGGCGTCGAGGAGCTCGACCTCCCACTCCGGCAACGCCTCCCGCACCTCGACGAGCTTGCCCTCGTTGCCCGAGCAGAGGGTCACCTCGAGCGGCGCCAACGTCCTCCGACCCGGCCCCGCGAGGCGTGAGCGTCAGTCACGGGGTGCGGCAATGGCCTGGTCCTGGAAGCGCTGCAGATCCTCGATGCCGACCGCAGCCAGATCGAGCAGCTCGTCGAGCCGCTCCCG
>DASYPH010000166.1:0-7931 GCA_036006925.1 Gaiellaceae bacterium
CCCCCCCACCGCCTGAAGCCGGACTAGCCGACGACCGAGACGTTCGCAGCCTGAGGGCCCTTGTCGCCCTCCTGCGCCTCGTACTCGACCTTCGCGCCTTCATCGAGCGACTTGTAGCCGCTCCCCTGAATCGCGCTGAAATGGACGAAGAGGTCCTTGCCGCCCTCGTCGGGCGTGATGAAGCCGTACCCCTTCTCCGAGTTGAACCACTTGACGGTTCCGGTTGCCATGTTTTCCTTCACCTCCTTGCCAACTTCGTGAACGGACAAGAAGGTGACCCGCACCATCCAGACTCGCTCAAGTTCTCGGGCGTGAGTGTAGCTTCCACCGAGATGGAAGCGCGAGTCAAGCCGGCTCTCAGGGGCGTGTTCCATGAGGTGGGCTTCTTCATCGTCCTCCTGCTCGCGGTGCCGCTGGTCGTCACGGCCGAGTCGGGCAGGGCCAGGCTTGCTGCAATCGTCTTCTCGACCTGCCTCGCCGCGTGCTTCGGGGCGAGCGCGCTCTACCACCGTCCGACCTGGACGCCGATCGTCCGCTCGTGGCTCGCCCGGCTCGACCACGCGGGCATCTACCTCCTGATCGCGGGCACCTACACCCCGTTCGGCCTGCTCGTGTTGTCGAAGGGCTGGGCGATCCCCGTGTTGGCGATCGTCTACACGGGCGCTCTCGCCGCGATCTTGATGAAGCTGTTCTGGGTGAAGTCGCCGAAGATCCTATCGGCCTTCATCGGCCTCACACTCGGCTGGATCGGCGTCGTCGCGATCAATCAGCTTGCGAAGGTCGGCGCCACGGGCCTGACGCTGGTTCTCGTCGGCGGTCTGCTCTACACCGTCGGCGGGATCATCTACGCCCTGAAGCGTCCCGACCCACGACCTACCGTCCTCGGCTACCACGAGCTGTTCCATCTCTGCACGATCGCGGCCGCGGGATGCCAGTACGTCGCGATCGCCTTCTTCGTGCTGCCGCGCGGCTCGTAGGAGCTGTCTACTGGTGGTTCGTCGTGACGGGCGGCCAGTGGGGCGAGATGTCAGGGTCACCGAGGTCGCCGTACGGCGTGCAGACAGGTGGTCTCAGCAACAGCTGCCGATCGGCCTGCAGCAGCTCTTCGACCCGCCGGTTCAGGGGCACGGCGGACCGCCAGCGGAGCCGCAGCGATCGTCCGAGCGCGACCAGGGCCCTGGGAGGCAGCGCCTGCCCTGAACGGACGACGAAGTAGCCTCCGGCAACCTCCTGCGCGGTTGCGTCCGGCAGCTTCGCGAACGCGCGACGCGCCGCAGCCTGCTCGGCCGGCGCCGCGGCGTAGAAGAGCCAGAGGCCACGCTTCGGCGTGTTGCCGCGCACGAAGCCGACCGCACGCCCGCAGGCGTCGTCGTCGACGTATTCGAGCGACGGAACGCGCAACGCGAGGTACCGGTCGAGCAGATTCGCCGGGTGCCCGTAGTCGAACGACGAGAACGCGACGCCGCTGGTCCCCGTCGAGCCGAACAGGACAGTGCCCGCCGGCTCGTGGCGCACCGCTGCCGTGACGGCGTCGAGCCGGATGTCGCGCTGCCCGTCCCGGCGGTCCGCGTCGAACCGCAGCTCGATTGCAACCAGCCCGGTGACGAGGATCACGAGTGCGAGCAGTCGCCATGCGCCGGCCCAGCGCGCCACGCCCAGACAGCCTGCGACGACGAGCGTCAGGAACGCCGGCGTGGCGGGGATCATGTAGCGGTCGAAGAAGAGCGCCGAGTCGCCGTTCGCGGGCACGACGGAGAAGAACAGGACTGGCCCCGCGATCGTGAGCGCGCAGAACGCGAGTGCGCGGCTGCGGCGGGCGACGACGAGCGTCGCCACGCCGAGCAGCGCGAACGCGGTGAAGTAGTTGAGGTCATGCCGGCCGGGCGCGACGAAATGAAGCGCGTCCTCCCACACCGGCCTCCCCGTGAAGGTGCGGCTGCCAGGCTTGCCGCTGCCCACCGCATACCGATCGTTGAGGACGTGGAGGGTGCGCAGGTAGTACGGCCCGAAGGCGACCACGAGGGCGACCGCGCCGGGCCATGCCTCGCGGAGGACCGCGCGCGGCGACCGCGGCACGTAGACGGCAGCCGCGGCAAAGGCGGTGATTGCGTAGAGCGGCGCGGTCGGATGCACGAACACCGAGAGCCCGAGCACAGCTCCGGCGGCGATCCACCAGCGCCGGCTGCTCTCGCGGCCCGCCTTGAGCGCGAGCACCGTGCCCCACTGCAGCCAGGCGAAGAGCATCGTGTGCGGCCGGCCGAACGTCGTGTACAGGACCGGGATCGGGGCGACCGCCGTCAGGAACACGACGCCTGCGGCCCCTCGCTCGCCGATCAGCTCGCGTGCGATCAGCGCGACCGCCGGCAACGCGAGGCACGCGAACACGATCGACGGGAAACGCAGCGACTCGAGTCCGGGCCACCAGCCTTGCAGGAAGTGCTCGAGCCAGAAGTGCAGCGGGCCGCCACCGCGCTTGGTCGAGACGATGTGGAACACGTTGCCGAACGAGAAGTCTGCGATCCGCAGCGTCAGCTCCTCGTCGACGTTCAGCGGAGACCACCAGACCGTCTGGAGCGAAACGGCGACGAGCAGCACGCCGGCCGCGACCGTCGCACCTGGAAGCAGGAGCCTCTTCGAGCTAGTCAGGGTGCGTGGCTTCGAGCGCCTGCATCTCGGGAGTCGTCGGAGCGGCGCGGTACGGATGCTCGTCGGCCACGTGTGTCTCGTGGTAGACGCTCTCCGCATTGACTTCCCAGATGTCGTGATGGTCGCCGTCGAGCAGGTTGTCGACCGCACGCATCGCCGTCAACATCGAATGGTCCGAGTTGTTGTAGCGGTGCAGGCCGTTGCGCCCGACTTGCTGCAGGTTCTCGATGCCGTCGAGCCACGTGCGGATCACGGCGACGCGCTTGGCGTAGTCGGCGTCGTAGATCGGGTACGCCTTCGGCACCCGCACGACATAGCCGCGCTCGACGCTCGCGCGCGAGGCCAGCCCGAGCTTCTCGAGCTCGCTCGCGGCGAGCTCGACGAGATCGTCGTCGCTCATCGTCCAGAGATCGTCACCGGC
The DNA here is from genome assembly GCA_036006925.1 of Gaiellaceae bacterium. Taxonomy (GTDB): domain Bacteria; phylum Actinomycetota; class Thermoleophilia; order Gaiellales; family Gaiellaceae; genus PALSA-600. The sequence goes on from DASYPH010000166.1 coordinate 3,068, forward strand.
GAAGCAGAAGTACTCGAGACCGACGCAGGCCTTGGTAGGATCCGGGACCATCCACGGCGACCACGAGCGGAAGTTCTGGATGCGCCCGACCCGCACGGACGGCTCATGGATGTAGATCCAGTTGTCGGGGAACAGATCCTCGCCGTCGACCACGAGTGCGACGCTGATGAAGTCGCGATAGCGAAGCCCGACCGCTGCTTCGCGCACGAGCTCCGGCGCGCGCGGCGATGCCATCAGCACCGTCTCGCGCAGCGGCAGCGACGAGATCACATGATCGGGCAGTGCGTAGAGCTCGTCGCCGGCCGCGACCTCGACGACGCGCCCGCCGGCGAGCTCGATGCGCGACACGGGCGAGCGGAGCAGCACCTCGCCTCCCTCGGCCTCGATCGCACTGGTCATCGCGTCCCACATCTGCCCGGGCCCGAACCGCGGGTAGTTGAACTCCGAGATGAGGCTCTTGACCTTGTTGCCCTCGTTGCCGAAGAAGGCAGCCTTGGCGGCGGAGAAGAACGACAGGCCGCGGATGCGCTGCGCCGCCCATTCGGCACGGATCTCGCTCGTCGGAACTCCCCAGACCTTCTCGTTGTAGCTCTTGAAGAAGAGCTCGAACAGCCGCCGCCCGAACCTGTTCGTGACCCAGTCCTCGAGCGACTCGTCGACCTTGTTGCGCCGGGCGGCCGCTCGCAGGTACGACGCCATGCAGCGCGTCAGCTCGACCGGGCCGAGCTTGCGGATCACGTCGGAGCCGCGAAGGGGGTAGTCGAGGTAGCGGTTGTTCCAGAAGATCCGCGACATGCGCGGGCGCCGTAGGAACTCGTCGCCGAGGATCTCGTGCCAGAGCAGGTCGACCTCGGTCGACTTGGTGAAGAACCGGTGCCCGCCGAGGTCGAAGCGGTAGCCGTCGATCTCGACGGTCTTGGCGAGACCGCCCACCTGATCGTCCGCCTCGAGGACGATCACGTCCCGTCCGGCCTTGCCGAGCAGGTAGCCCGCGGTCAGGCCGGCTGGGCCGCCGCCGAGCACGAGCGTTGTCTGGGGGTTGTCCGTGTCCATCGAGGTCCACGTGATCGAGAGACCGCCCGCGGACGCATTACCCTAGCCAACTCGGCGATACACGAACGCCTGCACCGGCTTGAAGTAGTTGCGGTCGAGCGCGATCTCGTTCGTCGCGAAGTGGTGCTCGAGACGGATCCGCCGGTCCTGCTGGAGCAACGCGGACCACTGGAGCGAGCGCTGCCAGACCAGGCGCGTCCAGGGCGCCTGCCAGGCGCGGTAGTCGCGGAAGACGGGCTCGACGACGACGAACCGTCGCCCCGGCGGGACCGACTCGATGAGACGGTCGAGGGTCGCACGGGGCTTCGCCGCCTTCAGGCGTGAGACGGCGTCACGCCAGTCGAAGACCTGTGCATCCGCGACGGGGCCCAATGTCGTCGCCCAGCGGAGACCGCCGCCGAGGTAGTACCGCAGCACAGGCACCTGCTCCGGGTGGGTCGAGACGACAAGCTCCCCGGGCTGCATGGACGGCGCGAGCTGCGCGGCGATCTGCTTTGCGTTCTCCTTCTCGTTCCGGACGCCGAAGCCCCACCAGAGGAAAAGCACCGCGATCAGCGCGACCGCGCCCACCCGCCCTGCCCGGGTGACGATCGCGGCGGCGAGGAGAACAGCTGGGCCGAGGATGACGGCGAAGTAGCGCGTCGTCCAGGCCGGTGAGATCTGCGAGGACAGCCAGGCGATCAGGACCGTGCCACCGACGAGCACCGCGAGCAGCCGCTCGATCCGGTCGCGTGAGTACGAGAATCCGACGGCAGCCGCAACGATGAACGCAATGAACGGCGCGTCACCGCCGAGCACGGCTCCGGTCGCGGTGAACAACTCGTGGAAGCTCGGCCGCGTCGACCAGGGCGCACCGGTGTGCTTCGCCTGCGAGAGCAGCGTCGGCACCCACGGCAGGTAGAGCAGCGCGACGCCGGCCGCGACGAGCCCAAACAGCCGCAGGTGCTCCCGCACGTAGAGGACGGTCGCGATCGCCAGGGCCAGGCAGAAGAACAGCGCCCAGTTGTGGCCGTAGACCATCAGCGCGAGCGTCGGCACGAGCAGCGCCGCCCAGCCATATCGCGCACGCACGATGCCGTTCACGTACGCCAGCACCGCCACGAGCGACAGGAACGCCTCGAAGGCGTACATGCGCGTCTCCTGCGCGTAGTAGGTGAGATACGGCGTCGCGGCGACGAGCAGTGCGCACACGAAGCCGGTTCGCCGGTCGAAGATGCTCCGCCCGGCGAAGTACGCCACGGGAATCGACGCGAGCGAGAAGACGAGCGAGAGCGAGTGCGTCGCCGCTTCGCCGTCACCGAAGACGCGGATCCAGAGGCCGAGCAGCATGTAGTAAGCCGGGGGCGAGCCGTCCTGGCGCAGCACGTGCGGGATCGATGTCCAGTGATGGTGCGCGACGCCGACCGAGATCCCCTCGTCGATCCAGAAGCCGGCGTGAAGCTGCGTCGCCCGGAGCAGCAGCGACAGCACGACCAACCCGGCGACCGCCACCACGGCAATCATGCGCTCAGGGATCCTCGCTGCGAGCGGCGGCCTGCGCGTGGGATCGACGGTCGCCAAACCGCGAGGAACCTAGCAGTGACCGGCTATTCGGGCTGCGCGGCCGGCCTGGTAGCCAGGCTCGCGACCACGCGGCGGCCACCGGCCGTATAGACGAGATCGACCGTGTCGTTCCTGCGATAGGTCCCTGCCACGCCGAGGAAGATCGACAGCCAGCGCCAGAAGCCGAGGCGCCCCTCCTGCCGCAACTCACGGCCGAAGACGAGCGTGCGGCCGACCTGCGTGAAGTCGACCCCCGGCTGCTGCTGGACCCCGTTCACGAAGACCTCGAACGGGGCACCGACGCCGTCCGGCAGGTCGACCTGACTCCGCGGTTCCACCGGCTATACGATGCCAGCCGCGTGCGCAGGACCGCGTTTGCCACACTCGCCACAACCCTCGTTGCGCTTGCGACGGCGAGTGTCGCGTACGCGGGCAACGCCGGTTTCCTGCCGGCAAACGCTCATTCTCCGAACGCGCACCGAATCAACGACACGTTCATCGTCGTCGCGATCTTCACGGGCATCATCTTCCTGCTCGTCGAGGGCGTGCTGATCGCATTCATGATCAAGTACCGCCGCGGCAAGCGCCCACGCTCGGCCGAAGGTCTCCAGCTCCATGGCTCCACGCGCCTCGAGATCATCTGGACGGTGATCCCGGTGGTGATCCTCGCCGCGATCGGCTCGTTCGTCTTCTACGAGCTGCCGGGGATCGCCGACGCACCGAAGGCGGCGGCTGCAGACCAGACGACGATCACGGTCGAGGGCCATCAGTTCTACTGGCTCTTCCGCTACCCGAACGGCGCCATCTCGATCGACCGGATGATCGCACCGGCGGATCAGGTCGTGCACGAGGAGATCAAAGGGCTGGACTACGACGTCAATCACTCGTGGTGGGTGCCCGACCTCGGCGGCAAGTACGACGCCATCCCCGGCATCACGAATCGGACCTGGTTCAAGGCGCCGGCCGGGACGTACGTCGCCCGTTGCGCCGAGCTCTGCGGCATCCAGCACGCGCTGATGGACGGCACCGTCGAGGTCGTTCCACGATCGACGTACGACGCGTTCATCAGCAAGCGCGCAGCCAACGCCGGCGGCCCCGTGCTCGGCAAGGAAGAGTGGACGGGCGTCTGCCAGAAGTGCCACCGGCTCGACCACGCCTACATCGGCCCGGCGCTCGGCGGCAATCCGCTGCTCGCCGACCGGAAGGGCATCGAGACGTTGCTGCGAAACGGCCAGGGCCAGATGCCGGCGGTCGGCAAGAACTGGACCGACGCGCAGCTCGACGCTCTGATCGCGTGGACGAAGCAATACGCGACCGCGGGTGCGAAGTAGTGGCGGTCAACGTCGAGAGCACGCGCCCCTACCGCGCCGACTGGCGTCGCGGCAAGGTCGCCTCCTGGCTGACGACCGTCGACCACAAGCGGATCGGGATCCTCTACATCTGCACGTCCCTCGTCTTCTTCGCGCTCGGCGGGGTGCTGGCGCTGCTGATCCGCATCCAGCTCGCGACGCCGGACGAGTCGTTCCTGACGAAGAACTCCTACAACCAGGTGGTGACGATCCACGGGACGACGATGATCTTCCTCGTCATCATCCCGATCCTCGCCGGCTTCGGCAACTTCCTGGTACCGCTGCAGATCGGCGCGCGGGACATGGCGTTTCCGCGTCTGAACGCGCTCTCGTACTGGCTCTTCCTGCTCGGCGGGATCGTCCTGTTCGCGAGCTTCTTCGCGAAGGGCGGCGCGGCGGCGAGCGGCTGGACCGCCTACACGCCGCTGTCGACCCTGCACTCGCCCGGGAACGGCCAGGACCTCTGGATCCTCGGCCTGCACATCCTCTCGATGGCATCGCTCGCCGGCGCGATCAACTTCGTCGTGACCATCCACAACATGCGCACGCCGGGCATGTCCTGGATGCGCATCCCGCTCTTCTGCTGGTCGATGGTCACCTACGGCTGGATGCTCGTGATCGTCCTACCGGTGCTGTCCGCGGGCCTGACGTTGATGCTGCTCGATCGTCAGGTGGGAACGCACTTCTTCGACCCTGCGCACGGTGGCAGCCCAATCCTCTATCAGCACGTCTTCTGGTTCTTCGGGCACCCCGAGGTGTACATCATGATCCTGCCGGCGATGGGGATCATCTCGGAGGTGCTGCCCGTCTTCGCACGCAAGCCGATCTTCGGGTACCGGGCCGTCGCGATCTCGACCGTCGGGATCGCCTTCTACTCGATGCTCGTCTGGGCGCACCACATGTTCGCGGTTGGGTTGCCC
>DASYPH010000167.1:0-23886 GCA_036006925.1 Gaiellaceae bacterium
TCAAGAGCTTCCGCAACCTGCAGCGCGTCGCGATCGTCGAGCCGAGCGAGCTCGACGTCTCGGCTGTCGTCTGGGCGCGCTCGCTGCTCGTCACCGAGTCCGCACTCGAGGCAGTCACCGGGAGGGCGCAGTAATGCACGCTAGCCAAATCGTCCTCGCGCCGATCGTCAGCGAGAAGAGCTATGAGGGCTCGACGCGTGGCACCTACACGTTCCGCGTCCATTCAGACGCGCACAAGACGCAGATCCGCCAGGCGATCGAGGAGCTCTTCGAGGTCAAGGTCGACCGCGTCAACGTGATCTCAGTCCCGGCGAAGCCGAAGCGCCGCGGGGCCTTCAAGGGCACGAAGCCCGGCTGGAAGAAGGCCATCGTGCAGTTGCGCGCCGGCGACACGATCGAGATCTTCGAAGGGGCCCAACTGTAATGCCCGTCAGAAGGTTCAAGCCGACCAGCCCGGGCCGCCGGCACATGTCGGTGTCAGATTTCGCGGACGTCACGAAGTCGAGGCCCGAGAAGGCGCTCACCGAGAAGCTGACCAAGAAGGGCGGCCGCAACAACCTCGGCCGGATCACGACCCGGCACCAGGGCGGCGGCCACAAGCGCCGCTACCGCCTGATCGACTTCAAGCGGACGAAGGACGGCGTGCCGGCGAAGGTCGCCGCGATCGAGTACGACCCGAACCGGTCGGCCCGCATCGCGCTGCTCCATTACGCCGACGGCTTCAAGAGCTACATCCTGGCCCCCGCAGGCGTGCGGGTCGGGTCGGTCGTTCAGTCGGGCGCCGATGCAGACATCAAGCCCGGCAACGCGCTGCCGCTCGAGAACATCCCGACGGGCACGCTCGTACACAACGTCGAGCTGAAGCCGGGCAAGGGCGGCCAGATGGCCCGGTCGGCAGGCTCCGGCATCCAGCTGGTCGCGAAGGACGGCGACTACGCGACGCTGCGGCTTCCCTCGGGGGAGATGCGCCGCGTGCTGCTCACCTGCCGCGCGACCGTCGGCCAGGTCGGAAACGTCGAGCACGGGAACGTGACGATCGGCAAGGCCGGCCGTAGCCGCTGGCTGGGCAAGCGTCCCGCCGTCCGCGGCTCGGCCATGAACCCGGTCGACCACCCGCACGGCGGTGGTGAAGGCAAGTCGAAGGGCGGCCGGCATCCGGTCACCCCGTGGGGCGTGCCGACGCTCGGCAAGCGCACCCGCTCGAAGCACAAGGAATCGGACAAGCTGATCGTGCGCGGCCGCCGCCGCGGGAAGGACAAGCGTTGAGTAGATCAAGCAAGAAAGGCCCGTTCGTCGAAGAGCGCCTGTTGGCGAGGATCGAGTCGATGAACGACTCGGGCTCGAAGCAGATGATTCGTACGTGGTCGCGCACGTCGACCGTCTTCCCGCAGATGGTCGGGCACACGGTCGCGGTCCACGACGGCCGCAAGCACGTGCCGGTGTTCATCTCCGAGCAGATGGTCGGGCACAAGCTCGGCGAGTTCGCGCCGACCCGCCACTTCCGTGGCCACGCCGGCGACCAGAAGACGCAGGTGAAGAAGCGGTAATGGCACGCGACGTAGGCTTGACGGAGTCGCGCAAGAGCGCAGGTGTCGGCTCGGCCGGCGCCGGAGCGGGGAAAGCCGTTGCAGCTCCGAGAACGGTGCAGGCGGTGGCGAAGTTCGTGCGGGTCTCGCCGCGTAAGGCCCGGCTCGTCGCGGATCACATCCGCGGGCGCAGCGTGCCCGAAGCTCGCACGATCCTCGCGTTCACCGAGCGCGCGGCCGCCCACGACGTCGAGAAGGTCCTGCGCTCGGCCGTGGCGAACGCCGAGTCGAACCCGGCTCTGCACTGGAACGGCGACGATCTGGTCGTCCACTCGGTCTTCGTCGACGAAGGCCCGACGCTCAAGCGCTGGCGCGCACGTGCGCGCGGCCGCACCTCCCGGATCATGAAGCGCACCTGCCACATCACCGTGCAGGTCGCCCAGAAGGAGACAGGAAGCTAATGGGACAGAAGATTCATCCGGGCGGTCTGCGTGTGGGCGTCATCCACGACTGGAAGTCGAACTGGATGGTCGGCAAGAAGGAGTTCGCAGGCGCCCTCATCGAGGACATCAAGATTCGCGAGCACATCCTGAAGAAGCTGTCGCACGCGGGCCTGTCGGACATCCTGATCCGCAAGGACAAGCAGCGGATCACGATCGACATCTACACCGCGCGCCCCGGAATCGTCATCGGCAAGTCCGGTGTCGAGGTCGACGCGCTGCGCAAAGAAGTCCACGCGATGACCCAGAAGAACGTGCACATCAACATCAACGAGATCAAGCGCCCCGAGCTCGACGCCAAGCTCGTCGCACAGTCGATCGCCGAGCAGCTCCAGAATCGCGTGTCGTTCCGGCGCGCCATGAAGCGCTCGCTCGCCTCCGCGATCCGCTCCGGCGCAGCCGGCGTCAAGGTGCAGTGCTCCGGCCGGCTCGGCGGCTCCGAGATGAGCCGCTCCGAGCAGTACTCCGAGGGCCGCGTGCCGCTGCACACGATTCGCGCCGACATCGATTACGGCTTCGTCGAGGCTCGGACCCCGACCGGCCGCATCGGCGTCAAGGTCTGGATCAACAAGGGCGAGATCATGCCCGAGGGGTACGGCGGCGTTCCCGGCGGCGGCAAGGAGACTCGCCTCGGCGACCAGGACACGGCGCGTCGCCGCGGCGGCGTCACCGAGGGCCTCGGCGCCTCGCGCGAGTCGGGCCGAAACAGAAACCAGGATCGCGAGGGCCTCGGCCCTGTGCGCCGCGGCCGTCCCGGCCAGCGCGGCGGACAGCAGCGCCCCGGCGGCGGTGCCGGTGGCGGGCGCCCGCCCCGCGGTCGCAGTGGATCAGGTGGCGGGGGCCGGACGCAGAGCACTCCGAAGCCGGCCGAGCAGACAGGCCCGCCGGTCGACGAGACGAAGCTGCCCGCACCCGAGGCGACGACGCCGGCTCCCGAGCCGACGCCAGCACCCGAGGCGACCGGCGGCGAGGAGACGAAGTAGCCGATGTTGCTTCCCAAGAAGACAAAGTTTCGCAAGCACCACCGCGGCCGCCGTCGTGGCGACACGAAGGGCCAGTCGGTCGTGCACTTCGGCGACTACGGGATCAAGTCCCTCGAAGCCGGCTGGGTGACGAACCGTCAAATCGAGGCGGCCCGGATCGCGATGACGCGCAAGATCAAGCGCGGCGGCAAGGTCTGGATCAACATCTTCCCGGACAAGCCGTTCACGAAGAAGCCGGCCGAGACGCGCATGGGCAAGGGGAAGGGCTCGCCCGAAGGGTGGGTCGCCGTGGTGAAGCCCGGCCGCGTCATGTTCGAGCTGTCCGGTGTTCCGGAGCCGCTGGCCAAGGAAGCGCTGCGCCTCGCGGGCCAGAAGCTTCCGCTGAGGACGAAGTTCGTCAAGCGCGAGGGTGGTGATCTGTTTGCGGGCTAGAGACCTACGCGATCTGACCGACGACGAGCTGGAGCACCGGCTCGCCGACACGCGCAAGGAACTGTTCAACCTCCGCTTCCAGGCGGCGACGGGCGCGCTCGAGAACACGACGCGGCTGAAGCTGACGAAGCGGGAGATCGCCCGCATCTTGACAGTGCAGCACGACCGAAACGGTTCAACACAGAAAGTGCAGAGCTAGATGGCTGAGAAGAAGAAGAAAACCGAGAAGATCGAAGAGCCGGCCGTCGAGGCCGAGGTGACCGAGGCTGTCGCCGAAGAGCCGGTGGCCGAAGAGCCCGCCGCCGAGGAAGCTGCGGCTCCCGAGCCCGTGGCCGAGGTCGTGGCTGACACCGAGCCCGAGGTCGCGGCTGAAGCCGAGGCCGAGCCCGAGTCGGAGGCCGAACCCGAAGCTGCGGCCGAGCCAGAGGCCGAGCCCGAAGCTGCGGCTGAGCCGGAAGCCGCGGCCGAGGCTGAGCCCGAGCCAGCGGTCGAGGCCGAGCCCGAAGCTGCGGCAGAGCCCGCAGCAGACCCCGAGCCTGCAGTACCTGCGAAGCCGAAGCGCTCCGGCCGCCATGTGCCGCGCGCCGAGCGGCGGACGCGCACGAAGGTCGTGCGCGAGAAGCCGAAGCAGCGCAAGCCGATCACGCGGACCGAGAAGCCCGACAGCGAGCGGGGCCGTCGCCAGGAGCGGCGCGGCGTCGTCGTCTCCGACAAGGGCGACAAGACGATCATCGTCAAGGTCGACGTGATCAAGAGCCATCCGCGGTACAAGAAGGTCGTCCGTTCGACGGTCAGGTTCCACGCGCACGACGAGGCGAACACGGCCGGCGTCGGCGACAAGGTCCGCATCATCGAGACGCGGCCGTTGTCGAAGCTCAAGCGCTGGCGTCTGGCTGAGATTGTCGAGAAAGCTAAATGACGACCCCCACCCACACAGCTCGCACGCGGGATACGGCTGCAAACCGTCGCATCGCCGCGTCCTCAGTCGCGTCCGTAGCTTTCAGCTACGAACACTCCCTGCGTCCTTGCGCTGCTCGGTTTTCGCCGTCCCAGCGCACGACCTGCGTGGGAGGTGGCCGTCTGTGATCCAACAAGAATCGCGTCTCAAGGTCGCCGACAACACCGGTGCTCGTGAGCTACTCTGCATCCGCGTCGCAGGCGGCTCTCGCCGCCGCTACGCGCGCGTCGGCGACATCATCACGGCGACCGTCAAGGCCGCAGCCCCGCAGGGGACGGTCAAGAAGGGCGAAGTGGTGAAGGCCGTCGTTGTGCGGACGAAGAAGCCTTTCGGCCGTGACGACGGGACACTGATCGCGTTCGACGAGAACGCCGCCGTGATCATCGACGGGCAGCGCAACCCTCGCGGCACGCGCATCTTCGGGCCGGTCGCCCGCGAGTTGCGCGAGAAGAACTTCATGAAGATCGTGAGTCTGGCTCCAGAGGTGCTCTAGATGACAACGACACTCAAACTCAAGAAGGGTGACACCGTCCAGATGCTGTCCGGTAAGGATCGGGGCAAGCAGGGGCGGATCGTCGAGGCGCGCCCGCGTGACGGCAAGGTCGTCGTCGAGAACCTGAACATCCTCAAGAAGCACCAGAAACCGCGGCCGATCCGTGACTCGAACCGCATGGGCGGCACCCAGATCGCGCCCGGCGGGATCATCTCGATCCCCGCAGCGGTCTCGTCGTCGAACGTGATGCTCGTCTGCCCGACCTGCAAGCTGCCGACCCGTGTCGGCTACCGCTTCAAGGACACCAAGGGCGGCGACCACGTCAAGGTGCGTGTCTGCAAGCGCGAAGGCTGCGGCCAGGAGATCGACCGGTGACCGCGACCGTCCAGGAGACATACACGCCGCGCCTCAAGCAGCGCTACAACGACGAGCTGCGTCCCCAACTGCAGGAGCAGCTGGGTCACTCGTCGATCATGCAGGCGCCGACGATCGCCAAGATCACGCTCAACATGGGCGTCGGCGAAGGCAAGACCGATGCGAAGCAGATCGACGCGGCGCTCGAAGAACTGACGATCATCGCCGGCCAGCGCGCGCAGGTGCGCCGCGCCCGCAAGTCGATCGCGCAGTTCAAGATCCGCGACGGGATGCCCATCGGCGTCAAGGTGACGCTGCGCGGCGACCGGATGTGGGAGTTCCTCGACCGGCTCGTGTCGATCGCGCTGCCGCGCATCCGAGACTTTCGTGGCCTCAGCCCCGACTCGTTCGACGGTCGCGGCAACTACTCGCTCGGTATTCGCGAGCAGATCATCTTTCCGGAGATCGACTACGACAGCATCAACCAGGTTCGCGGCCTCGACGTCGCGATCACGACGACTGCGGCGGACGACGAGCAGGCGCGCGCGCTCCTCACGGGGCTCGGCCTGCCGTTCGCGGCCGCTGGAAGCGAGAGATGAGGTAGGCGTGGCGAAGAAGTCGCTGAGAGTGAAAGCCGCAAGGCCCGCGAAGTTCAAGGTGCGCAACTACACCCGCTGCAACCGCTGCGGGCGCCCGCGCGCCGTCTTCAAGAAGTTCGGGCTCTGCCGGATCTGCCTGCGGGAGCTCGCCCACGAGGGCGTCATCCCGGGCATGACGAAGAGCTCGTGGTAGGAGAACAACAATGCTCACTGATCCAGTAGCCGACATGCTCACGCGCATCCGCAACGCCAACAAGGCGCTGCACGATCGTGCCGAGATGCCCAACTCGAAGTTGAAGGTCGAGATCGCCCGCATCCTCAAGGAGGAGGGCTACATCCGCGACTTCCACGTCGCCGAAGGCGGCGAAGGCACCCATGCGAAGCTCGTCGTCGAGCTCAAGTACGGCCGGAGCCGCGAGCGGGTGCTCACCGACCTGAAGCGCATCTCGAAGCCTGGTCGCCGCATCTACGCCGGCAAGGACCGCCTGCCGCGCGTGCTCGGCGGCATGGGCACCGCCATCCTGTCCACGTCCCGCGGCGTCGTCACCAGCCGCACCGCCGAGGCCGAAGGCATCGGCGGCGAAGTCATCTGTTTCGTCTGGTAACCCGGAGAGCTTGAGGAAGAACAGTGTCTCGCATCGGTAAGAAGCCCATCGAAGTCCCTGCCGGCGTGATCGTCTCGGTCGATCCGGGGCGCGTCACCGTCTCTGGCCCGAAGGGCGAACTGCGGCAGGTCGTGCCGCAGCGCATGCAGATCACCCAGGAGGAAGGGGCGATCTCGGTTGTCCGCCCGACGGAACGGGGCGAGGATCGCGCGCTGCACGGTCTGACGCGGACGCTGATCGCGAATATGGTCGAGGGCGTCACCCAGGGCTTCGAGAAGAAGCTCGAGATCCAGGGCGTCGGGTACCGCGCCGCGCTCTCCGGTGAGAACCTCGAGCTCCAGGTCGGCTACTCGCACTCGGTGCGCATCACGCCGCGCACCGGCATCAGCTTCGAGGTGCCTGTCCCGACGCAGGTCGTCGTGCGCGGCATCGACAAGCAGATGGTCGGGCAGACCGCTGCGGAGATTCGCAAGGTTCGTCCGCCGGAGCCCTACAAGGGCAAGGGAATTCGTTACGAGGGCGAGCACGTTCGCCGGAAGGTCGGGAAGCGCGCATGAGCCGTCGGCTCGACGGAGGCGTTAAGGGAGCGCAGGTGCCGGCTTTGCCGACGCCGGAGCGGGTATGAGCAAGATCACCGCCCGTGAGCTTCGCCTCCGTCGGCATCGCCGGGTGCGCGGGAAGATCCGCGGCACCGCAGAGCGTCCGCGCCTGACCGTTTTCCGCTCGAACCATGGCATCTTTGCCCAGCTCATCGACGACGACGCCGGTAAGACGGTCGCGTCGTGTAACTGGACGGGCTTGCCGAAGTCTTTCAAGGGCGACAAGACAGAGCAGGCGGCCGAGATCGGGAAACGACTCGCCGAAGCAGCCAAACAGGCCGGCGTCTCGAGCGTCGTCTTCGACCGCAGCGGCTACCTGTACCACGGACGCGTCAAGGCGCTCGCCGAAAGCGCGCGTGAAGGAGGTCTGACTTTCTAGTGGCAACTGAGTTCGTCGAGACCAGAGAGCTGAAGGAGCGCGTGGTCGAGATCAACCGCGTCGCCAAGGTCGTCAAGGGTGGCCGGCGTTTCTCGTTCACGGCGCTGGTCGTGATCGGCGACGAGGTCGACCGGGTCGGTGTCGGCTACGGCAAGGCACGCGAAGTCCCGCTCGCGATCTCGAAGGCCGTCGACGACGCGAAGAAGAACATGTTCACCGTCGCGAAGCACGGCCAGACGATCACGCACGAATCGCTCGGTCGCTTCGACGCGGCCAGAGTGCTGCTGCGCCCGGCGTCGCCCGGCACCGGTGTGATCGCCGGGGGCGGAGTGCGCGCGGTGCTCGAGCTCGGCGGGATCCACGACGTGCTGGCGAAGTCGCTCGGCACCACGAACCCGATCAACATGCTGAAGGCCGCCGAGCAGGCGCTGCGCCAGCTGCGCCGCCCGGAAGACGTTGCCAGGGCTCGCGGCAAGACGATCGCCGAGGTGCTGCCCTACAAGAGGCCGGCGGAGGTGGTTGCGGATGCCGAAGCTGAAGCTGACGCAAGTTCGTAGCCAGATCGGTCAGTCCGAGCGTCACCGCGGCACGTTGCGGGCACTCGGCCTTGGCAAGATCGGCCGCACCGCCGAGCAGGACGACACACCTGTGATCGCTGGCATGCTTCGCAAGGTGCGCCATCTCGTCAAGGTGGAGGAGCAGTAGAAATGGCCGGAGATCTGAACCTCTCGAACCTGCAGCCCGCGCAGCCGCGGCAGGACCGTAAGCGCGTCGGCCGGGGCCTCGGCTCCGGCAAGGGCCGCTATTCGGGCCGTGGGATCAAAGGCCAGAAGTCGCGCTCGGGCTCACATGCCATGCGCGCCGGCTTCGAGGGCGGCCAGATGCCGCTGCACATGCGCACGGCCAAGCTCCGCGGGAACACGTCCGCCGACGCGATGCCGATCGGGCCGTTCCGCACGTACACCCAGCCGGTCAACCTGCGCGACCTCGAGGCCCGCTTCGACGCCGGCGACGAGGTCACACCCGAGTCGCTCAAGGCAAAGGGCCTGATCCGGACGCTGCGCAAGGACGTCAAATTGCTCGGCGTCGGCGAGCTGACGAAGAAGCTGCAGATCACCGTGCACGGCGCCTCGGCGACCGCGCGCGAGAAGGTCGAGGCCTCTGGTGGCACGCTGACGCTTCTCAAGGAGCCGAAGGTGCGCAAGCCCAAGAACATGAAGCGCCGTCCGGAGGGTCGCACCCGCTCCCCGGCCGAGACCGAAGCGACCGAAGCTCCCGCCGAGGACGCCTAGTTGTTCAGTTGGCTCGCCAACGCCTGGCGGGTCCCGGAGCTGCGTCGCCGGCTCCTGTTCACCGCCGTTGTGCTCTCCGCCTACCGGCTCGGCTCGTTCATGCCCGCGCCGGGGGTCGATTCGCAGCAGATCCAGAACTTCTTCAACGGCAAAGGCGGCTCGCTGCTCGGACTGCTGAACCTCTTCTCGGGCTCGTCGCTCTCCCGTTTCTCGATCTTCGCGCTCGGGATCATGCCGTACGTCACGGCGTCGATCATCCTGCAGCTCCTGACGGTCGTCATCCCGACGCTCGAGCAGCTGCAGAAGGAGGGCGAGTCCGGGTCCGCCAAGATCAACCAGTACACGCGCTACCTGACGGTCGTGCTGGCCGCGGCTCAGGGCACGGGGTACGCGTTCCTCTTCCACAAGCAGGGTGCGCTCTCGGGCAACCCGGGGCGGCTCGTCCTGATCGTGGTCACGCTGACCGCGGGCACGACGCTTCTGATGTGGATGGGCGAGATGATCACGAAGCGCGGCATCGGCAACGGCATCTCGCTGCTGATCTTCGCCTCGATCCTCACCTCGGCGCCCGCCGGCATCAGCGCCTGGGTCAACGGCTCGCCCACCGAGAAGCTGTTCTTCCCACTGATCGCCCTGGGCGTGGTCGTGGCCGTGGTCTTCGTGCAAGAGGGCCAGCGGCGGATTCCGATTCAGTACGCCAAGCGGATGATGGGTCGCCGCCAGACATCGGGCGGCTCCACCTACATGCCGCTACGCGTCAACATGGCCGGAGTCATTCCGGTCATCTTCGCCGCGGCGGTGCTGGCGTTGCCGCAGACGATCAGCTCGTTCGCGCCGGGAACCCAGTCGTTCATCAACGTGCACTTCTCGCCGAGCTCCTGGACGTACCTGCTCGTCGAGGCGCTGTTGATCATCGTCTTCACCTACTTCTACACGGCAGTCCAGTTCAACCCGGTCGACCAGGCCGACAACCTGCGCAAGTACGGCGGCTACATCCCCGGCATCCGTCCCGGCCCGCCGACCGCGCAGTACCTCGACCGCGTGCTCACCCGGCTGACGCTGCCCGGTTCGTTCTTCCTCGCAGCCGTCGCGGTGCTGCCGTCGGTGTTCATCAACAACTTCGGATTTTCGACCGCCACGTCGCGCGCCCTCGGTGGAACCTCGGTGCTGATCGTGGTCGGCGTTGCGCTCGACACGATGCGCCAGATGGAGTCCCAGATGATGATGCGGAACTACGAGGGCTTCCTGCGGTGAACCTGCTCGTCCTGGGTCCCCAGGGTGCCGGGAAGGGGACGCAGGCCAAGCGCATCTCTTCCAACTACGAGGTCCCGCACATCGCGACGGGCGACATGTTCCGGGCGGCGATCGCCGCCGGCACGCCGCTCGGCCGGCAGGTCGCGCCGCTGCTCGCCGACGGGATTCTCGTCCCCGACGAGCTGACGGTCTCGCTGATCCGCGAGCGGCTGTCCGAGGACGACACCGGCGCGGGCTTCGTGCTCGACGGCTTCCCGCGCAACCTGACGCAGGCCCGCGAGCTCGACGACATGCTGCGCGAGATCGGGCGTGAGCTCGACGCGATCCTCTTCTTCGACGTTCCCGACTCGGTCAGCATGGAGCGCGCCCTCCGACGAGCCGGGATCGAGAACCGGAGCGACGACACCCGCGAAGTGATCGCACGGCGGCTGGTGACCTACCACACCGAGACCGAAGCCGTCGTCGAGCACTACCGCACGACTGGCAAGCTGGTACCGATTCATGCGGCCAGATCGGTCGAGGAGGTCTGGCGCGAGGTCGAGGCATCGCTTCGGCAGGTCGAGGCGTCGCAGCTGAAGGGAACAGTGTGATCATCCGCAAGTCGCAGCAGGAGATCGAGACGATGGCACGCGCCGGCGTCGTCGTCGCCGGGACCCTGGCGTTGCTCGAAGAGCAGATCCAGCCTGGCGTCACCACCGGCGAACTGGACGCGATCGCCGAGGAGTTCATCCGTGCCGCGGGCGGCGAGCCCACCTTCAAGGGGTACCGCGGCTATCCCGCCGCCACGTGCCTCTCGCCGAATGACATGGTCGTGCACGGGATTCCTGGGGCAGTGGCCCTCGCCGACGGCGATGTGCTCTCGGTCGATGTCGGGGTCACGCTCGACGGCTTCGTCGCGGACTCGGCGTGGACGTTCCCCGTCGGGGCGATCTCACCCGCCGCGCAGCGCCTCCTCGACGTCTGCCGGAGCGCCCTCGAAGCCGGCATCGACCAGGCCCGTCCCGGCAACACGATCGGCGATATCTCGCGGGCGGTCCAGGCAGTCACTGAAGAGGCCGGTTTCGGGGTCATCCGGAGCCTGGTCGGTCACGGGGTCGGGCGGTCGATGCACGAGGATCCGCAGGTGCCCAACTTCGTGTCGGCCCAGCGCGGCCCGGAACTCCGGGAGGGGATGACCCTCGCGATCGAGCCGATGATCACCGCCGGCGATCCCGACGTCTACATCCACGACGACGAATGGTCGATCTCGACCGTCGACGGGTCGCTCGCGGCCCACTTCGAGCACACGGTCGCGATCACCGCCGAAGGCCCGCGAATCCTGACTCAGGGCACAAGGGTCCTGGTACGATGACGACCCGCGTCGGCAGGCGGAAGCCTGTGCGCGTCCCCTTCTCATGAAAGTCCGTCCTTCCGTCAAGCCCATGTGCGAGCGCTGCCGCGTGATCAAGCGGCATGGGCGCACCATGGTCATCTGCACGAACCCGCGCCACAAGCAGCGGCAGGGATAAAGGAGAGAATTGGCTCGTATCGCAGGTGTGAACCTCCCGAATCAGAAACGGCTCGAGATCGGGCTGACCTACATCTTCGGGATCGGCCAGCCGACCGCTCAGAAGATCTGCGTCGCGCTCGGCCTCTCGCCCGACACGAAGGTTCGTGACCTGACCGAGGAAGAGGTCGCGAAGCTCCGGGACTACATCGACGCCAACGAGCAGGTCGAGGGCGACCTGCGCCGCGAGCGCACCCAGGCGATCAAGCGCCTGCAGGAGATCGGCTCGTACCGCGGCCTCCGCCACCGGCGCAACCTGCCGGCCCGTGGCCAGCGCACGAAGACGAACGCCCGCACCCGCAAGGGCCCCAAGAAGACCGTCGGCCGCGGCAAGAAGGCGAAGACCTAATGGCGCCTCCCCGCAAGGCTGCGACCCGCGGTCGCACGCGCCGCCGTGTCCGCAAGAACATCGCGATCGGCCAGGCGCACATCAAGACGTCGTTCAACAACACGATCGTCGCGCTGACCGACAAGGACGGCAACGTGATCGTCTGGGAGTCCGCCGGCTCGGCCGGTTTCAAGGGCTCGCGGAAGTCGACGCCGTTCGCGGCCCAGGTGACCGCGGACTCGGCCGCTCGTAAGGGCATGGAGCACGGCCTGCAGAAGGTCGAGGTCTTCGTGAAGGGCCCCGGCTCCGGCCGTGAGACGGCGATCCGCTCGCTCCAGGCGGCCGGGCTCGAGATCCTCGGAGTGAAGGACGTCTCGCCGCAGGCACACAACGGCGTCCGCCAGAAGAAGCGGAGGCGCGTTTAGTGGCTCGCGATACCTCACCGAAGTGCAAGCAGTGCCGCCGGGAGGGCATGAAGCTCTTTTTGAAGGGCGAGCGCTGCCTGACCGAGAAGTGCGCGATCGAGCGCCGCTCGTATCCGCCGGGTGAGCACGGGCGCGGCCGGATCAAGCAGAGCGAGTACCTGTTGCAGTTGCGCGAGAAGCAAAAGGCGCGCCGCTACTACGGGCTGCTCGAGACGCAGTTCCGCAACTACTACGAGAAGGCGAACAAGCAAGGTGGCATCACCGGTGAGAACCTCCTGCGCATGCTCGAGACGCGGCTCGACAACGTCGTGTACCGCCTCGGCTTCGCGGCGTCGCGCGCCCAGGCGCGCCAACTCGTCCGTCACGGGCACTTCTTCGTGAACGGCCGCCGCGTCAACATCCCGAGCTACCAGGTGAAACCGGATGACGTCGTGACGTTGAAGAACGGGTCGACCGCTGAGCAGATCGTCCGCGACGCGACCGACCTCACCGCCGCCGTCGCCCCGTGGCTGCAAGCGGACCACGACGGGTTGACCGGCACGGTGCTGAAGTGGCCCGAGCGCGCCGAGATCGACACGCCGGTGTCGGAACAGTTGATCGTCGAGCTCTACAGCAAGTAGCGCTGCCCGCTACTCGCTAGAAAAGGAGAAAGACTTGGCAGTACGCGCGACCGATTTCCAGATTCCGAAAATTACGCACGAGGAGGTCAACGAGGACCGCGGTGTCTTCGTGATCGAGCCGCTCGATCGTGGCTTCGGCTACACGTTCGGCAACTCGTTGCGCCGGGTGCTGCTCTCCTCGCTCGAGGGTGCGGCCGTCACCTCGGTCAAGATCGAGGGCGTCGCTCACGAGTTCACCACGCTTCTGGGCGTCCGCGAGGACGTGACGGACATCATCCTGAACCTGAAGCAGCTCGTCTGCATCCTCCATGGAGAGTCGCCGGAGGTGGAGGTTCGCCTGGCGAAGCGTGGCGAGAGCGTCGTCACCGCCGCTGACATCGAGGCGCCCGCCGACCTCGAGATCCTGAACCCGGAGCTCGAGATCGCGAACCTCTCCTCGAAGGGCCGCCTCGAGATCACGCTGACGATCGGCCGCGGCCGGGGCTACCTGCCCGCCGAGGGCAACCGGGGTCAGGCGCATACGATCGGCGTCATCCCGGTCGACTCGATGTTCTCGCCGATCAACCGCGTCTCCTACGACGTGGAGGCGGCGCGCGTCGGCCAGCGCACTGACTACGACAAGCTGATCCTCGACGTCACGACCAACGGGTCGATCGACCCGAAGGACGCGATCGGCGAGGCTGCGGAGATCCTGATCCGGCAGCTCGCGATCTTCACCGACCTCGAGCGGATCGAAGGCTTCGGCGAGTCGGCGGCGGTCACGCCCGACGGCGGTCTCGACGCCGGCGGCATCTCGCTGGCCGGCGGCATGGAGAACTTCCCGATCGAGGAGCTCGAGCTCGGCGTCCGCTCGTACAACTGCCTGAAGCGCGTCGGCATCGAGACGATCGGCGACCTCGTCACGAAGTCCGAGTCCGAGCTCGCTGCGATCCCGAACTTCGGCAAGAAGTCGATCGAAGAGGTCAAGGAAACGCTGCAGCAGCACGGCCTCACGCTCCGCGGCGGCTCGATGAACGGCCTCGAGGCGTAGGAGCCGGCGTGCGTCACCAGCGAGTCGGCAAGAAGCTCGGGCGCGATTCGGCGCACCGCAAGGCGCTCTATTCGAACCTTGCGGGTGCGCTGATCGAACACGGGCGTATCAAGACCACCGTCACCAAGGCGAAGGCTGTCAAGCCGATTGCCGAGCAGATGATCACGCTCGGCCGGCGCGGCGACCTGCACGCGCGCCGGCAGGCGACGGCGTTCCTGCGCTCACGCGACGTCGTGCACAAGCTGTTCGCCGAGGTGGCGCCACGGTTCAAGGATCGTCCGGGCGGTTACGCGCGGATCATCAAGATCGGTCCGCGCGCCGGTGACGCCGCCGAGATGGCGTATCTCGAGCTCGTCGACGAGGAGTACGTCACGTCCCAGCGCGAAGAGCGCACGCCGGTCCCGGCCGCTCTGGTCGTCGAGACTGAGGTGCCGGAGGACGACGAGCAGCAGGAGGACGACGAGCAGCTGGAGGAGGAGCCGCTAGACGCCGGCGCCGACGAGAGCGCCGACGACGGCGATGACGACGCCGGCGAAGCTGACGAGCCCGAGGGACTTGGTGAAGCTGGTCCCGAAGAACCGCCAGCGGATCCACGCAAGTCCGACTAGCTCGAAGGCGACCACCACGATCGCGGTCACGATCGCAACGTGGTAGCTCGGTAGCAGGAACGGGAGTGTGTGCAGGATCCCGCCGAGGAACGTCCCTGCGCCCGTGATCGAGCCGCGCACGACCGGGCTGCCGCGCCCGGTCAGCTCACCGGTGTCGGAGAGCCCCTCGGAGAAGGCCATCGAGATCGCGGCGCCGATCGACGTCGCGAGCCCCGCCGCGAACGCGTAGAGGGGGTTGTGGCTGACGAGCGCGACCGAGAAGATCGGCGCAAGCGTGGAGAGCGAGCCATCGATCAACCCCACCATCGCCGGCTGGACGCGCTGCAGGAGAAAGTGATGCTCGTCGGACAAGACTAGAGTATAGCTGAGCGATGCCAAGTGACTAGAGCAGAAGGCAAACCTTACAACCAGGCGCAGGCGACCCTGACGTGCGCCTGAAGCTAACGGTCGAGTACGACGGCGCCGCCTTCCGCGGCTGGGCGACGCAGCCCGGGGAGCGCACCGTCGAGGCCGAGTTGGAGCATGCGCTCGGGCGGGTCTACGAGCCTGGTTCGAGCGGCTTGGCCGTGGCGGGGCGCACCGACGCGGGCGTGCATGCGCTCGCGAACGTCGTCTCGGTCGACGTCGCCGGGGGACCGCCTCCCGGACGCGCGGCCGGCGCGCTCAACGCGTTCTTGCCGCCGGATCTCGCGATCAGCTCCGCCGAAGAAGCCCCGCCCGACTTTCACGCGCGATTCGACGCGCGCTCGCGGTCGTACCGCTACCGCGTGTGGCGGCGCCGGGAACGCTCGGCGCTCGAGGCGACGCGAGCGCTCTGGCATCCCGCTCCGCTCGACCTCGAGTCGCTTCGGGCCGCGGCGCTGCCGTTGGTCGGCAAGCACGACTTCCGCGCCTTCACGCCCACGGAGACCCAGCATTCGACGTTCGTCCGGACCGTGTTCGCGGCGGATTGGCTCGAGGTGGACGAGAACGTGGTCGCGTTCGAGATCACGGGCGACTCATTCCTCCGCCACATGGTGCGCTCCCTGGTCGGCACGATGCTCCGCCGCCAGGAGATCCTCCCGCTCCTCGCCGGCCGCCCGAGAACCGAAGCCGGCCGCACTGCCCCGGCGCACGGCCTGTTCCTGACGGCCGTCGCCTACGAGGACGTGGTCGGTTGAATCTCGGTCGGCGAGCGGGGAGAATCCCGACGTGCATCCGTGTCGCCACTGCGGGTATCGGCTCGAGGACAGGTTCCGGTTCTGTCCCTGGTGCGCGGCGCCGCAACGGCGGAAAGTCGTCGAGTTCTTCGCTCCGCATCCCGCAGTCCCCGGCGACGTACACAAGGCGCTTCGCATCTCGCAGTACTTCGGAGACGAAGAGACGGTGCCTCAGTTCCGGTTCAGCATCTGGTCCGAGGAGTCCGCCGACGCGGCGGTCTCGCTGACCGAAGAGGAGGCGGAGCGGCGTCTCGTCGTTCCTCGCGCCGTCGCGTCCCCGTCGCGCCTTGCTCGGCTCGCTCCGCGAGACGTTGCGGCTTTAGGAGAGTCGGCGGGATACAGGTTGTGCCGTAGACGAACGGCATCCCGCCAACGCTCCTAGAGCCCCGGCTAGGATCGGCCGCGTGCGCTTCCCGGTCGTCCTCTTCGATTTCGACGGTACCGTCGTCGACTCCGGTGGGATCATCCTCGCCTCGATGCGCCACGCGACCGAGTCGGTCCTGGCTCGGAGCTACTCCGAGGAGGAGCTGATGGCGAACGTCGGCGGGCCGGGCCTGGAGGCACAGATGGAGGCGTTCGCGCCAGACCGTGTCGAGGAGCTCGTCCGCGTCTACCGCGCCCACAACGAGCCGCTCCACGAGGAGCTCGAGATCTTCGCGGGCATCGAGAGCGCGCTTGGCACCTTGCGCGGCGAAGGCCGCCTGCTCGGCCTGGTCACCGCCAAGCGCCGCTCGACAGTCGACCTCGCCTTCGCACGACTGCCGATCGCGCACTTCTTCGACACCGTCGTCGGCGGCGACGAGACCGAGCTGCACAAGCCGCACCCCGCGCCCCTGCTGCTGGCGCTCGAGCGGCTCGAGGCGACCCCCGACCAGGCGGCGTACGTCGGCGACTCGCCCTACGACATGCAGGCGGCGCGAGCCGGCGGCCTCCGGGCGATCGGCGTCACGTGGGGGCGGATCCACGACCGCGCCGCATTGGGCGACGCCGACGCCGTCGTCGACACCGCCGAGGAACTGCTTGCCGAGCTTTCGAAATGAGCTCTGAGAAACGCGCCGCCGAGCTTCGCCGTCAGCTCAACCGGTGGCTGCACGAGTACCACGTGCTCGACGCCCCCTCCGTCGACGACGCCACGTACGACCGCGCGTACGACGAGCTGGTTGCGCTCGAGCAGGCGAATCCGAAGCTCCTGACGCCGGATTCGCCGACCCAGCGCGTCGGCGCGCCGCCATCGGCGAAGTTCGTGAAGGTGCGCCACCTGACGGCGATGGGCTCGCTGGAGAAGGTGACGACCGACGAGGCGATCCTCAAGTGGACCGACGACGTCGCGAAGCGGCTCGACACCGACGAGCTGGTGGGGTACGTGATCGAGCCGAAGATCGACGGGCTCGCAATCAACCTCACCTACGAGAACGGCGTGTTCGTACGCGGTGCAACGCGCGGCGACGGCGAAGTCGGCGAGGACGTCACCGTCAATCTCCGCACGATCCCGTCGATCCCGCTGCAGCTGCTCGGTGACGACGCCCCGGCGGTCGTCGAAGTGCGCGGCGAGGTGTACATGCCGCTGTCCGGCTTCCGCGAGCTGAACGAGCGGCTTGCCGGGAGCGAGCAGAAGCTCGCACCGAATCCGCGCAACGCTGCTGCCGGCTCGCTGCGGCAGAAGAACTCCGCGATCACCGCGAGCCGCCCGCTTTCCTTCTGGGTGTACGGCGTCGGTGCGCACGACGGGGTCGAGCTCGGCTCCCACTGGGAGACGCTGCAATGGCTGCGCGCACACGGCTTCCCGATCAACCCGTTCGCGGAGCGGCTCGAGACGGTCGAGGCGGTGGCGCAGGCCTGCCGGCTCTGGGAGCGGAAGCGCTCCGAGCTCGACTACGAGATCGACGGCATCGTGATCAAGGTCGACGACCTCGGGCAGCAGCGCGCGCTCGGAGCGCTGCACCAGCGGCCGCGGTGGGCGCGCGCGTTCAAATGGGCGCCGATGACCGCAACGACGCGGCTGCACAAGATCGCCATTCGCGTCGGCCGGACCGGGGCGCTCAACCCCTGGGCGATGCTCGAGCCCGTCGAGGTCGGCGGCGTCACCGTCTCGCGGGCGACGTTGCACAACGAAGAGGACATCAACCGCAAGGACATCCGCGAGGGCGACGACGTGATCGTGCAGCGCGCCGGCGATGTGATCCCGCAGATCGTCGGGCCGGCCGGTGCGCATCGCCGCGGTACGAAGCCGTTCGCGATGCCCACGAACTGTCCGCTGTGCGGCACGGCCATCGTCAAGCCCGAGGGCGAGGTGATGCATCGCTGCCCGAACCGGGCCTGCCCGTCCCGCGGGCTCGAGTCGCTGATCAACTGGGTGCAGGCTGCCGCCGACATCGAGGGCGTCGGCGAGCAACTCGTCAGGCGCCTCTGGGACCTCGGGCTCGTCCGTTCGCTGCCCGAGCTCTACCTGCTGACGAAGGCGCAGCTGCTCGAGCTGGACGGCTTCGCCGAGATCTCGGCGACGAACACGATCGCCGCGATCGAGTCGTCGAAAGCGATCCCCTTCCGCAGGGTGCTCTTCGGCCTGAACATCCCGGACGTCGGCTGGGTGACCGCCCAGAACCTTGCCCGGCACTTCGGCGACGTCGACCGGCTGGCCGGCGCGGCGCAGGAGGAGATCATGGAGTGCGAGGGGATCGGCCCCGAGCGCGCCGAGGCGATCGCCGAATGGTTCGCCGATGCCGACAACGCGAAGCTCGTCGCCGACCTGCGTGCGCTCGGGCTCAACTTCGAGGCCGACGAAGGAGACCGGCCCGTCGAGGGGCCGTTGACCGGTTCGCAGTACGTGATCACGGGCACACTCGAGTCGATGTCGCGCGAGCACGCGCGCGCCGCGCTCGAGGCCCTCGGTGCGAAGGTTTCCGACAATGTCTCGAAGAAGACGACCGGCGTCTTCGTCGGCGAGAGTCCCGGCTCCAAGGTGGCCAAGGCGGAGAAGGCGGGCGTGCCGCTACTCGGCGAGGCCGACCTTCAGGCCTTGTTAGACGGTTGAGGCCAACGCCGTCGCGAAGCGATCCTGCGCCTCGCGCGCTGCCCAGGCGAGCACCGGAAAGCCGTTCTGGATGATCGCGAAGGCATACCGGGTACCGACGTAACCGGACAGCGACGAGGCACGGTTCGTCGTTCCCGTCTTGGCGCGCACGACCCCTCGCGCCGGCGCGCGTTCCATCCGGTCCCCGAGCGTGCCGTTCTCGCCTGCCACCGGCAGCGCGCGCCAGAACGCGGTTCGCAGCTCCGGGTTGTTCCAGGCAGCGACGAGCAACGAGACGAGGGCCCGGGCCGTGAGGCGGTCTGCGAGCGACAGCCCGGAGCCGTCGGCCATGTGCACCCCCGTCAGCGGCACGCCTGCTGCGGCCAGCTCGTGCATCACAACGGCGACACCCGCGGCCGTCGTTCCGCCGGTTCCCTTCTCGGCGCCCAGCTGCTTGAGCATCGACTCGGCGGCGAAGTTGTCACTGTCGCGGTCCATCTCTCGCAGCACCTGCGAGAGCGCTGCCGACTTGACCTGGGCCAGCGGGTACCCCCCCGCCGGGGCGCTGCCGACACTCGCCCGTCCCGCGACGATGCCCCTGGCCCGCAGCAGTTGCTTGAAGCGTCCGGCGGCGGCCAGCGCCGGGTCGAGCGAGAGGTGATTGCCGTACACGCCATGGTCGACCACGAGCGCGGAGAGCGGCGGTGACTCGAAGAGGAAGAAGGACGACTTCCAGCCGGGTGCCGTCCGCCTCGCGTCGAACCATGACTCGTCGCCGACCACCCGTCCGTCGATCCGCTCGATGCCCGCCGTCTTCAGTTGGGCGGCGAGCCGTGCGAGCCCGTGCGAGGTGAGCGTCGGGTCGCCGAACCCCTTCAGGTAGACGTTGCCGTACCACGTCGTGCCGTCCTGATGGCCAGCGGAGAGCACTTCGGTCCGGAACCGGTAGCCGCTGCCGAGCGAGGCGAGAGCCGCGTAGGTGACGAGCAGCTTCTCGTTCGAAGCCGGGGCCAGCGACGCGTCGGCGTTCCGCTCGAAGAGCGGCTGCCCGCTGCGCAGATCGATCGCGACCGCCGCCGACTCGGCCGGGCGGCTGCCGGGCACGGCGAGCGCCTGCGCGAGCCGCGTCGGGAGCGGCGTCGCCCGCGCGAGTGGAGCGAGCGCGAGGGCGCAGACGATGACGATGAGACCCCGCCTCACGCCGTAATTGTGCCGTGCTCTCCGGTTGCCCTGGGTCCGTCGCACGCGGAAGATGGGCCGCACGACCCTTGTCGGTCTCGGCTCCGGACCGAAGAATCGTCGGGAATGAGTGAGCTCGACGCCCGCATCTCCCAGTTGCTCGACTCGACCGAGCGGGATCCCGACTCGATCGATCGCACCTTGACCGACGGATTCGCGCACGTGCTGACGCTCGAGACGGAGCGGCTGCGGTTGGAGCGCCGGCTCAGCGACGCCCTGCGTGTGCGGCCCGCTGACGGCGTCGCGCAGACCCGCGAGCTGTCCGAGCTTGCCACGCAGCTCAGCGGCAATGCCGGGGAGCTCGGTGAGCTACGCGGTCGGCTCGGCCGGCTGCGGCGCCTCCGCGCCTGACTGGCTTAGACCAGGCCCGAGCGCACGGCGTAGACCGCAGCCTGGATGCGGTTCTCGATCTGCAGCTTCATCAGGATGTTCGAGATGTGGTTCTTGACCGTCTTCGGGCTGATGTGCAGCTCGGCGGCGATGAGCGCGTTGTCCTGCCCGTTCGCGATCAGCTTCAGCACCTGGAGCTCCCGCGCAGAGAGCTCCGAGCGGATCAACTCGGCGTCGTGCCGTGAGCCGCCGGTCGCGCGCAGGCGCTGTAGCACCTTCGTCGCGATCGTGGGCGAGATGAGCGACTCGCCGACCGCCGCCGACCGGATGCCCTGCATCAGCTCGGCGATCGACGCGTCCTTCAGCAGGTAGCCGCAGGCGCCCGCCACGACCGCGTCCATCACGTCCTCGTCCTGATCCGAGATCGTCAGCACGAGCACGCGGGTCAGCGGCGCGATCATCGAGATCTGCCGTGTGGCCTCGACGCCGCTGATTCCCGGCATGTTGAGATCCATCACGACCACGTCCGGCGCGAGCTCGCGCACCGCTTCGAGCGCGTCGGAGCCGTTGTCGCACTCCCCGACCACTTCGACGTCCTGCTCGTCGAGCAGGTTGCGGAGCCCCGAGCGAAAGAGGTCGTGGTCGTCCACGAGCAGCACGCGAGGGATCAGTCGGTCGGCGGTGGTCTCTGGTTCGCTCAAAGCCTGGGCCTACCCGGAGCGTCGAGCAGAAGCTTAGTCCGTACTAGCGCAGGGTGATCGTGACGACGCGCCGGCCCCAGGCATTGGCCTGGGCGACCGTCGGGAACCAGAGGTCGATCGTTGCGCCCGAGACGGCACCGCCAGTGTCGGCGGCGACCGCGCTTCCGTACCCCGGAACCATCATGTGCGTGCCGAGCGGGATCACCGAAGGATCGACGGCTGCGACGCCCCAGCCGACGCGGAGACCGCTGGCGGTCGAGCCGGGCATCGAGTAGCCGGTTGCGATCACCGTCATGGTACGACCTGCGCTCGTCGCAGCGACGGGCGCCGCTGCGACACGGGTCGCGGCCGCCGCGGCGGTGAAGGTGGGCCGCATGAGCGCGTCACTACGAACCTGGGCGGCGCTGGCCTCGGCCTGCAGCGAGGAGATCTGCGCGTCGTTCAGCCGGCGCTTCGACGCGAGCGACGAGATGTAGGCCCGCCGTTCGGCACGCATCTGGAGCAGCGAGTCGGCGGTCGCGCGGGCGTCCGCGAGCGCCGCGGCGATTGCGGCCTGGCGCGCCGCGAGCCGGCCGGCCGCGGCGTCGAGGATGGTGTGGGCTGCTTCGATCTGACGCAGCACGCCCTCGCCCTGGGCAGTCATCCGGTTCAGGTTGTCGATGCTCGCGAGCGCCTCGTCGAGCGTTTTCGAGCCGAAGATGATCTCGAGCGGCTCGACCTCTCCCTGCTCGTACATCAGGCGGAGCTTCACCGCGAGCTGCCGCTGGGCGATGCGATTGCCGCGCCGGGCGACGGCCAGCGCCTGCCTCAGGTCGGCGCGCTCGGCCTGGAGGGATGCCGCCTCGCGCTGGAGCCGCGCATATCGCGCCTGCGCCAGCGCCGCGCGCTCGTCGAGCGAGTAGAGCTCGAGCGCGGCCGAGCGGGAGCGCGACTCCAGGGCGGCGTTCTGGGCGCGCAGCGAGGCGGCAGACTGGGAGGACCCGGCGAGGCCGAGTGCAGGCGCCGCTAGGACGACCAGGGCGATGGCGGCGAACGGCAAGAACTGCCGTCGCGGCATTTGTGCCTGCCCAAGCACGGGGCAGGACCGTACCAGGTTCCGGGAAGGAACTCACCTTCCGGCCCAGAATTACGTGTGTTTTGCCACGATTTCGGCAGGTACCCGGTTGACGCTCGTCCGGAAAGCCTGCTAGCCTCCTGCACTCGTGACGTACCGGCCCCTCCCGGTGCGCCCGTCCCAGGCCCCGATCAGGGGTTTGTCATAGGTAGGTTGGGGCAGGCGCCGTACGTTCTCGCGGGGATCTGCATCGCTCTCATGGCGGCAGTCCCGGCGTTCGCCGACCCCTCGGTGGCGTCGAAACGGGCCGAGGCGCAGCAGGTGATGGGGCAGCTTCGCGGCCTCTCCGACTCGCTCGAGCGCGCGCGGTCGCAGTACGACGCCTCGACCGCGCAGCTGCAGCGGATCCAGCGCGACCTGAAGGAGAACAAGCGCGAACTTCGTGTCGCGCGTCACAATCTCCGCCAGAGCCAGCGCGCCATCTCGGCCCGGCTCGTCTCGCTGTACACGACGGAACCGACCTCGACCCTCGAGGTGATTCTCGGGGCACGGAGCCTCGACGACATGATCAACCGCCTCGACAACGCGAAGAGTGTCACGAACCTCGACGCGAACGTGCTCGGCCAGGTGCAGACGTTCCGGAAAGCCGTCCAGCGCAACCGAGCCGCCTTGACGACTGCGAGAGCCAGCCAGCAGCGCGTCGTCGCGGAGCGCGCGGCGGCGAAGCAGGCGATCGCCTCGAAGCTCGCGCAGCAGCAGTCGCTTCTCTCCTCGATCAAGGGCCAGATCGCCTCGATGATCGCCGCCGAGCAGGCCCGGCAGCTGCAGATGGCGCAGGCCGCGCAGGCCCGCGCCGCCGCCGCCCACCGGGTAGTGCAGCAGGAGGCGGCCGACACGGTCGTCGGCATCACGGCGCAGGCGCCGCTCCAGGACACGGTCGTTGCGCCGCCGTCCAGCTTCTCCGGCGCGGTCGGCGTGGCCATGTCGGAGCTCGGCAAGCCGTACGTCTGGGCCGCTTCGGGCCCCGACTCCTTCGACTGCTCGGGCCTCGTCGTCTACTCCTTCGCAGCGGTCGGCAAGTCGCTGCCGCACTCGACGTATGCCCTCTACAGCATGGGTGCGCCGGTGTCGCGCGACCAGCTCGAACCCGGGGACCTCGTCTTCTTCGACGGACTCGGCCACGTGGGTATCTACATCGGCGGGGGCCAGTTCGTCCACGCCCCGCACACGGGCGATGTCGTCAAGGTCTCCAGCCTCTCCGAAGGCTGGTACGCGTCGAGCTACGTCGGCGCCCGCCGCATCCTCTAGTTCTATTCCTCAGGCTTCGAGCCTGAGGAATAGAGCGCTTCGACGTCCTCGGCGAAGTGGTCGAGGATCACCTTGCGGCGAATCTTCAGCGTCGGTGTGAGCTCGTCGTGCTCCAGTGAGAAGTCGCGGGGCAGGATCCGGAACCGCTTGATCTGCTCGTAGCGCGACCGGCCGTCGTTCACCGCATCGACCGCTCGGCTGACGGCCGCTTCCGGCTCGTCGGAGGCTGCGTCGGGATCGAGCGTGATCAGGACGCCGATGTACGGCCGGCGATCGCCGATGACGAGTGCCTGCGAGACGATCGCGTGGGTTTTCAGCTCGTTCTCGAGGTTCTGCGGGGCGACGTTCTTGCCCCCCGCGGTGACGATGATGTCCTTCTTGCGGTCCGTGATCACCAGGAAGCCGTCCTCGTCGAGGTGGCCGATGTCGCCGGTGTGGACGAAGCCTTCGGCGTCGAGCGCCTCCGCCGTGGCCTCCGGGTCGCGGTAGTACCCGGCGAAGACCGTGTTCGAGC
>DASYPH010000168.1:0-11294 GCA_036006925.1 Gaiellaceae bacterium
CTCATCGCGATCCGCCGTGCGCTCTTCGGCCGGTAAACCGGCTTTCCCGCCCTGGCGGAGAAGTGATGAATCGAATACGTGGGCATTGCACCTCCTTTCACGTGTGGGAGGCTACGCCGCACATGGCCCCGGGTCGTCGGCCGGGCTGAGGATTCCGCGTCGTCCGTCAGGAGGATCTCGATCGACGTCTACCGCACACCAGACGAACGCTTCGAGCGCCTGCCCGGGTACGCCTTCGAGCCGCACTACGTCGAGCAGGACGGGCTGCGGATGCACTACGTCGCCGAGGGCGACGGCAATCCGGTGTTGCTGCTCCACGGCGAGCCGACGTGGGCGTTCCTCTACCGCAAGGTGATCGCCGAACTGGCGTCCACGACGCGCTGCATCGCACCGGACTACTTCGGCTTCGGGCGTTCCGACAAGCCAACGGAGCCCCAGTGGTACTCGTACGAGCGCCATACGGCGTCGATCGCGAGACTCGCCGAGGAGCTCGATCTGCGGGACGCCACGGTCGTCGTGCAAGACTGGGGCGGGCCGATCGGCTTTCGCTTCGCGGTCGAGAACCCGGAGCGGGTCGCGCGACTCGTCGTGCTGAACACCGGCATCGGTGCGCGCGCGCCGAATGACGAATGGCTGCGGTTCCAGGCGTTCATGCGGCGCGTCGGCAACGAGATCATCGCCGGACAGTTGCTCCGTCTGTCCCTCGTGCAGCCGGTCAGCGACGAGGTGATCGCCGGCTACGACGCACCGTTTCCGGTCCCGGAGTCGCGCGCCGGAATCGTGCGGTTCCCGGAGCTGGTCGCGACGAGTGCCGAGCACCCGTCCGCCGAAGCCATGCTCGACGTGCGCGAGCGGCTACGCCGCTTCGAACGACCCGCCCTCGTGCTCTTCTCGGACAGCGACCCGATCTTCACCCGCCGCGCAGCGGAGGTGATGGCGGAGCTCCTGCCGAACGCGGAGCTCGATCCGCCGCTCGAGGGGGCCGGACACTTCCTGCAGGAGGACCGGGGCGACGCGGTCGGCGCGCGAATCGCCGCGTGGCTCGCCGCCTCCTCCTAGGCGCTAGATCATCCCTGCGCGGGCGGCCTGAATGGCGGCTGCGGCGCGGGACGGCTGGGACAGCTTGCGCAGGATGTTCGCGACGTGCCGATGTACGGTGTGGTCGCTCAGGACGAGCGTCGTCGCGATCTCGCGGTTGCTCATCCCGGTCGCGACGAGCCGCAGGACCTCGGTCTCGCGCGAGGTGAGCGGCGAATCGCCGTCCGCCTCCGCGGCCGTCTCCCCGTGCAGAAAGCCCGCAAGCGCGCGCTGCAGCTCCCGCTGGTCGTCGCGCCACGGGAGGTGCGAGTCGCCCGTCAGCGGGACGAAGCGCGCATTCGGGAGGAGCGCTGCCAGCTCGCGGCCGCGTCCGAACGGGACGGTGCGATCGCCGCGGCGGTGGAGCACGAGCGCAGGTGTCTGGACGTGCGGCAGCACATCGCGAACATCGGCACCGAGGTCGAGCGCGAGGAAGATCGACGCCGCCTCGGCGGACGCCGCGCGGCGCTGCTGACGCGTGTAGTCGGCGATCTCGTCGCCGCTCGCGTGCGGGTCGAAGAGGCCCGCGAGCATCTGCGCGCCGAGCGTCCAGCTGGTGCGGACGAACTCGATCAGCGAGCGCTTGGTCGCCTCCGGGATGTCGTCGCGCGAGACGTAGCCGCCGAAGTAGACGAGCTTCGAGACGGTCTCCGGCCTCCGCACGGCGAGCTGTGACGCCGCGAGGCAGCAGCACGAGGAGGCGAAGACGACCGCCGGTTCGCCGGTTGCCTCGATCACCGCTTCGAGCTGACCCGACTCGGCTTCGATCGTCGGGCGCGGCGCGAGCTCCCGGGACGACAGCCCGCAGCCGATGCGGTCGAAGCGCAGCACGCGATGCGTCTTCGCGACCTCCTCGTAGAAGGCTCGTTGGCGAAGGTCCGCCCACTCCTCTTCGAGATGGCTCACCCAGCGAGGCCCGAAGACGATCGGCCTGCCTTCGCCGAAGGCCGCGTAGGCGAGCCGCTGGCCGTTGAAATCGAGGAAGCGGATCTCCTGGTCCATGTAGGCCAAGCTTAATGGCCCGGACGGGCCATGGGCGCAAGATGGCCCGGCGGGCCGATGCGGCGGGCCATGGCCTGCAGACATGCTCGGCGCATGCACGCGGAAGTGATCAGAGGGATCACCATCCGGCCTCTCCGGAACGGCGAAAGGGAGGTCGTCCGCTCGGTCTTCGACCGGCTCGGGCCCCGCTCTCGGCTGCTCAGGTTCGGCGGCGCCAAGACCGCGCTCAGCGCTGCCGACCTCGACGCGCTGACACTCGTCGACGCAGACCACCACGTCCTGGTCGCGCTGGTCGGCACCACGCCGATCGGAATCGCGCGCCTCGTCCGCGACGGCGCCGATGCCGAGATCGCGTTCGCGGTCGTCGACGAGTGGCAGCAGCGCGGCGTCGGCTCGATCCTCGCCGACCGGCTCGCCGCCGACGCTCGCGCGGCCGGCATCGAACGGCTGCGCGCGACGATGCACGCCGACAACCGGAGCTCGTTGGCGTTGATGCGCCGCGTCACGAGCGAGCTGACCACACGGATCGCCGCGGGGCAGCTCGAGGTTTGCGGCCGGGCCGCCCGCTAGGGCTCGAGAATGACGCCCTGCCACGGCTCGAGGACCTGCCCGTCATGGATGGCGACGTCATCCGTCAGGTTGAGCAGGCACGTCACATCGCCGCGGGCGTAAGCCCAGACGCCCCCGGCGCTCGGCAGCGAGACGTAGGGCTCGTCTGCGAACGCGCGCCGCTTCGCGATGAGCGCCCGCACGTAGTTGAGCGTGCTTCCCGGGTCGGCACGCTGGTCCTCGACGTTCCGCCGCGAGTCGGCGAGCGGCAACCACGGCCCGCGCCACTCGCTACCCGTCGGCGTCCAGGGCAGCGGCGTCCGCTCCGGGTCGCGCGGCGGGTCGGCCACGTCGGTGGTGCAGGCGGCTGGAACCGCGCCGTCGAGCAGCGCCAGCTCGTCGCCCTGGTAGAGAACCGTGCTGCCTCGAAGCGTCAGCAGCAAGAAGAGCGCGGCGCGCGCCTTGCGCTCGTCGCCCTCCGCCCAGCGCGTCGCGAGTCGTGAGTGATCGTGGTTGGAGCCGCACCAGACCGGGTCTCGCCCGGCCGGAAGCTTGGCCTCCACCAGCTCGACGATCGGCTGCAGCGCGTCGACGGCCAGCTCTGCCTTGAGGAAGGGGAAGTTCTGGACGAGATCGAGGTGCTGCGCGTACGCCCACAGCTTCGGCAGCTCGACGTATGTCTCGCCCATGAACATCGGCTTCGGGTCGTACTCGCGGGCGATCGCCTGCCAGCCGGCGTAGATCTCGTGCACTTCCGGGCGCTCGCGCTGGTAGCGCACGCCGTCACGCAGCTCGCGGTCCTTGATCAGCGCATGGGCGACGTCGACCCGGAAGCCGGCGACGCCGCGATCGAACCAATGGCGGAGGATGCGGTCGAACTCGGCCCGTACGTCGGCGTTCCACCAGTCGAGGTCGGGCTGCTCGACCGCGAACTGATGCAGGTAGTAGCTCCGACGCCGCGCGTCGTACTCCCAAGCGCTCCCGCCGGAGAAGATCGAGCGCCAATCGTTCGGAATCGCCTCCGACCAGACGTAGTACTCGGGACGGTCGCTGAACCACGCGTGGTGATCGGAGGTGTGGTTCGGGACGAGATCGAGCCAGATGCTGATGCCACGGGCACGAGCCTCGGTGATCAACGAGTCGAGGTCTGCGTGTGTCCCGAAATCGGGATGCACGCCCAGATAGTCCGCGACGTCGTAGCCCCAGTCGACGTTCGGGCTCGGGAAGGTCGGGCTGAGCCAGACCGTGTCGATGCCGAGCCATTCGAGGTAGTCGAGCCGACCCGTCGCCCCTGGCAGATCGCCGATCCCGTCGCCGTTCGAGTCGGCGAACGAACGCACGTAGATCTGGTAAATGACGGCGGCCAAGACCAAGGCAAGCTACCGTGGGCCTCGTGAGTCGGGCTCACAAGCTCGCGAACCTCCTCGGCGTGACCCTGCCACTCGTCGGGTTGGTGGCCGCCGTCGCGCTCCTCTGGAACACGTGGCTGCACCCCGTCGACGTCGCGTTGCTCGTCGTCGGCTACCTGCTGACCGGCCTTGGCGTCACGGTCGGCTACCACCGGCTCTTCACCCACCGCGCCTTCCAGACGAAGCAGTGGCTGCGTTGGACGTTCGCGATCCTCGGCTCGATGGCCGTCGAAGGCCCGGTGCTGAGCTGGGTCGCCGACCATCGCAAGCACCACCAGTTCTCCGATCAGGAGGGCGATCCGCATAGCCCGCACGTCGGCGGCGGCGACGGCTTCTGGGCTGCGACGAAACACCTCTTCCATGCGCACGTGGGCTGGCTGTTCGTGGCCGAGGGCCGCGCCGAGATCCCCAAGTACGTGCCCGACCTGCTCGCCGAGCGGGGCATGAAGACGATCAACAAGCTGTTCTGGCTGTGGCTCGTGATCTCGCTGGCCGTGCCGGCAGCGATCGGCTACGTGATCGTCGGCACCTGGCAGGGCGCGTTCACGGCGCTGCTCTGGGGCGGCGCGATCCGCATCTTCCTGCTCCACCACGTGACGTTCTCGATCAACTCGATCTGTCACTTCTGGGGGCGGCGCAACTTCCGCTCGTCGGACGAGAGCCGGAACGTCTGGCTGCTGAGCCTGATCTCGTTCGGGGAGTCGTGGCACAACAACCACCACGCCTTCCCGACCTCGGCGTTCCACGGGATGCGCAAGCTCGAGGCAGCCATGGATCCCGGCGGCTGGGTGATCACCGGGCTCGAAAAGCTCGGGCTCGCCTGGAAGGTCGTGCGGATCCCGCGCGACCGTCAGGCCGCGAAGTCACTCGTCAGCTGATTGACCAGGTGTCCCCGGAGGTTACGAGCGCCTCCAGGTCGCTGATGCCCTTGGCGTTGTCGAGCTGCGCCTGCACGAGTGCGTCGTAGCTCTCCCGCTCGACGTCACGAAACACGCCGAGCGGCACGACGCCGTGAGTCGCATACGTGACACGCGAGAGCGCGAACGCCGTCGCGAAGTCGGTTTCGTCGTGCGTGATGCCCGTGTCTCCCGCCGGCTGACCGTGCTCGAGATAGAGACGGGTCTCCTTCGTATCGCGGACGAAGTCAAATGCGTTGTCGTTGTAGATGTTGCAGTTCTGGAAGATCTCCACGAACGCCGACCCCTTGTGCGCGGCGGCGCGACGCAGCACGTTCGTCAACCCCGGCTTGTCGGTGTCGAGTGCGCGCGCGACGAACGTCGCTTCGGCACCGAGAGCGAGTGAAAGAGGGTTGAACGGGTAGTCGACCGAGCCCATCGGCGTCGACCCGGTCACCTTTCCCTGTTCCGACGTCGGCGAGTACTGGCCCTTGGTGAGCCCGTAGATCTGGTTGTTGAACATCAGGATCTTGACGTTCACGTTGCGCCGGAGCGCGTGGATCAGGTGGTTGCCACCGATCGAGAGCGAGTCACCGTCACCGCTCACCACCCACACCGACAGATCTGGCCGCGAGACGGCGAGGCCTGTCGCGATCGCGGGCGCGCGCCCGTGGATCGAGTGCATCCCGTACGTCTGCATGTAGTACGGGAACCGAGCGGCACACCCGATGCCGGAGATGAAGACGATCTTCTCGCGCTCGAGCCCGAGCTCGGGCATGAAGCTCTGCACGGCCGCGAGGATCGCGTAGTCGCCGCAGCCCGGACACCAGCGGACCTCCTGATCCGACTTGAAGTCCTTCATCGTCAGGTCAGTCACGCGAGCGCCTCCACCGCGTCTGCGATCTCTGCGGCACCGAACGGCTTGCCGGTGACGCGGTTGTAGCCGACGGCGTCGACGAGGTAGCGCGCCCGGACGAGTTGCGACAACTGGCCGAGATTCATCTCGGGAATCAGCACGCGGTCGTAGCTCTTGAGCACCGCGCCGAGGTTCGCAGGAAACGGATTCAGCCAGCGAAGGTGCGCGTGCGCGACCGGGCGGCCGCCGCCTCGCACCCGCCGGACGCCCGCGTGCACCGGGCCATACGTACCGCCCCAGGAGAGGACGAGCAGGTCGGCGCCCTCCTGGTGGTCGACCTCGAGATCCGGCACCTCGATGCCCGCCACCTTCTGGGCGCGCAGCTGGGTCATCAGGTCGTGGTTCTCGGCGTCGTAGG
Source organism: Gaiellaceae bacterium (assembly GCA_036006925.1). Classification (GTDB taxonomy): domain Bacteria; phylum Actinomycetota; class Thermoleophilia; order Gaiellales; family Gaiellaceae; genus PALSA-600. The sequence continues at coordinate 6,208 of DASYPH010000168.1, forward strand.
AGACGTTGCCCGTCTCGTTCGCCTTCTCGAGACCGCCGATGCGGTGCTCGAGGCCGGGCGTGCCGGGGATCGCCCAGGGCCGGGCCAGCGTGTGCGGGTCGCGTTTGTAGGGCAGGAACGGCTCGTCCGTCGCGGTCGCGAACTCGACGTCGATCGGCGTGAGCGCGCCGACGTCCGGGATCTGCCACGGCTCGGCGCCGTTCGCGAGGTAGGCGTCCGAGAGGAGGTAGACGGGCGTGCGATACGTGAGAGCCACCCGCACCGCCTCGATCGCGGCGTAGAAACAGTCGCCCGGCGTCGACGGCGCAATCACCGGCACCGGCGATTCGGAGTTGCGGCCGAACATGACCATCAGCAGGTCGCCCTGCTCCGGCTTCGTCGGCATCCCGGTCGACGGGCCGGCGCGCTGCACGTCGACGATCAGCAGCGGCAACTCGAGCGCGATCGCCAGGCCGACCGTCTCCGACTTGAGCACGATCCCCGGCCCGGCCGACGTCGTGACGCCGAGCGAGCCGCCGAACGACGCGCCGAGTGCCGCACCGACGGCGGCAATCTCGTCCTCGGCCTGGAAGGTGCGCACGCCGAGCGCCTTGTGGCGGGCGAGCTCCTCGAGGATCGAGGAGGCGGGTGTGATCGGATAGGCGCCGAGGAAAAGGTTGAGGCCGGAGAGCTTCGACGCCGCGATCAGACCGTAGGACAGTGCGGTGTTGCCGGTGATCTGTCGGTAGAGGCCCGGCGCGAGCGGCGCCGCCTTCACCTCGTACTGCACCGAGAAGGCCTCGGACGTCTCACCGAAGGCGTAGCCGGTGTGGAACGCCTTCAGGTTCGCCGCGGCGATCTCAGGGCGCTTGGCGAACTTCTTCTCGAGGAAGCTCGTCGTCGACTCGGTCGGTCGGCCGTAGAGCCACGACATCAGTCCGAGCGCGAACATGTTCTTCGCCCGTTCGGCCTCGCGGGCCGTGACGCCCTCGATCTCCTTCAGCGCGCCGACCGTCATCGACGTCAGCTGAACGGCGTGCAGCTGATAGTCGGCGAGTGAGCCGTCCTCGATCGGGTTCGTCGCGTAACCCGCCTTCTTCAGGTTGCGCTCGGTGAACGCATCGGTGTCGACGATCAGCGTCCCGCCCTTCGGCAGGTCGCCGAGGTTCGTCTTCAAAGCAGCCGGGTTCATCGCGACGAGCACATCGGGGCGGTCACCCGGGGTCAGGATGTCGTGGTCGGCGAAGTGCAGCTGGAACCCGGAGACGCCGGGCAGCGAGCCGGCCGGCGCGCGAATCTCGGCCGGAAAGTCGGGGAAGGTCGCGAGGTCGTTCCCGGTCAACGCCGTCTCGGAGGTGAAGCGTCCTCCTGTGAGCTGCATCCCGTCGCCGGAGTCTCCGGCGAACCGGATGACGACGGAACCGAGCTGCTCTACCGGTTTGGCCAATTCCGCTGCGACCCTACCAGCGTGCTCAGACCGTAAACACCGATGTACGCGAGCGTCAGAAAGCCGCCGAACAGCACGACGTAGCCAATCAGATGCGGGTTGCCGAGTGGGTTGTCGATCCGCACCCGCGCGAGCTCCCACAGACGACCCGGACGGTGGACGACATCCCAGCTGTTGACGCGATGGACGCGCCCGAGATAGATGCCCATGCTCGCCACGAACAGCGAAGCGACCGCAGTCAGCCAGCCGACCGCCGCGCCGGCGACACGCGTGACGACGAGCTGGACGAGCAAGAGTGACGCGAAGCCGAGCACGAGCGAGGTGACGGCGAACGACGCGATCAGCAGCGAGTCGTACACGCGATGGTCTGGTGTGAGATGGACGAAGTCCGTGAGCACATACGGCGCGTTCGGCAGGAAGATCAGCCAGGCGAATCCGACCGCGAAGAGCTCGGCACGCGAGCGGCCACGACGGTAGGAGACGACGAGCAGCGAGGCGAGCGCGAGCGGCACCCAGGCCAGCACCAGGTTCCAGACCAGGCCGGCATAGACGTAATAGCCGACCTCGAGCCTCCGCACCGCGAGCAGGACGCCACACCACACGGACGCGGCCACGAGGGCACCCAGAGCCAGCAGAACGTTCGACCGCATGCCCTCAGGGTAGACCAGTGGGCGCGGGGTGGCGAGTCGCCCACCCCGCGCCCGAAATCACGGTCAGGCAGCGATCAGTTCACGTTCGGCGCGCAGCCAGTTCTCGGTGGGGTCTCCGCCCTCTTCGAGATGGATGTAGTACGCGCGCGTCGCCACGTGGTCCCACGTGGCTTCGACCAATTCCGCCTTCTTCGGGCGGCGGGTCGGTGTCTTCTTGGCGGCCGGCTTCCGGGTGGATGCGGCGGCCTCAGTGGCCTTCCTCGGCATTGCTGCCCCTTTCGGTCGTCGCTTGGTGCGAAGGGCAACCTTCAACCGGCCCGGAGCGACTCCTCCCCGGCCGGCGACACGCTCACCGCGAGCACCGGAGGGCCCGCCAACCGCCGGTCCCGCATCCCGGCAACGATCTTCGGGACGACGCCCTCCTGATGCTCGGCGAGCAACGTGAGGCCCTGCGTCACCTGCGCGACGCCGGCGATCGTCGCGATCTGCTTCGCGGCGGACTGCTGGAACGTCAACTGCGTGCCGGGCAGGAAGAAGTCGTGGACGAAGTGCGTACCCGGCTTGCCGAGCTTCGAGAGGTCGGTGATCACCGACTGGTTCGCCCGCAGGACGTCTCGGTTGCCGCCACCGCCACCGGGGCCGCCGAAGCCGCCGCCGGAGTCCTGCTGCGGCTGCAGCGTGACCGTCAGGTCGGTGCCGATCCCGGCGAGTGGGTCGAGCGTCTTGCGCTACGCGCGGTCGAGGCCGTTCGAGAGGCTCGTGATCGCGACGACGAGCCCGAGCCCGACGAGGGTGAGGATCGTCCGGGTGCGACGGCGTACGAGCTCGTTGCAGAGGTACCGGAGATAGAACACGCAGCAAGCAGATCAAGAAGGCCTGAGAGTTCCCTAAGACGGCAACGCGACCTGGCGGCTGCGCTCTTTAGGCGGCGACTTCGTGCGCGGCGCGATCGCCTTGCGGCGGCGGGATCGCATCGCCTGCAGGCGTGCCGGTGTGAAGCGGCACGTCGCGAAGCATCCACGTCAGGCCGAACGCGAGCACCGAGACCGCCGCGGCAACGACGAACACCGGGTGCAGCGCCGCCGCGAATGCGTCCTCGAACGCCTGCCGCGCCGCCGGCGGCAGGTGCTTGACGATCGCCGGGTTGACCGTCTTCGGGATGATCGCGTGCACCGGCAGCCGAGCGGCGAGCTCGACGTGCAGCCGGTTGGCGAAGATCGACCCGAAGAGCGCGACGCCGATCGAGCCGCCGATCTGACGGAAGAGCGTCGAACCGCTCGTCGCAACGCCGATCTGGCGGTAGTCGACCGCGTTCTGGGCTGCCAGGACGAGAACCTGCATGACCATCCCCAGGCCCAGGCCGAGGACGAGCGCGTAGACGGAGGCGACCCACACGTGCGTGGACGGCTCGAGTCTCGAGAGCAGGAACATGGCGAGGGCCATCACCGCCGTGCCGGCGATCGGGAACATCCGGTAGCGGCCGAGCCGGGAGATGAACTGGCCGCTGCCGATCGACGTCACGAGCACGCCGGCCATCAAGGGCGTCAGCTGCAGCCCCGACTTGGTCGGGCTCGAGCCCTTGGTGATCTGGAAGTAGAGCGGCAAGTAGGTGATCGCGCCGAAGAGTGCGAAGCCGACGATGAACCCGACCGCGCTCGTGACCGAGAAGGTGCGGTTGCGGAAGAGCGCGAGCGGGATGATCGGCTCGGAGGCGCGCGACTCGACCCAGATGAACGCCGGCACGAGCACGATGCTGAGCACGATCAGCAAGACGATCTGCCAGGAGGCCCATGCCCACGTCGTCCCGCCGAGGCTCGTGAACAGGACGATCGACGACAGCGCGCCGGCGAGTAGCGCCGCGCCGGCATAGTCGATCGAGTGCCGCTGGGTGGTCGTCCGGGCGTGGAAGGCCACAGCGATCACGCCGAGCGCGATCAAGCCGATCGGGATGTTGACGTAGAAGATCCAGCGCCACGAGAGGCTGTCGACGAAGAACCCGCCGAGCAACGGACCGATCACGGTCGCCACGCCGAACACGCCGCCGAAGTACCCCTGGTACTTGCCGCGCTCACGCGGCGGGATCACGTCGCCGATCACAGCGAAGGTCGTCACGATCAGGCCGCCTGCGCCGAGACCCTGGAGCGCCCTGAACGCGATCAGCTCGAACATGCTCTGTGCGGCCCCGCAGAGCGCGGAGCCGACGAGGAAGATCACGATCGCGGTCTGCAGCACCTTCTTGCGGCCGTACAGGTCGCCGAGCTTGCCGTACAGCGGGCCGGCGATCGTCGCGGCGAGGAGGTAGGCGGTCACCACCCACGAGAGGTGTGAGATGCCGCCGAGATCGCCGACGATCGTCGGCAGCGCCGTCGAGACGATCGTCTGGTCGAGCGAGGCCAGCAGCAGGACCAGCATCAGCGCCAGGAAGATCAGCCGGACGCGTGGCGCAGGTGTGCTCGGCGCCGTCATCTGGACAACATAACATCAATCTGCAACTATTGCGCTATGCAAACATCTTCCGTCGGGAACGAGGCGGAGCACGACCCGGCACGTGAGGTGCTGCGCGAGTTGAGCCTGCTGATCCGGCACCTGTCCCGCATCTCGGGCGGCGCGGAGGACGACACCCCGCTCACCGGGACGCAACGGCTCGCGCTCTACGAGCTCTTCACCGGCGGGCCGATGCGCCTCAACGACCTCGCCGCACGCCTCGGGGTCAGCGCTCCAACCGCGAGCCGCGCGATCGACGCGCTCGTGGAGCTCGGGCTCGTCGACCGACTGCGGGATCCCGACGATCGGCGCGCGTTGCGGCTCGGCCTGACGAAGACGGGGCACGCGCGAGCCTCCGAGCGCGAGGCCCGAGTCGCGACTGCCTTCGCACCGGCACTCGAGGCTCTGTCGGCGTCCGAACGGGACCAGCTGGTCGGTCTGCTCGCGCGACTCTCGGCGCAGGTCGGACTCGAGCACGGGCTGTGAACGAGTGCTCGTCGACGACGGCGATCCTCAGCCGGCCGTGT
>DASYPH010000169.1:0-1608 GCA_036006925.1 Gaiellaceae bacterium
ACGATGCGGCGTCCCACGCTAACGTACGGGTTCGATCACCCAAGGCCTCAACGGACTGCCACATCGCCAGCAGTAAGGAGTCCAGCTCCTTACTCATCTGCTGATTCTTCTACAGACCTACCGGATTGAACATACAAGGCCGCAGCATGGATCGTGCCGAATGGGGAAAGCGTTAATTGGGGTTCGGCCTTAACGAGGGCGGGGACGGAGCGGTGATCATCGGCGCACCGCTGTTCTGAGACCAAAATCGGACGCGTCGTAGGAGGGGCTTCGCAGGAGGTCAGGTGAAAGCAGCGCGAATTCTAAATTGGCCACCCGAAAAGTCGCACGGCTAACGCGCGCTCACAGACCCCTGAGAAGCTAGGCGCTCATGCTTCGTGGGTGGAAGATGACGATATGCCACACATGAGGAGGTGGACGATGAAGGCGATAGTGGTGACGGACCAGGCTGCGGGAACGGCCGGGATGAAGCTAGTGGAGCGGCCCGAGCCGCAGGCAGCGATAAACGACGTCGTCGTTCAGGTTCATGCGTCGGGATTCGTCCCGACTGAGCTGGCGTGGCCCTCGACCTGGACCGATCGCCTCGACCGTGACCGAACACCGTCGATCCCCGGCCACGAGCTGGCCGGAGTGGTCACCGCTCTTGGCTACGGCACGACGGGACTGTCGGTTGGACAGCGGGTGTTCGGCCTCGCCGACTGGTATCGCGACGGCACCCTGGCGGAGTACGCGGCCGTTGAGGCGCGCAACCTCTCGCCGCTGCCGGGCGACGTCGACTTCACGGTGGGCGCGAGCCTACCAATCTCGGGCCTCACCGCGTGGCAGGGACTGTTCGAGCACGGCCGCCTTCGGGCAGGGCAGAGCGTCATCGCGCACGGCGCGGCCGGCGCAGTCGGGTCGATGGTGACGCAACTTGCACGATTGGCGGGCGCCTACGTCATCGGCACCGGACGCGCCGCCGACCGTCAGAAGGCGCTCGACTTCGGCGCGCAGGCGTTCGTCGACCTCGAGAACGACGCCCTGGAAGACGTCGGCGGCGTCGATCTGGTGTTCGATCTCATCGGCGGCGACATCGGGAAGCGGTCCGCGCGCCTGGTTCGAGCCGGAGGAACGCTGGTGTCCATCGTCGGGCCGAGCGAGGCACGGCCGGTCGACGGCCTGGCGGTCGACTTCGTTGTCGAGTCCGATCGTGCCCAACTGGGCGAGATCGTCCAGCGGGTGCGGGACGGACGGCTGCGGACGAACATCGGCACCGTCTCGACCCTCGACGATGCCGTCGCCGCCTTCAACTCGACCGAGCGACGCCCGGGGAAGACAATCATTCGCGTTCGCCCGTGAGGTTTTAATCGCCGGTACCGTCCCCTTCTTACGCTTAACAGTTCTGCCTATCGAGACCATCTTAGTGCTCCCATTGCCGCCGCTGCACCCTAACACCGCGTTGTTGACCGACGCCTTTAGCTCGCTACGCTGCGCATACGGCGCGGCAAAACGCGAACGTTAGAGCGCACTATGAGCGACAGCATTCCGCGCAAGGTGGTCACAAAATACGAGGGCTACGGCCTTGTCGGTGGGTTTGCCCTTGGTTTGCTCTTGGGTGTCATGGTGAGC
>DASYPH010000170.1:0-40324 GCA_036006925.1 Gaiellaceae bacterium
GCGAGCCGTCGGCCTCCGTGATCACCATGAACGTGCCGCCGTCGGGAACGCCGAACGGGTAGGCGTCGCCGGAGTAGGAGAGCGTCACCGCGTCGAGGTATTCGATCGCCGCCGGGACGACCCCTGATGCCAGCACGCGCTCGATCGCCGACACACCGTCGTCAGCGTTCCGGTAGAGGCCGATCACGGGCAGCTCGAGCTCGGGGGCCGGCACGAGCCTCAGCCAGGCCGCCGTGACGAGGCCGAGCGTCCCTTCCGAGCCCACGAGCAGGTTCTTCACGTCGTAGCCGGCGACGTCCTTACGGATCGGGCCGCCGACGCGGATGATCTCGCCGGGCGGGATCACCGCTTCGATCCCCGTCACCCAGTTGCCGGTGACCCCGTACTTGAAGGCGTGCGGCCCGCCCGCGTTACAGGCGATGTTGCCGCCGATCTGCGAGATCTCGGCCGCGCCGGGATCGGGCGGGAACCGCAGGCCGCTCTCGCGCGCCAGGCGCTGGATGTCGCCGGTCGTGACGCCGGCCTCGACATGCATGCGCCACAACAGGGGGTCGAACTGGCGCACCTTGTTCAGGCGCTCGAAGCCGATCACGACGCCACCCTCGACCGGGATCGCCCCACCGGCGAGCCCGGTGCCGCCGCCGCGCGCGGTCAGCGGCGTGTCTGTCTCGTAGCACCAGCGCATGACCGCAGCGGTCTCCTCGACGGTCGACGGGAAGACGACGGCGTCGGCCGTCCCGACGACGCCTCGGCCCATCAGATCCGTGAGGTAGCGACCTTGCGGCTCAGCCAGCGACTCGGGTGCGACCACGTCGGCGAGACCCATGCGTGGCAGCGTACTCGGGCGGCCAGCAGCGTTCCCGATTGTCCGAGACCGTGGTTCGCGAGTTACGCGAGCGGGATCTCGACGGCGTCCTCGCGGCTGACCCGCCAGGCTCGCAGCTGGTCGAGCTCGAGGCCGTAGATGACGAACGGCCGCCCTGCCCAGAGGCCGGCGAGCTCGCGGTCGGTGCGCGACGGGATGGGCGCGGTCTCGGGGTGCGAGTGGAAGACAGCGAGCTCGTAGCCCTCGTCCTCGAGGAACCACACCGACGGGTCGATCTCGAGTTCGTAGCGATAGGGCGACGCGAGCTTGTTGCGTCCGCGGATGTATCGCTCGGCGACGCCGTCGCGCAGGACGATCAGCCCGCACGACTCGTTCGGGGCTTCGTCGGCCGCGTGCGCACGCAGCTCGGCCCGCACCTCGTCCGGGATCACCACCAGAGCACCGACTCGTCGAGCTCGGCACCGGTCCAGAACGGCGCCGAGAGGTACTTCCAGCCGCCGTCGGCGAGGATCGCGACGACGACCGAGCCTTCGGGCAGCTCCTCGGCGATGCGCCGCGCGACGTGCATGACCGCACCAGACGAGACCCCCGCGAACACGCCTTCGCGGTCGAGCAGGACGCGCACGGCGGCGGCAGCCTCGCCGTTCGAGACGAGCAGCTTGCGATCGAGCCGTGACACGTCGAGGATCGGCGGCACGTAGCCGTCGTCGAGCGAGCGGAGGCCCATCACCGGGTCGCCCGGCAGCGGCTCGGCGGCGACCACCTGAACGTCGGGAAACGTCTCCTTGACCCGCGCGCCCGCGCCCATCAGCGTGCCGCCGGTGCCGAGGCCGGCGACGAGTGCGTCGATCCGCGGCAGCGCTGCAACGATCTCGGCACCAGTGCCTTCGTAGTGAGCGCGCGGATTCCACTCGTTCCCGTACTGGAACAGCATCATGTAGCGCTCGTCCCGCGCCACGACCTCCTGCGCGAGGCGTACGGCCCCGTTCGAGCCCTCGTCGCGGGGCGAGTCGATGATCGCCGCGCCGTAGAGCTCGAGCAGGCGGCGCCGCTCGGGCGTGGCGTTCGCGGGCATCACGCAGGTCAGCTCGAACCCCCGCAGTTTCGCCACGAGTGCGAGCGAGATGCCCGTGTTGCCGCTCGTCGGCTCCAGCAGCTCCTGGCCGGGGGCGAGCTCGGCGGCGTCGACCATCGCGAGCGCGACCCGGTCCTTGATCGACCCGGTCGGGTTCTGCCCTTCGAGCTTCGCGAAGATCCGTCGCCCCGGAGGTGAGAGGCGTGGCAACTCGACCAGCGGCGTCGAGCCGATCAGGTCGAGCAGTGACGAGCTAGCAGCCACCGGCCATCGCCGGCAGCAGGATCACGGTCGAGCTGTCGGAGACCGCCGTGTCGAGGCCGTCGCGGGTGCGAACGTCCTCACCGTCGACGTAGACGTTGACGTAAGGCTGGATTGCGCCTTCGCCGTAGACGCGCGAGCCGAGTGCGGGCAGCTTGGCCACGAGATCCTCGAGCAGCTCGCGCACCGTCGTGCCGACGGCACTGACCTCGCGCACGCCCCCAGCCTCGGCGCGCAGCACCGGCGGAACCCGGACGACCGTCACCGGGCGCAGAACTCGACGTAGTCGATGTACTCGGTGATCGTCGGATGCTCGCCGCAGACCGGGCAGTCGGGCCGACGCTCGATCCTGACCTCGTTGAACTCGGTCGAGAGCGCGTCGAAGAGCAACAGCCGGCCGATCAGCGGCTCGCCGACTCCGGCCGCGAGCTTGATCGCCTCGCTCGTCTGCAGTGATCCGATGATGCCCGGCAGCACGCCGAGCACACCTCCCTCCGCACACGACGGTGCGAGCTCGGGCGGCGGCGGCTCGGGGAAGAGGCAGCGGTAGCACGGGCCGACATGCGGCGAGAAGACGGTCACCTGTCCTTCGAACCGGTAGATCGAGCCGTGCACGACCGGAATGTCACGCCAGACCGAGGCGTCGTTCACCAGGTAGCGCGTTGGGAAGTTGTCGGCGCCGTCGACGATCAGGTCCCAGCCGTCGTCGAGAATCCGGTCGATGTTCTGCGAGGTGAGGCGCTCGCGATACGTGCGCACGTCGACGTCGGGATTGAGCGCCTCGATCGCCCGCTTTGCGGAGTCGACCTTGGGCGAGCCGAGCGTCTCGAGTGAGTGCGCGATCTGCCGCTGCAGGTTCGTCTCGTCGACGATGTCGGCGTCGACGATGCCGATCGTCCCGACGCCGGCGGCCGCGAGGTAGAGGGCCGCGGGCGAGCCGAGGCCACCCGCGCCGATCAGCAGAATGCGCGAGTCGAGCAGCTTGAACTGCCCTTCCTCGCCGATCTCCGGGATCAGCAGGTGCCGCGAGTAGCGGGTGCGCTTCTCGGGCGAGAGGGTGCGCGGCGTCAGCACGTCGCCGCCGTTCCGCTTCCAATCGGTGAAGCCGCCGGCGAGCGAGTAGACGGACTCGTAGCCGAGCTCGGCCAGCGTCTTCGCGGCAAAGACGGAGCGATTGCCAACGGCGCAGTACACGACGATTGGCGCGGCTCGGTCCGCCGCGACGCCTTCGATACGCGACTCGAGGTTGCCGCGCGGCACGTGGACGGCGCCGGGGATGTGGCCCTGCTCCCACTCGTCCAGCTCGCGCACGTCCAACCAGAGTGCGTCCGGCAGCGCCTGGGCGCGGCGTGCGTCGAGCTCGGAGATCTGGGCGCGCGTCGTCTGGAGCAGCTCGCGGTAGGTGCTCATGGCTGTACTAACGGTAGCCGTACCGGTTTGCATTCCCGGTACCGTGGCCGCCGATGTCGCCGGCTGCCCGTGTGCGCGTGCTCGTCGGCGTCGCAGCTCTGGCGGCCGCCGGTGTGGTCGCCGGGGTCGTGCTCGCCACGCGCCAGGATCCGGCTCAGCCGAAGGCGCAGTGCGGGAGCGGGGCGCAGGCTCTGCTCGTTCCGGGAGTGGCCACCCCGCATGCGGCCGCGATCAGGGCGGCGATGGCGCAGCCTGCGAAACGAGCTGCGCTCGCTCTCGAGCCGGTCGAGCAGGACGCGCCGAAGGATCCCGCAGTCCAGTTCAACTACGGCGTCGCGCTCTTCTGCGCCGGCTACCTGACCGAAGCCGGGCAGGCGTTCAGAGCCGCCAAGACGACCGGGCGGGACACGCTGTACGAGATGCGGGCCGACGAGATCCTGCATCCGCAGTTCTTCACGCCCCAGGACGGCCTCTATCCCGTCTTCCAGCCCACCCGGGCCGATCCGCTCCTCGTCCGGGGCGTGCTGCAGCAGCGGCAGGGCCACCAGCACTCGGCCGAGCGGCTCTACCGGCAAGCGGCGCGGGAGCGGCCGAACGACGACGAGGCCCAGGTCGCAGCGGCGGTGGGGCTGTTCGACGAGGACCGCCTGTCGGCGTCGTTCTCCCGTCTCGGTCCGCTCGTCAAGCGGTTTCCGGCCAGTCAGAGCGTCCGTTACCACCTGGGGCTGCTTCTCGCCTGGACGGGGCAGCGCGACCAGGCGGTGCTGGAGTTTCGTCAGGCGCAGGCGCTCGGGGACTCGACGCCGCTCGGCAAGCAGGCGGGTGTCTTCCTGAAGGGGCTTGTGGCGAACGGGACTAAAGGCCAGCCAAAATGAGCCGGACGGCCTATGGCGTCCATCCGCTCCTGATGCGAGAGTTCCGCATCCGCGAGGCAGGGGGAGCAGTTGGCCGCGATCGAGCAAGAGCTGAGCGTTGAGACCGAACCTGTCGACGACGAGCCGGCAGCCGCGCTGGTCGAGTTGCCAGATGAGGACGACGAGGCCGAGGCGGACGCCCCGGACGAGTTGAGCGCGGAGGCGGCGGCGGACTTCTACGCGGCGGTCGAGGTCGCCGCGGACGCAGTCGTCGAGAGCCCCGCGCTGGAGTTCACCGCCGACTCGTTGCAGCTCTTCCTGAAGGACGTCGGCAAGGTGAGCCTGCTCACGGCGGCGCAGGAGGTCGAGCTCGCGAAGCGGATCGAGAGCGGCGACCATCGTGCGAAGCAGGAAATGGTCGAGGCGAACCTCCGGCTGGTCGTCTCGATCGCGAAGCGCTACCGCAACCAGGGTCTGCCGTTCCTCGATCTGATCCAGGAAGGGACGATCGGGCTCGTCCGCGCTGCCGAGAAGTTCGACTGGCGCAAGGGCTACAAGTTCTCGACCTACGCCACGTGGTGGATTCGCCAGGCGGTGGCGCGTGCGCTCGCCGACAAGGCGCGCACGATCCGTATGCCGGTGCATGTCGTCGAGAAGCTGAACAAGATCATGCGCACGGAGCGGAAGCTGCGTGCCGAGCGCGGTCGCGAGCCGACGAACGAGGAGATCGCGCAAGAGCTCGAGCTGGCGGTCGAGGAGGTCGAGTCGATTCGCCGGACGGCGCAGACACCGGTGTCGCTGGAGAAGCCGGTTGGCGACGAGGAGGAGTCGGAGTTCGGCCAGTTCCTCGAAGACGAGTCGACACCGCTGCCGGACGAGGCGGCCGACACGGCCTTCCGCGCAGCAGCGCTGACGAGGTGTCTGGGTGCGCTCAGCTACCGCGAGCGACGCGTGCTCGAGCTTCGCTACGGCCTGAACGGCGAACAGCCGTGCACGCTCGACGAGGTCGGCCGGGCGTTCCAGGTGACGCGCGAGCGGATCCGCCAGATCGAGAACCAGGGACTGAAGAAGCTGCGCGCGCTCGCCGAGTCGCAGAAGCTCCGCGACGTCGCGTAGGGGCTCCAGCGCGAACCCCCTGGGTCTGACTCGAGTCAGACTCGTGTCTGACACACGAGACGCCAACGACTTCGTAACGGGTTCGTGACGTCGTTCGAGCAATCGCTCTCGGGTGCGGGGGTTGCGGCATGTGTGATCAGTTGTTCACGCCTGGCCGGATAGCACGAGCCAGCGCTCTCGATACACGCGCCCGCCGCGAACCGCTCGCGTCAGACTCACGTCTGACGTGAGTCAGACCCGGCGGCTCACCGGGCCCAACAACCGAGAACTGACAAGCGCAGACTCAGCTAGGCTCGCGCGGGTGTCCGAGCCCTGGTTCGACGAGCTCGCGGAGTTCCTCCGCATCCCTTCGATCTCCGCCGATCCGGCCCGTGCCGCGGACGTGGTGCGAGCCGGCGAATGGGTGCGCGACCTGATCCGCGCGGCAGGTGGCGAGTGCGAGGTCGTCGACTGGCACGGACAGCCGCTCGCAATCGGTGAGTTCCGGGCTTCCGTGAATACCGACACGGCTCCGACGGTGCTCTGCTACGGCCATTTCGACGTGCAGCCGCCCGACCCGCTCGAGCTGTGGGACTCCGACCCGTTCGAGCCCGAGATCCGTGGCGAGTATCTCTATTGCCGCGGCGCCGTCGACGACAAAGGGCAACTCTTCATGCTCCTCTGCGCCGCGCGCGAGCTGGCGTGGGCGGGCGAGCTGCCGGTCAACGTTCGCTTCTGCTGCGACGGTGAGGAGGAGACCGGCGGCCATTCGATCGTCGAGTTCCTCGAGGCGGACGAGCGCGGGGCTGACGCGGCGATCATCTTCGACAGCGGCATGATCGCGCCCGGCGTGCCGGCGTTCAACATCGCCACGCGCGGTGTCGTCTACTTCCACGTCACGCTGCGCACCGGCGAGCGTGACCTGCACTCCGGCACGTTCGGAGGGGCAGCGCTGAACGCCGCGCACGCGATGGTGCGAACGCTCGATTCGCTCGTCGCACACGACGGAACACTCGTCGAGCCGCTCCGTCAGGGCATTGCCGAGCCGACCGCAGAGGAGTTGGTCGGATGGGAGTCGTTGCCCGCCGGAGCGAGCGAACTCTCGGAACAGGGCGCACGTCCGAAGGACGCCCGCGCGGCGGCGGACTTCTACCGCCTGACGCTGGCCGAGCCGTCGCTCGACGTGAACGGCATCGCCACCGGCTCCCCGCACCTGCAGAAGACGGTGGTCCCGGTCGAGGCTGTCGCGAACGTCTCGATCAGGCTCGCGCCCGGCCAGCGGGTCGACGAGATCGCGTCGGCGTTCGAGCGTCTCGTGCGCGAAGCCGCACCGACCGGGACGGACGTCCAGGTCGACCTGTGGTCGGCGGCGCCGCCTGGGCTCGTCGCCCCGGATGCGAAGGCGATCCAGCTCGGACTCGACGCATTCGAGAAGGCGCTCGGCCGTCGGCCGGCCCTGATCCGGATCGGCGGGACGCTGCCGATCCTGCCCGCGCTGACCGAGCAGGGCATCCCGACCGTCGTCACCGGCTTCGGCCTGCCGGACTCGCAGCTGCACTCGCCGAACGAGCGGCTGGTCGCGGCCTACGTCCCGCTGGGCACAGCCGCGGCCCGCGAGCTGCTGCTGGCATTCGGCTCGCTCCGAGCGTGATCGAGAACGACGAAGGGGCCTCGCAGGGCCCCTCCATCGACTCGCCCCCGGTGTGTTAGTTCTGCGTGGCCGGATTGCCCGGCTCGTGGTCGCCGACATGCCTGGCGGGCGTCGACTCGACGTCCGTGAGTGACGACGTGGCGCGGGCGCGGATCCGCACGGTGATGCGGTCGCCGGGCTTCAGCTGCGAGGCGGCGATCACGCTCGGGACCTTGCCCTGCCAGAGCAGGAAGATCGTGTCGTCGCTGTAGGTGAAGGTCTGGTCGGCCGACTGGCCGAGCAGCGAGCGAAGCGCGCGGCGGTTGCCGGCGGTGACATGCAGCGCAATGTGGCCACCCGACTGCGGGCCGGCAACGGTGCCGACGTACAGCCAGAGCGGAAGCGCTGCGTCCGGCTGGTGGACGCGGTCGCCGATGATGCCGGCCGGCTTGGCCTCCAGATCGGCCAGTGATGAGCCGGCGCGGTCACGCACGTTGACGTTGACCCAGTCGCCGGGCTTCAGGTCGGTGTAGCTGCCGACGGCCGGGATCCCCTTGCGCCAGATCAGGACCTCGGTGCCGTTGCCGATCGTGAAGGACTGGTTCTGGGACTGCCCGAGCATGGTCCGCAGGGCCGGACGGTTGCCGCCCTCGACCGTGAGCTGCACGGACGTCGAGCTCGCTGCGATCAGCTCGCCGCGGAACTGGAACAGCCGGCCGTGGCCGGCGCCCGTTGCACTCGACGCGGCTGCCGCACAGGCGAGCAGCGCGAGCGAGAGGACGATCATCGAGCGGTGCTTCATCGGAAAACCTCCTGGATGAGTCTTGGCGAACGGACTCACCATCACCGCTCCACGCCAGCTCGTTGTCTTGCGCGCGTAAAGGGCACGCAAAACGAGCTTCACTCTGTATTCCGCCAAACCCTCCCTAGTTCCAGGGAGGCGGGTTGTGGACCCAGCGGCCGCCGACCATGGTGGCGACGACCTGTGCGTCCAGGTCGTCCCACGGGTCGCGGTCGAGCACCACGAGGTCGGCGTACTTCCCGGGGATCAGGGTTCCCCGGCGCCGTTCGTCGCCCGCCAGCCAGGCCGGCGCGACGCACGTCGCGTGGAACGCCTCGCCGACCGTGAGCGCCTGCTCGGGGTGCCAGGCGGGCCGCTCGTCGATCGTGCGCCGAACGCCCGCCCGGATCCCCGCAAGTGGATCGAGCTCCTCGATCGGGGCGTCGCTGCCGTTGCAGAGCACGGCCCCGGACGCCAGCAGCGAGCGGAACGCGTAGGCCCCATCCGTCTTGCCGGCCCAGTACTCGTCGGCAAGGTCTTGGTCCGACGGCGCGTGTGAGAACTGCACCGAGCAGGTGACGCCGAGCTCGGCAAACCGGTGAACGTCCTCCGGCGCGAGCAGTTGGGCGTGCTCGATGCGCTGCCGGAGGCCTTTCGGCTGCCACAGGTCACGTGTCTGCGCGAAGGCGTCGAGCGCCTCGCGGTTGGCGCGGTCGCCGATCGCGTGGACGGCGAGCGGGAACCCGGCCTCGGTGCCGAGCCGGACGATCTCCGCCAGTTCCGCGCCGCTCGTGATCTGCACGCCGCTCCCGTCGAGCATCCACGCAGTCTGCGAGCCGAGCGTCCCGTCCATGAACACCTTCAGATAGCCGAGCTTCAGGTACGGGCTGCCGAAGCCCGAGCGCATGCCGATCGCGCGGGCCTCGCCGACGCGCTCGTAGGGGATCGACTGCCAGACCCGCAGGCTCAGCGAACCGGCCTCCTCGAGTTGCCGCCAGAGGCGGAGCGCGCCCAGCCAGCCGTCCTTGTCGTGGACCGCGGTGACGCCGCGTGAGTTCGCCAGCTTGATGCCGGCGCGCATCGCATGAAGGTATTCCTCGTCGGGCCACACCATGTAGCGCTCCTTGAACCGCCAGGCGGCCTCCTCGCGCAGCACCCCGGTCGGCTCGCCGGCTGCGTCGCGCTCGACAACGCCGCCCTCGACGTCGAGGTCGCCGCCGGCGAGTGCGAGCGCCGCCGAGTTCAACCAGAGCGAGTGGTAGTCCTTCGCGATCAGCGCCGCCGGTGTTGCGCCGGTGATCGCGTCGAGATCGCCGCGCGTTGGCTCGCGGTGAGGTTGCCAGTCGCCGCTGCGCCAGCCGTAGCCGCGCAGCCAGCGGCCTGGCGCGGTTGGGGGCGTCGAGCGGATCCGCTCGAGCGCCTCGTCGAGCGAGCCGCACCCGTTGAGCGGGATCTCGTTCTGTGCGAGCGCCCACGTCGGGAAATGAACGTGCGAGTCGGTGAAGCCCGGCACGACCACCCGGCCGTCGAGGTCGAGAACGTCGGGCGAGGCGAGTGCGGTCTCGTGGACGCCGACGCCGCCGGCGATCCATTCGCCGGCGATCGCCAGCGCCCGCTGCGTCGGTACGGACGGGTCGAGCGTGCGGATCAGGCCGTTCGCGAGGATCACGTGAGCGCGACCTTGTTCGCCCACAGCTGCAGGCGCAGCTTCATGCCCGCAAGTTCCTTCTCGCGTGCGGGACCCGCGAGGGTCGACCCGTACATTTCGACGGTCAGCGCGCGGCACACCCAGCCGAGGCGCATGGCGGCGTCGAGGGCGGCGTCGAGCTCGCGTTTCGGGGCGAAGGCTGTGAACGGCTCCAGATACGCGTCCCTGAACGGCCGCACGTCGGCGGAGTTCTCGACGTCGTCGATGCCCCAGGCGATCACACCCTCCAGTGTGACCGACATGCTGAGGAACGGATGGGTGACGCACGAGTCGCCCCAGTCGAAGACGACGTACTTGCCGTCGCGGGTCAGAACGTTGTTGTCGTGCAGGTCGTCGTGTTGGATCGTCTCGGCGATGCCGACCGAGGCCAGCTCGTCGCAGAGCGCCGCCGCGTGCGGGACGAGCGCCAGGAACGACGTTCGCTCCGAGTCGGTCAGGCCGTCGACCCGTTCGAGCAGTTCCTGGTGCTGGGTGGCCAAGGTGGCAAGCCCACGGTCGGGAGCGCCACGCGCGATCAGCTGTTGGACGTCCGCTACCGCGGCGATCTGCAGTTCGGCGTAGAGCGGCAGCACGTCGAGCCAGTGCTCGAGCTTGCGCTCGCGCTCGATCACCGCTCTCAGTTGCTCGCCGCCGTCTCGCATCAACAGCCAGTTGTGCGCCTCGTCGAGGGCGACCACGTCGGGCACGGCGGCCGGGAAGCGGGCGCCGAGCACCTCGATCACCGGCAGCTCGTGCGCGAGTGCTGGCACGTTCGCCTTGAACCAGAGCGTGCCCTCCGTCGTCGGCACGCGCAGGGCGGTCGCCCACGGGCGGATGTGCGGCTGCTCGATCTCGTCCGTGCGTTCGACCTGCTCGTCGATCCACGCGGTCGCACCCGCGAGCCATTTGGGGTCGGCCCAATCCTGCATGGTGGCACCATGCCAGTCGTGGCGATGCCCGTCGAGGAGCGCAAGCAGCCTGCGGACCGCGCGACGGCTCGGTTGCCCGACCACGCGTTCGACGCGATCGTCGTCGTCTCGTTCGGCGGGCCCGAAGGCATGGACGATGTGATGCCGTTCCTCGAGAACGTCACGCGCGGACGCGGAGTGCCGCGCGAGCGGCTGCTCGACGTGGCTCATCACTACGAGCGGTTCGGGGGCGTCAGCCCGATCAACGCCCAGAATCGAGCGCTGATCGCCGCGCTGGAGCCTGCACTGCGCGCCCACGGCGTCGAGCTGCCCGTCTACTTCGGCAACCGCAACTGGCACCCGTTCCTCGCCGACACGATGCAGCAGATGCGCGACGACGGCGTCCGTCGTGCGCTCGCTGTCTTCACGTCGGCGTTCAGCTCGTACTCCGGCTGCCGGCAGTACCGGGAAGACCTCTTCGACGCGCAGCAGGCGGTGGGGCCCGACGCGCCGGAGGTGCCGCGCGTGCGCATGTTCTTCAACCACCCGGGATTCGTGCAGGCGAACGTCGACCACGTCCGTGCGGCACTCGCGAAGCTTCCACCGGGCGACGTACACGTCGCGTTCAGCGCCCACTCGATTCCGGTGGCGATGGCGAAGAACTGCGCGTACGAGGCGCAGCTGGCCGAGGCCGCGCGGCTCGTGGCCGACGGAGCCGGGGTGACGGACTGGGCCGTCGTCTATCAGAGCCGGAGCGGGCCGCCGCAGGTGCCATGGCTCGAGCCCGACGTGTCGGCTCACCTCGAGACCGTGGCCGCGCGTGGCGTAGAGAACGTCGTCATCTCACCGCTCGGCTTCGTCTCCGATCACCTCGAGGTGCTGTACGACCTCGACGTCGAGGCGCGCGAGACCGCAGACCGGCTCGGCCTGGCGATGGAGCGCGCGCGCTCGGCGGGGACACACCCAGCTTTCGTCGATGGGCTGCGCGAGCTGATCGTCGAGCGCCTGACAGCAGGCGCCGGCCGGGCAGCCGTCGGACGGTTCGGCCCGAGCCACGACATCTGCGCTCCCGACTGTTGCCTGCCTGGCAACGGCCGCCCGAGCCCGTGGGATGCGCCCGACTAGAGTTGGCGTCATGAGCGTCCTCGATCCGCTGACCGACGAGCAGCGCGAGATTCGCGAGCTCGTGCGGACGCTCGCGCACGAGCGGATCGCCCCACGCGCCGCCGAGATCGACGCGAGCGCGGAGTTTCCGTGGGACGTGGTCGAGCTGTACCGCGAGAATGACCTGTTCGGGATCATGTACGACGAGGAGTACGGCGGAATCGGCGCGAGCGCACTGATGACGCTGGTGACGATCGAAGAGGTCTCGAAGGTCTGCGCGACCAGTGGTCTGATCATCGCCGTGCAGGAGCTCGGCTCGCTCGGGATCAAGCTGGCCGGCACCGAGGAGCAGAAGCAGCGCTTCCTGCCGAAGCTCGCGCGCGGCGAATGGCTCGCCGCGTACGCGCTGACCGAGCCCGGGAGCGGCTCCGACTCGGCCGCGATGCGTACGACTGCGCACCGCGACGGCGACGAGTACGTCCTGAGCGGCGGCAAGCGCTTCATCACGAGTGCGGGCGTCGCGTCCGTGTACGTGGTCTTCGCCAAGACCGACCCGGAGGCCGGACACAGCGGCATCTCGGCGTTCGTCCTCGAGGCCGATGCGCCGGGCTTCGAGGTCGGCCGGATCGAGCCGAAGATGGGGATCAAGGGCTCGACCACGGGCGAGCTCTTCTTCAACGACTGCCGGATCCCGGCGACCAACCTGCTCGGTGCAGAGGGTGAGGGATTCAAGATCGCGATGCAGATCCTCGACCGCTCGCGCCCCGGGATCGGCGCGCAGGGGCTGGGGCTCGCGCAGGGCGCCACCGACTACGCGCTCGAGTACGCACGCTCGCGCGAGACGATGGGTCAGCCGATCGCGCAGCACCAGTTGATCGCCGGGATGCTCGCGGACATGGAGACGCAGTGCGAGACCGCACGCGGCCTCCTCTACAAGGTGGGGCGGATGATCGACGCGGACGAGACCGGGCCTGAGCTGACGAAGCTCTCGGCGATGGCGAAGCTCTACTGCACCGACGTCGCCATGGAGGTCACCACGAACGCCGTGCAGGTGCTCGGCGGTTACGGCTACATCACCGAGTACCCGGTCGAGCGGATGATGCGTGACGCGAAGATCACGCAGATCTACGAAGGGACGAACCAGATTCAGCGACTCGTGATCGCCCGCGAGATGCTGAAGGAGAAGAACCGCACCTTCCTGCTCGCGGGCGTTGGCTGACACCGCCCTCCACGACGCCTCGAGGCACGAGCCGCTCACCGGTCGCGAGTGGGACGAGGACGTCGTCAACACGCGGATAGCGGCGGTCGTGGCCGACGCCGAGGTTGCCGTCGACGACGCGGCGTGGCCGATCCACCCGCGCGAGGAGGGCGACGACCTGAAGACCGAGCAGCTCACGACGCTCTACCTCGGCGCCGCCGGGATGATCTGGGCGCTGCACCGGCTCGGCACGTCGCTCGATCTCACGCCGCTCGCCGCTGACGTCGTGGAGCGTTATCACGAGGCGCCCGACTTCGGTGAGGACGTTCCCGATCTCCATTTCGGCGCGACCGGGGTGCTTCTCGTCGCGCACCTCGTCGGCGTTCGAGGCCTCGAGGATCGCCTGCGTGCGCGGATCCGCGGGAACGTGCGCAACGAGGCATGGGAGCTGATGTCGGGCTCGGTCGGCACGATCCTCGCCGCCCGAGTCGCGGGAATGGACGCCGAGGCCGCCGAGAGCGCTGCGGTGCTCGAGGCCGAGTGGGACGACGAAACGGGGCTCTGGACCCAGACGCTCGACGGAAAGCCGGCCCAGTACATCGGCGCGGCGCACGGATTGGCCGGCAACGTGCACGCGTTGCGCGGCTTCCGTTCGGATGCGGAACTGCGCGAGCGGATCGAGCCGATACTCCGCCGGTACGCGCAGGTCGCGGACGGGCTCGTCAACTGGCCGGAAGTCCCCGGCGACACGTTGACGCGGGTGCAGTGGTGCCACGGTGCGGCGGGGATCGTGGCGACGCTCGCCGACCTGATGCCGGCCGACCTCCTCCTCGGAGGCGCCGAGCTGACCTGGCGCGCAGGCCCGGTCGCACAGGGTGGCGGGCTCTGTCACGGCACCGCCGGAAACGGCTACGCATTCCTGAAAGCGCATGCCGTTACGGGCGACGACGTCTGGCTCGATCGTGCGCGGCGGTTCGCGATGCATGCGCTCGATCAGGTCGAGGCCGAACGGAAGGTGGTGGGCCGTGGCCGGTACAGCCTGTTCACCGGCGACATCGGCGCAGCTCTCTTCGCACGCTCCTGCCTCACGGGTGACGCTCGATTTCCGACAATGGACGTCTGGTGACGCACGAGGTCAAGCTCTCGAGCGCGGACCGTGTCCTCTTCCCCGAAGACGGGATCACGAAGGGCGACCTGTTCGACTACTACGACCGCGTCTCGGCTGCGGTGATTCCGCATTTGCGCGACCGGCCGTTCACGATGAAGCGCTGGCGCGAAGGGCTGCCCGGCGGTGCGTTCTTCCAGAAGCAGGCACCGAAGGGGATTCCGTCGTGGATCGAGACACGCGAGTTCCGTACCTGGCCGCGCGGCGGGAAGGGCGAGTCGAGGCTCGTCGATTTTCCGCTCGTCAACTCGCGCGAGGCGCTCCTTTGGATGGTGCAGATGCATTGCATCGATATGAACGCGTGGTACTCGCGCGTCGACAAGCCGGACCGTCCCGACTTCGTGTTGTTCGATCTGGATCCACCGGAGGAGGACGACGCGTTCGCGCTGTGCATCCGCGTCGCGCACTACGTGCATCAGGCACTCGACGCGCTCCGGCTCGCCTCGTACGTCAAGACGAGCGGTTCCGACGGCATCCACGTCGTCGTGCCGATCGAGCGTCGCGCGACGTTCGAGGACACGTACGCCTTCGCGGAGCTGCTCTCGCGCAAGCTGGAGGCCGAGCATCCGGGCGAGGTGACGACTGAGTGGCTGAAGAAGAAGCGCGCCGGCGTGCTCGTCGACCATCGTCAGAACGGGTGGGGGAAGACGATCGCGTCGGTCTACTCCGTGCGCCCGAAGCCGGGTGCGCCGGTCTCGACGCCACTGCGCTGGGAGGAATTGACGGAGGACGTTCGTCCCGAGCACTTCCCCATGGGGGTGGCGCTGGAGCGCCTCGCCGAGCACGGCGACCTCTTCGAGCCGGTGCTCCACGCGTCGCAGCGCCTCGGCCCGGCGCTCAAGGCGCTTCGGTGATCGTCGCGCTCGACTGGGTCGCGGCCGCATCGATCGCGACCGCGGCAGCCACGCTCGTGCTTGCAGCCGCCACGTTTGCGTCGGTGCGCTCGGCGAACCGAGCGGCTCGCGCCGCCGAGCGTTCGTTGCTCGCCGGTCTACGACCGTTGCTCGTCCCGACGAGGCCGGAGGACGCGCCGCAGAAGGTCGGCTTCATGGACGACAAGTGGCTCGTCGTGCCCGGCAACCAGGGAGCGGCAGAAGCGACCGCCGAGGCGGTCTACCTGGCGATCGCGGTTCGCAACGTCGGCAGTGGGATCGCCGTGCTGCACGGCTGGTACTTCGACAGCGACCTGCGCCGTGGCGCGGAGAGCCACGCACCGCTCGCGGACTTCCGCCGGCTGACCCGCGACCTGTACATCGCGAGCGGCGAGGCGGGCTTCTGGCAGGGCGCGCTACGCGACCCGAGCGAACCGGCCTTCGCGGCCGCGAGCGAGTCGATCCGAACGCGCCGAGCGTTCGGCGTCCAGATCCTCTACGGCGACCACGAGCTCGGCCAACGATCGGTCACGTACTTCTCGGTGAACCCACGCGAGGACGACGGCTGGTACGCCACCGTCGCCCGCCACTGGAACATCGACCGCCCCGACCCGCGCTGAACCGCCGAGCACAAATCACACAATTGACGCACCGCTGTTGCAGTTCCACAACGGTGGCTGCCACCGTACGTGGGCGGCGCGGCCTCGCCCTCGCCCTCGCCAGCCGCGCGCTACGTGGACAGTGCAGTTCGGATCACGCCCAGGTTCGCCTGCCACACGTCATTGGGTAGCGGCGGCAGGACGTCGTCCCAGATCGCGGCGAAGGAGCCGACGAGTTGCGGGAGGCGTGCCGGGCGGGCCATGAACCACACGTGGAAGTGCTCGCTGCCATCGCCCCAGCGGCACACGTGCACGTTGCCGACGTTGCCGATCGCTGTGACCGCCCGCTGCACCTTGACGAGCAGCGGGCCGAGCTCAAGTTGCAGCGCCTCCGGCAACTCGTGGAAGTCATAGTGCTCGCGGGTCTCGAGGATCACGACCGCAGGCAGCCCGGTCGGGCCCCTGAGCGGGGACACACACCAGTTCTCGTTCGACCAGAGCGCCGCTTCGTCACCGTGCGCGCAGCGCCAGCAATCGACACCCCCGGCGCCGCGGCGTGGCGGCTCGGCTGCGAGCGGCGGTTCGAGCCGCCGCGGCGTCAACGCGCCGTCGAACGGCCAGGTCTCCCACTCCTCGACCGGCGGCATCCGCAGCGCGCCGTTCGCGCGCTCCCAGAACTGCTCAGGACTTTCCAGCACGCAGCTTCGCCTTGTAGGCGCGCTTCTCCTCCTGGTACGCCTCGAGCTCCTCGGGCGAGGTGACGTCGCCGAGCGTGTGATGCCCCGGCGCAAGACCCTCCGCAGCGGCGACGCCGTACTGCTTCGCCAGCAGCGACCCGAGTGCCTTGATCTTCATCTCGCCGAACCCCGGCAGCGCGGCGATCCGCTTCTTCAGATCGGCGGTGTCGGCGGCCTCGCTCCAGATCCGCGACGCGTCACCGTCGTAGTCCTCGGCGACGACCTCCGCCAGCTCGCGCACGCGCGTGGCCATCGCAGCGGGGAAGCGATGGATGGCCGGCTTCGTCGTGAACGCCTCGGTGAGATCGAGCTTCGCGAGCTTCTTCGGATCGATCGTGCCGACTCGCTGCTTGAGCACGTACGGGCCGGCGAACGCCTTCTGCACGGTCACTTGCTGGTCGATCGCGAAACCGACGAGCATCGCGAATGGCTCGGCGGCGAGCAGCGCGCACGCAGCCGGGTCGTCGGTGAAGTAGAGCGCCGTCGGCACGCCCTCGATTCTATTCGTCGAGCAGCGTCTTGAGGCCGGCGAAATCAGGCAGCGTCGCAAGGGCTCGGATCGCGTCGGCCCAGCGCGGCTGCGCCTCGAGGAGGTCGGCGTACAAGCGTTTCGCTTCCACGACGTTTCCGTCCTGGAGCGCATCCTGGATCGCCAGCTGTTGGACGTGCACGTCGGGCAGCCCGTAGCGCTCGCCGATCGCGGCCCGCTCGGCCGTCGCCCGGGTCGCGGCGCGGTAACCGAGGGCCCGTGTCAGGAGACGGCGTAGCTCGAGCAACGAGCCGTCGCCCTCTTCGACGCGCAGGTCGACGACGCGGTCCCACGGCTCGCCCTCGCCTGGGACGACGAGTACCGCGGCGCCACCGCGGCCGCGCCAGTCACCGCCCGCCGCCTCCGCAGCCTCGAGCGCGCTCATCAGCCGCTCGCCCAGCGAGCCGCTCGCGTCGGCGAAGGCCTCGCCCATCGCTTCCCAGACGCGCGGCGACGCGACCATGTTCGCCTGCGCGATCCAGTTCTCGCCGCGCGCACTGCCCGCCTCGGCAACACAGTCGCCGCCGGTCCACTGCGCGCTGTGGCCGTCCGCCGCCAGGATGCCGACCTGGCGGAGCTGCGCCAGGTCGTCGTCGGACCGAAGCCGCGCGAGCACGTCTTCCGGTGGTGCGCCTTCGGCAAGCAGTTCGAGCCCGCGCCAGCCGTACCGCCGGTCGGTGAAGGATTGCGTGGCGATCGCACCGATCCCCGGCCGCGCCCACGGCACTGCCGCACCGGTGTTGAACGCCTGCGATTGGACGCCGACCCCGAGCTCGTCCGTGTCGGGGTCGCGCGCGACGATCGAGTAGGTCACGCCCTTACTTTATTTATGCACGCCCATGGCGATCGCGCCCACGTAGCCGGAGCCGCTCTTGGTGACGGCGAGCAGCCCGCGCTTGCCGCCGTTGACAAAGATCGAGTCCTGGGCGTTCCGGACGTCGCGGTTCGGCCGCTCCTTGTACGGAGCGGCACGGTAGACGGCGTCTGTGAGCCTGTCGGAGAAGAAGAGTTGTCCCGTATGCACGACCCGTCCGCCGACGTGCACCTTGACGTGGATGTGGACGGTCCGGCCCTGGTACCACCCCGGATAGATCGTCGTGAAGACGGCGACACCGTCGGCGTTCGTCTTCTGGATGCCGCGCAGGAACGTTCGGCTCGAGGCGCCGGAGCCGAAGCCAGAGTAATTCCCTGCGGCATCGGCGTGCCAGACGTCGACCGCCGCGTTCCTGATCGGCTTGCAGCTCGATGCGTCGAGGACGTGGAGCCGCAGCGTCAGGACTGTCCCGGGATGCCCGTCCCTGATGTCGCGCCGTACCTGCTCACCCGCGATGTAAAAGGGCCCCTCGGTCAGCTCCGGCGTCAGCACACACTGCACGGCGCCCGATTCGACGGCCTTGTTGCCGCTCTCGGCCTGCGGCGAGAGGAGCGCGCCGCCTCCAGCGGCGGTGACTAGCGCGCCTCCCAGGCGCACGAGCGAGCTGCGACGGGTGAACCGTTCGGTCGACATGCGGGCACGATAAGCGGTCGACCTGTGAGTGGGCTAGGAAGCTACATTCACCGAGTGGACCCGCTGGCTGCCTTCTCGCCCGCGACGCGGGCCTGGTTCGAGCAGGCGTTCGACGGACCGACGCCGCCGCAGGTGCTCGGCTGGCCGGCGATCGCCTCGGGCGGCCACGTGCTGATCCAGGCGCCGACCGGATCAGGCAAGACCCTGACCGCCTTTCTCTACGCGCTCGACCGGCTCGCGCCGACGCCGGGCCAGGGTCTGCGCGTCCTCTACGTCTCGCCGTTGAAGGCGCTGAACTACGACATCGAGCGGAACCTGCGGGGGCCGCTCGCCGGGCTCGACTCACAGGTCCGGGTTGCCGTTCGCACCGGGGACACACCGCAGAAAGAACGGCGCGAGCTGCTTCGCGAGCCGCCCGACATCCTGATCACGACGCCTGAGTCGCTCTACCTGATGCTCACCTCACAGGCGCGCGACACGCTGCGCTCCGTCGAGACGTTGATCCTCGACGAGGTGCACGCGATCGCCGGCACGAAGCGCGGCTCGCATCTCGCGATCAGCGTCGAGCGACTGGATGCACTCGCGGACCGGTTGATCCAGCGGATCGGGCTGTCCGCGACGCAGCGGCCGCTCGAGGAGATCGGGCGGTTCGTCAGCGGCGGACGGCCGATTGCGCTCGTCGACGCCGGCACCCGGAAGGAGCTCGACCTCGAGGTGGTGGTGCCGGTTGACGACATGCGCGAGCTCGACTCGACCGGCACGCTCTCGCATCCGGCGCCCGCCGACGGGCAGGAGATGGACATCGGCACCGAGCGAAACTCGCGCTCGATCTGGCCCTCGATCTACCCCGAGATCTTGCGGCTCGTGCGCGCGCACCGTTCGACGATCGTCTTCGTCAACAACCGCCGTCTCGCCGAGCGGCTCGCCCTGCGCCTCAACGAGCTCGCCGAGGAGGAGATCGCTCGAGCGCACCACGGCTCGCTCGCCCGCGAGCAGCGCCAGCTCGTCGAGGAGGATCTCAAGGCGGGTCGCATCCCCTGTCTGGTCGCGACGTCGAGCCTCGAGCTGGGAATCGACATGGGCGCGGTCGATCTCGTGATTCAGGTCGAGTCGCCGAAGTCGGTTGCCCGCGGCCTGCAGCGCATCGGGCGGGCCGGGCACGAGTTGGGTGCCGTCTCGAAGGGCCGTATCTTCCCGAAATTCCGTACCGACCTGCTCGAGTCGGCGGTCGTCGCACGGGCGATGCGCGACGGCGAGATCGAGGAGACGGTGATCCCGCGTAACCCGCTCGACGTGCTCGCGCAGCAGATCGTCGCGATCGCGGTCGACGAGGAGTTGAGCGTCGACGATCTGCACGCGCTGCTCACCCGCGCCTATCCGTTTCGCGATCTGTCTCGCGCCCAGCTCGAGAACGTGCTCGACATGCTCGCGGGCCGTTACCCGTCCGACGAGTTCGCCGAGCTCCGCCCACGCATCATCTGGGATCGCACCGGCGGGCTCATCCGTGCGCGCGACGGTGTGCGCAAGCTGGCCGTCACGAACGCCGGGACGATCCCGGACCGCGGTCTGTTCGGCGTGTTTCTCGTCGACGGCGGTGGCCGTGTCGGTGAGCTCGACGAGGAGATGGTCTACGAGGCCCGGGCGGGGCAGACGTTCCTGCTCGGCGCCTCGTCGTGGCGGATCGAGGAGATCACGCGCGACCGCGTACTCGTCTCACCTGCGCCTGGAGTGCCGGGGGCGGTGCCGTTCTGGAAGGGCGAAGGCATCGGCCGGCCCTACGAGCTCGGCCAGAAGATCGGCGCGGCCTCGCGTGAGCTGTCGGCGCTC
Organism: Gaiellaceae bacterium; assembly: GCA_036006925.1. Classification (GTDB taxonomy): domain Bacteria; phylum Actinomycetota; class Thermoleophilia; order Gaiellales; family Gaiellaceae; genus PALSA-600. The sequence goes on from DASYPH010000170.1 coordinate 20,066, forward strand.
TCCGACGCCGCAGCCGGTAAACGCCTGCGTGGCGACTATCACCTCGACGAGCGCGCGGCGCGCAATCTGCTCACCTTCCTGCGTGAGCAGCAGGACGCGACCGGTGCTGTCCCTTCGGACCGCACGATCGTCGTCGAGCGCTTTCGCGACGAGATCGGCGATTGGCGTGTCTGCATCCTCTCTCCCTTCGGCAGCCGCGTGCACGCACCGTGGGCGATGGCGATCACCGCGAGACTCCGGGAAGCGCACGGCGTCGAGGCGCAGTCGATCTGGTCGGACGACGGCATCGCGCTGCATTTCCCAGAAGCTGATGCGCCGCCGCCGGTCGAGGACCTGCTGGTCGATCCGGGCGAGGTCGAGGATCTCGTCGTCGCGGAGGTGGGGGAGACCGCGCTCTTCGGCGCCCGCTTCCGCGAAAACGCCGGCCGGGCGCTGCTGATCCCGCGCCGCCGGCCGGGTGAGCGCACGCCGCTCTGGCAGCAGCGGCTGAAGGCGCAGTCGCTGCTGCAGGTCGCGCGCAAGTACGGCAGCTTCCCGATCATCCTCGAGACTTATCGCGAATGCCTGCAGGACGTCTTCGACCTGCCCGCGTTGCGCAATCTGCTGCAGGGACTGAAGACGCGGGAGCTCGACCTCGTCGAGGTCGAGACGCAGAGCGCGTCGCCGTACTCGGCCTCGCTCCTCTTCGACTACATCGCCACCTACATGTACGAGGACGACACGCCGCCCGCCGAGCGCCGCGCGCAGGCGCTGTCGCTCGACCGGGACCTGCTCCGCGAGCTCCTCGGTCAGGAGGAGCTGCGCGACCTCCTCGACGCAGACGCGGTCGACGAGGTCGAGCGTCAGCTACGGGGCGCGCCGACGTCTCCCGACCAGTTGCACGACCGCCTGCGCATTCGTGGCGACCTGCGCGTCGACGAATACGACGCCCGGCTCGCCGAGCCGCTGCTGGCGGATCGCAGGGCGGTGCTCGTTCGCTTCGCCGGCGAGGAACGCCTGATCGCCGCCGAAGACGCGGGCCGCTACCGGGACGCGGTCGGCGCGATGCCGCCTTCGGGGCTCCCGGACGTCTTCCTCGAGAGCGTGCCCGGTGCACTGCGCCAGCTGGTGCTGCGTTTCGCGAAGGGTCGCGGGCCGTTCACCACGCGCGAGGTGAGCGACCGCTTCGGCCGCGACGTCGGCGAGCTGTTGGCCGAGCTCGAGCAAGCCGAGTCGCTCGTGCGCGGCGAGTTGCGACCGGGCGGCAGCGAACGCGAGTGGTGCGATCCCGATGTCCTGCGCCGGTTGCGCCGGGCGTCGCTCGCGGCGCTGCGGCGCGAGGTCGAGCCGGTCGACCAGGAGGCGCTCGCCCGCTTCCTGCCCGGCTGGCACGGCATCGACCGGCGCGCGTCGCTGCGCGAAGCGCTCGTCCCGCTGCAGGCGCTGCCGCTACCCGTTGCGCTCTGGGAGGCCGAGGTGCTTCCCCGGCGCGTGCCCGGCTATCGGCCCGAGCATCTCGATGCGCTGACCGCGAGCGGTGAGGTCGTGTGGGTCGGGGCCGGCTCGGACCGCGTCGCCCTGTACTTCCGGGAGGACACGGCGGCACTCGGCCAGGTCCCACATGCCGGACGTCCGGAGGGAATCGAGCACGATTCGGTGCGCGGCGCTCTCGAACGCGGCGCCCTCTTCTGGCTCGACCTGCTCGAGGAGACGGCGCTCGAAGACTCGATCGTCCTGCCGGCGCTGTGGGATCTCGTCTGGTCGGGCGAGGTGACCAACGACGCGTGGACCCCGCTTCGCGCGACGCGCCGGTTCGGGCAGCCGCAAGGAGAGCGACGGCCGCGGCGCTTCTCGCGTCGCCGCTCGCACGGTGCAACGGCGACCGCCGGGCGCTGGTCGCCGACCGCGCGGCTGTTCGCCGGCCCACCCGACAGGCGCGCCCTCGCCGAGCTACTCCTCGAGCGCCAGGGGATCGTCACGCGTGACGCCGTTCGTGCCGAGGGCATCCCGGGCGGCTACGGGGCCGTCTACGCCGATCTGCGCGCGCTCGAGACGCTCGGTCTCTGTCGCCGCGGCTACTTCGCTGAGGGGTTGGGCGGTGCGCAATTCGCGCTCGGCGGCGCGGTCGAGCGGTTGCGCGAGTTGCGCGACCGGCCACTCGAGGCCGAGGCACTCGTCCTCGCCGCGGCGGACCCGTCGCAGCCGTATGGCGCCGGCCTGCCGTGGCCGCGCCGGGCCGGTGCGCGTGCCGCCCGCGTTGCCGGCGCCTACGTCGTCTCGCTGGGCGGCGAGCCCGTGCTCTACGTCGAGCGCGGTGGCCGCTCACTCGTCCCGCTGCGCGATCCTGACCCGGGGTGGCTGCGACCTGCACTCGTCGCGCTGGCCGCCCACGCGAAAGCCGGCCGCGGTCGACGGCTCGCGGTCGAGCGGTTCGACGGCGAGCCGGTTGTCGAGACCGAGGCGCTCGAGCTGCTGGTCGAGGTTGGTTTCCTGGCCGGCCCGCGGCGCGCCGTTCTACGCGCGTAGGCGGGCGACGATCTCGGCGGCGGGCTCGGCGCGGGCGAGCGCCGCGTTCGTGCCGGCCCACAGGTTGATCCCGTCTGCATCCCCGGCCGCGCGCGCCGCTGCCCGGAGCGGCGCCGTCAGGTGATGGACGTGGGGATAGGCGGACGGTGCGTGCGGATGACGGCGCATGAACTCGTTCACGAGCCCGCGCGCGCTGCGGCCGGTGAAGGCCCGTGTGAACGCGGTCTCTCCGGCGGTTGCGACGGCGCGCCGGTGCGGCTCGCTGGTGCCCGCCTCGTCTGCGAGCAAAAACGCCGTACCGATCTGCGCGGCAGCAGCGCCGGCGGTGAGCGCTGCCCGCACCCCCGCGCGATCGGCGATCCCGCCCGTCGCGACCAGAGGCAACCCCACCGCGGCGGCCGTCGTGGGCAGGAGGTCCTGCAGCGGCGTCGCGGCGTCGTCGGTGTCGTCCCAGCTGCCGCGGTGGCCGCCGGCCTCGGCGCCCTGCACGACGAGCGCATCAGCACCCGCCTGAGCTGCCGTTTGCGCCTCCGCCAGGCTCGTCACGGTCAACCACGCTTCGGCGCCTGCTGCATGAATACGAGCGATGTCGTCTCGCTCGGGGCAGCCGAACGTGTACGAGACGACCGCCGCGCCGGCGGCGAGCGCCACCGAAAGCTTCGCGTCGAAGCCGTCGTCGTCGAAGTGCGGCTCGCCGAGTCGCACGCCGAGCCGCGCCGCCTCCGGCTGTAACTCGTCCGCGTAGGCCGCTACCGCCGCGTCGTCCACCGAGCGCTCGCGCAGGACGAAGATGTTGACGCCGAAGGGTGCGTCGGTGAGAGTCCGCGTCCGTCCCAGCTGTTCGGCGAGCGCCAGCGCGGTCAGGTAGCCGGCGCCGAGGAACGGCAGCCCACCGGCGCGGGCGACGGCTGCCGCCAGCTCAGGAGTCGACGGCCCGCCCGCCAGCGGCGCGAGCACGATCCGGCTGTCCGGGAGCACGGTCACCGGGCGAGGCGGCCGAGCACGACTCCGAAGAGCCCGTGCCGGACCGTTGCCTGCGCGAAGCCGCGCCGGCTCCAGAACGGTGCGACGCCGGGCTCGCCGGCGGCCGGATGCCACCGCTCGAGCTGAGACGCAAGGGGGAACGTTGCGAGGTTCTCGAAGAGTGCGAGGGACAGCGCCAGGCGCCGCGGCTCGGTTCTGGTCCGGCTGCGCACCTGGTCGAATGCCACCCCGAACGCCGCTCCGTTCGCCGCGTGAAGCGCGAGCCCGGCCGCCGGCCACCAGCGCGATCGCGTCACGAGCTTCCCGAGCAGCGCGACATCCGAGTAGTCGAGACGGAAGAGTCGCTTGTCGAGCGGCTCGAGCGCGGCCCAGGCGAGGGCGGCTCCGGCTCCAGCTGCCGCGGCGCGAACGCTGCTCATCGCGCCAGTCTGCCGTTACCGTGCCGGGTGCGGTGCCCGAGGGCGACACCATCCACCGGACCGCCGCACGGCTGCAGGTGCTGGTCGGCGAACAGATCGAGGCGAGCTCGCCGCATCCGCGCGCGCGGGTCGAGCGTGTCGCCGAGCGGATCGACGGACGGACGCTCGTGTCTGTGACCGCGCACGGTAAGAACCTCGTGCTCCGGTTCGACGGTGGCATCGTCGTGCGCTCGCACCTGCGTATTTCGGGCCGATGGACCGTGCGGCCACGTGGCCAGACGTCCCACGGCACGCCGTGGCTCGTGTTGCGTGGCGGGCGAGTCGAGGCCGTGCTCTGGAACGGCCCGGTGCTCGAGCTGCACACGCGCGCCCTCGCACGGCTCGGACCGGACATCCTCGAGCAGCCGCCGCGCGTCGAAGTGATGCTGGCTCGGCTGCGCGCCGCCGACTCGACGCGCTGGTTCGGCGAGTCGCTGCTCGACCAGAACGTCGTCGCCGGGATCGGGAACATGTGGCTCGCCGAGGCGCTTTGGGCCGCACGGCTATCGCCCTGGCAGCGGCTCGGCGACGTCGGCGAGGCCGAGCGCCGCGCCGCGCTCGAGACCGCTGCGACGATGATGCGCGCCGCTGTCGACGGCGGCCGCGCAGCCGGTCGGCAGGTGTATCGCCGGGTCGGCCGTCCGTGCCGACGCTGCCGCACTCCGATCAGGTCCTACGGACAGGGCGACGACAACCGCATGACCTACTGGTGCCCGGTCTGTCAGAGAGGAACCGAGCCGCGCGGCGCGTAACCAACCTGTGTGGGTCTCAGGGCACCGCACCTCTACGAGTCGCTTCGTGGCTTCTGTCTGGCCGCGTTCGCCGCCGAACGCGGTGCCCAGGTGCCGTTCGCGTTCGAGGAGCACACGACGCGCGGCGGTCCCTCGCTCTACGAGTACCGGCCGCTCGTTCGCGGTTTCGTCGAGGAGCAGTCGCCGACCCTCCGCCGTCTGCCCGACGCGCGCGACGCGATCGACGATCTCAAGCGCGAGCCGGCTGCGGCGATCTTCGCGCGTGCGCATGCCGGCCTCTCCGAGTCGGGCGAGGACGCGCTTTTCCGCTCGATCCTCGTGCCGATGCTGACGTGGACGGCCGAGCGGTGCGGCGGCTTCGACTGGAACGACGAAGCGTTTGACGCCGCGTACCAGGACCTCGAGCAGACACTCTTCGGCAGCGCGCGAACCTACGTTGCGCTCGCGCCGGTCGTCGGACTCTCGGCGGCCAACGACACCGATCTCGGCGGCGGGATCACGCTCCGCCCGATCGTCGCGGGCGAGATCTCGCAGCTCTGGCCGGAGGCACAGGGTCTGATGCCGCCGGAGTTCGGCCGTGACACCGATCGCCTGCTGCTGCTCGAGTTGCGCCGCGAGCTCGCGCCCGACGAGGTCGAGCCGCCGGACGCAGCCGCGGAGCTCGCCGACGCGGTGACGGCGCTTCGCCTCGCGACAGCGGGCGCGGTCGCCGCCGGGCCGGTCGTCTTCGAGCGACTTGACTACCGTCCGCTCCGGATCGCGCCCTTGCTGCCGATCGCAGCGACGCAGCCGCGGGGCGATGCGACTCGGCTCGACGCCGTGCGCGCCCGGCTCGCAGCAGACCTGCGTGAGCGGTTACTGCTCGCGGACGAGGACCGCGAACTGGGCGAGGCGCTCGACCGCTGGGAGCTGTCGCTGTTCTCCGAGGAGCCGTTCCGCTCCGCCCAGGTACGCGAGGCGCTCGCGTGCCTCCTCGGCGCCGACGGCGGGACGTGGGCTGCGTCCCTCCGTGCCGCCGTCCTCCTCGCCGAGAAGGGCGCCGAGCGGGGCGAAGTGCTGGCGGGTCTAAGGGCTGAGCAGCTCGACCGGGCGGCGCGCGACTCGGTGCGCCGCGTGCTCGTCGAGGCGCTCCTCCACGGCTCCCGTGCCGAGCTCGTCGCGGCGGTCGACGAGACGCTGATCGGCCTGCGGCCGCGGCCGTCGAGCGTGCTCCGCGTCGCCTGAGCGGCGTTTCTTTGCACAGAGCTGGCACAGACACGTCACACCTTCGCCCGTAGCGTGCGGTCATGGATGACGCGGCGCGGTTGCTCGAGCGGCTGAGGCGAATCGAGGGGTTGACCCTCGACGGTGCCGGGCGACCAGGCGAGCTGCTGACCGAGCTGCGCGCGCTCGTACCGGAAGCCGAGGCGTGGGCGCGGGTCGAGGGCGACACCCGCGCGGTTGCCGCCGTCTCGAAACTTCGGAAGGAGGCGGAAGGAATGCCGTAGAGCGAACAGAACTGGCCTGGACATGGGTCTCGCGCGCCTCCTTCCGCGTCCCAACGTTCGCCCTGCGAGCGTGCCTGCGCCTGCCGACACGCAGGTGATCGTGCTCGCGAATCAGAAGGGCGGCGTCGCCAAGACGACGACGACGCTCAACCTCGGCGTCGCGTTCTCGGAGCAGGGGTACAAGGTGCTGCTCGTCGATCTCGACCCACAGGGCAACCTGACCATGTCGCAGGGCCTGAACCCCGACACAATTCAGAAGTCGATGTTCGATGTGCTGGTCCACCGCCTGCCGATCGAGCAGGTGATCGAGCAGCGCGAAGTCGAGATCGCCGTCTCCTCGATCGACCTGGCGGGCGCCGACATGGCCCTCGCGAGCCAGATCGGCCGTGAGCGCGCGCTCGAAAAGGCGCTCGCCCCGATCAAGGATCGCTACGACTACATCTTCGTCGACACGCCGCCGTCGCTTGGCCTGCTGACGATCAACGCCTTCGTCGCGGCCACCGGGGTCGTCGTGCCCGTGCAGACGGAGTACCTCTCGCTGCGCGGCCTCGTCCAGCTCGAGAACACCCTCTCGATGGTGCGCGAGAACCTGAACCCGCGCGTCGAGATCATCGGGATCCTGCCGACGATGTACGACAAGCGCGTCACGCACTCGCGCGAGGCGGACGAGATCCTGCGCGAGAACTTCGGCGATCTCGTCTACAACACACGTATCCGCAAGACGATCAGATTTGCCGAGGCTCCCGTGAAGGGATTGTCCGTGCTTGCCTACGAGCCGTCCGGCGAGGCCGCCAACATGTATCGCGATCTCGCGAAGGAGGTGCTCAGTGGCCAGAAATCGCGCCAGCATGCGTGAAGGCCCGTTGGCCGAGCTCTTTCGCGCCACCGAGGCGGCGCAGAAGCAGGGAAAGGGCAAGGACGACGCACAGCAGCAGCTGCCGACCGAACCGGTCGCGGCAGCCGAGCCACCGGCGCCGACGCCGATCAGAGCCGTCGCGCCTGCAACCGAGCCCGCGCCCGAGGAGCCCCGCGAGCGTCCGGTCGCGCGGTGGCTCGATCCGCTTCCCGAGCAGCCGGCCCGGCTCGAGCGTGCCCGTGACAGCACCTCGTACCTGGCCGTGCTGCGTGTCGTGGGCGTGGGCGGCGCCGGTCTGAACGCCGTCGACCGCATGATCGATGCCGGCATCACGCAGGTCGACTTCGTAGCGGTCAACACCGACATCCAGCAGCTTCAGATGAGCGACGCGTCGACCAAGATCCACATCGGCAGCGAACTCACCGAAGGTCTCGGCTCGGGCGCCGACCCGGAGATCGGCCGGCAGGCCGCCGAAGAAGGCTACGACGCGATCAAGCGCTCGCTCCGCGGCTCCGACATGGTCTTCGTCACTGCCGGTGAAGGCGGCGGCACCGGATCAGGCGCGGCGCCGATCGTCGCGCGGATCGCCAGGGAGCTCGGCGCGCTCACGGTGGGGATCGTGACCACCCCGTTCAAGTTCGAAGGCTCGCGGCGTTCGAAGCAGGCCGAGATCGGCGTGCAGGCGATGCGCGAGGCGTGCGACACCTTGATCGTGATCCCGAACGACCGCCTGCTCGAAGTGCTCGACAAGTCCACTTCGATGCTCGACGCCTTCCGGATCGCGGACGACGTGCTCCGGCACGGCGTGCAGGGAATCTGCGACCTGATCACCAATCCGGGCTTGATCAACCTCGACTTCGCCGATGTGCGCACCGTGATGAAGGACTCGGGCTCGGCGCTCATGGGCATCGGCTACGCGACGGGCGAGAACCGCGCGAAAGAGGCTGCCGAGCGGGCGCTTCGCAGCCCGCTGATCGAGACCGAGATCACGGGCGCGCGGGGCATCCTGCTCTCGATCGCCGGCGGCGACGACCTGACGCTCTACGAGGTCAACGAGGCCGCGGAAGCCGTGCGCGAGGCAGCGACGGACGATACGAACATCATCTTCGGCGCGACGATCGACGACCGCCTCGAAGGCCAGATGTGGATCACCGTGGTTGCCACCGGGATCGGTGGCAAGGCATCCGGCCGGCGCGGCAGCTTCGTGACCGCTTCGTCCGGCTCGGGCGGCGGGTCGCTGGAACCGCCGTCGTTCCTGCGCGACTGACGCCTGCGCGACCGAAGCGACCTGCGACCGATCGCCGGTCGCGTCCGAAAATCGTGAAGATGGCGCCATGAAGGGCGCAGTTGCAGCCGGCCACAGGCTCACCGCAGAGGCTGGCGCGCGGATCCTCGCCGAGGGCGGCAACGCGGTGGATGCCTGCGTCGCCGCTGCCTTCGCGGCCTGGGTCACCGAGAGCCCGCTCACCGGGCCGGGTGCCGGCGGGTTCGCGCTCGTCAGGCCCGGCGACGGGCGCCCGGCGCGGCTCGCCGACTTCTTCGTCGCGACGCCGGGACACGGCCGCGATCCGGCCGAGAGCGGGCAGATGGAAGCTGTCGACATCGGCTACGGCGACGCCGAGGCGACGCAGGTCTTCCGGATCGGCAGTGCGTCGTGTGCGGTTCCGGGCGCCGCGGCCGGTCTGGAGGGCGTGCACGCCGAGTACGGTCGTCTGCCGTGGTCGGAGCTCGTGCAGCCGGCGATCGAACTCGCCCGCTCGGGCGTCGAGCTGACGCGGCCACAGGCTCACCTTCACGCCATCCTCGACCTGATTCTGCGCCACACCCTGGAGGGTCGTCGTCTGTACAGCCGCGACGACGGCTCACGGCTGCAGCCGGGAGACCTGCTGGTGCTCCCCGATCTGGGGCGCACGCTCGAGCAGATCGCCGCCGAAGGGGCGGCCGCGATGTACCGCGGTGAGCTCGCCGCCTCGATTGCCGCCACGATCGAGTCCGGTGGAGGGCTGCTCACGACCGCCGACCTCGAGGCGTACCGGGTCATCTGGCGTGAGCCGGTGCAGACGCGCTACCTCGGCCACGATGTGATCTCGAATCCGCCGCCGTCCTCGGGCGGTGTCCTGATCGCCTACGGCCTCGCGCTGCTCGACCACGTCGCCCGTGGGAATCCGGGCTCGGCCGAGGCGGTGGCGACCCTGGTCGAGACGATGCGCGAGCAGACGCGCGCACGAAGCGGCGGTTTCGTCGCGGATCTGTACGCCGGCGGCCTGGTCGAACGCCTGCTCGACGAGGAGTCGGTCGCGGGGGCGGTGGCGCGGATCCGCGCCTCGCTGCCGGGCGCTTCCGAGCACGCCCCGAACGGCGGCACGACCCACGTCTCTGCTGTCGACGCCGACGGCAACGCCGCCTCGGTGTCGTCCTCGACCGGCAGCGGCTCGGGTGTGATCGTCCCGGGCACCGGCATCCAGCTCAACAACATGCTCGGCGAGTACGACCTCGTCGGTTCCGGCCCGGCAGAGCCGGGGCAGCGCCTTACGAGCATGATGGCGCCGACGATCGTCGTGGGCGAGGGGCGGACGCGGCTCGTCGTCGGCAGCGCCGGGTCGATTCGCCTCCGTGGGGCGATCATGCAGGTGATCGTGAACGTCGTCGGCCACGGCCTCGGGGTCGCCGAGGCGATCGACCGGCCACGCGTTCATGTCGAGGAGCCCCACGTGCACTGCGAGGGCGGCTTCGAGAGCGACGAGCTCGACCGCCTCACTGCGTTGGGCTACGAGGTCGTGCGCTGGCGGCGCCGCAACCTCTACTTCGGCGGCACGAACGCCGTCGAGGTCGATCCTGCGGGCGAGCTCGCCGCGGCGGGCGATGCGCGGCGAGGCGGCGCCGGTCTTGTCGTCGGCGCCTAACTCGCGTCGGTGTCGAGGTCGAGCGGCGTCACCTTGCCGTTCTTGCCGGCGCGGTCCCGCAACGTCTTCTCGAGGCGCACCGCTTCGAGCGCGATCTCGAGCAGCTCGGTCAGCCGCTCGAGGCGCTCACTCGGAGACGTCGACGCCAGCAGCTCCTGCTTCGCATCGGGTGCGAAGTCGACACGCGCCGCGAGTTCGAAGTCGACGAGCGGCGAATCTGCCTGGGGGACGTCGACCGGGCTCTCCGTTTCAGCGACGAGCGCGGTGAACGCCTCGAGCGCCCGCGTCACCTCGAGCGGTTGGTGCGGCGCATCCTCGTCGTCGATCACGCGCTCGACCAGCGCCGTCGTGAACGCCCGGCCGCTGGTCAGCTCGAGCAACCGGAACCGTTCGCGTCCTTCGATGACGACGTCGAGCCGCCCGCCGTCCGGCTCTTCGAGCACGTCCTCGACCGTCGCCCGCGTGCCGATCTCGTGCACGGCCCCGTCCTCGGTCGCGAAGACGAGCCCGAACTCGCTGCCGGTCGCCAGGCACTCGTCGATCAGCTCGCGATAGCGCGGCTCGAAGATGTGAAGCGGAATCCGTTCGGTCGGCAACAGCACGACCGGCAGCGGAAACAGACCGAGTTCCGTCATCCCGGCAGGGTACGTCCGCGCGGGCCGGCCGCGGCTGCCCTGCTGCCGTGCGGCGAGCGGTAGGGTCGCTCCTGTCAGCGACCCGTCATCAGGTCGGGCCTGATCAAGTGAACGGAGGGGAAATGCCGTACGGAGTGGTGCATCAGTTCCCGGGTGCGACGAAGGAGCAGTACGACGCCTCGATCGCCGCCGTCCATCCGAGCGGCGGCGGGTTGCCGGAGGGTCAGGTATTCCATGCTGCAGGACCGTCGGCCGATGGCTGGACGATCGTCGCCATCCACGACTCGCAGGAGAGCTGGGAGCAGTTCCGCGACGGGGTCCTGATGCCGCGGATGGCCGCCGGCATCGAGGGCGGCTTCACGACGCCGCCGACCGAGACCACCTTCCCGGTTCACAACCAGATCTCGTCCTAGCTCGGCCTCGACGGGCGCAGCTGCTGGTCTATGGTCACGAACGTGTCCCGCGGACGTGTCGCGTGATCCGAGTCTGCGTGGCCGGCGTCACCGGCTGGACGGGCCGTCCTGTCGCCGAGGCGATCGAGGCGGCGAGCGACCTGGAGCTCGTCGCCGGCGTCTCGCGCTCCGACCCCGGCAGCTTCTCGTCGGTGGAGGAGGCACTGGCGGAAGTCAGCGCGGATGTGCTCGTCGACTACACCCACGCGGCGGCTGTGCAGGTCAATGTGCTTGCGGCCGTCGAGCGGAGCGTCAACGTGGTCGTCGGCTCGAGCGGCTTGTCGGCGGCGGACTATGAGGAGATCGACGCGCTTGCCCGCAAGCGACACGTCGGCGTGATCGCGGCAGGCAATTTCTCGCTGACCGCCGCGCTGCTGCTTCGCTGCGCCGCCGAGGCGGCGCGACACCTGGAGGCGTGGGAGGTGATCGACTTCGCCAAGGCGAGCAAGGAGGATGCACCGAGCGGCACCGCCCGCGAGCTCGTCGAGCGGCTCGACACCGTGCGTCGCCCGGCGCTCGGCGTGCCGATCGATGAGGTACTGGGCGCGCCGGAAGCGCGCGGGGCAACCGTCGCCGGCACACAGGTGCACTCGGTCCGTTTGCCCAGTTTCGTCGTCTCCACCGAGGTCGTGTTCGCCGCAGACGGCGAGCGGCTCTCGATCCGCCACGACGCGGGCGAGACACCCGCGCCGTACGTCGCCGGGACGCTGCTCGCGATCCGTGCCGTACCGAACCGGGTCGGCCTCGTCCGCGGGCTCGACCAGCTGCTGGACTAGGAAGATTTGGGGGAATGCCGTTCGGCTCAACCTGTCTTTCGCCAGACCCTCCTAGGGTCGGCGAAAGAGCCGCGCGAGGAGCGAACGACGCGGTGGTCCGGCCTTCGCCGCACGCTCACGGCGCAGATCCGCCTCCGCCCACGCGCGCTCGCGCATTCTGCGGGTGCCATGGCTGGGCTTCCAGATCACCGGCCTCGCCATGGAAAACACGGTAGCGACGACAGCGCCGGTCTGTACCCTCACCGGCGTGAGCACGGGCCTCTCCGACGCGTCGTTCTTCCGGCCGAGCGTCGCCTCGCTGACGCCGTACCAGCCTGGCAAGCCGATCGAGGAGTGCCAGCGCGAGCTCGGACTCGAGCGCGTCGTCAAGCTCGCGTCGAACGAGGGGCCGTTCGGGCCGTTTCCCGCCGCACTGGCGGCGCTCGAGGCCGCCGCGCGCGACCTGAACCGCTACCCCGACGGCGGCTCCTACCGCCTGCACGAGGCGCTCGCCGCCCGCCACGGCGTCTCCGTCGGCGAGATCGTCGTGGGCGCGGGGGCAGACGGTTGCATCGACATGCTCAGCCAGGCGATCCTCGACCCGGGCGACCAGGTCGTCTGCGGCTGGCCGTCGTTTCCGAGCTACGTCATCTACGCCGCGAAGCAGGGCGCCGACGTGCGCACGGTGCCGCTCACCGACCTCCGGTACGACCTCGACGCGCTCCTGGCCGCGATCACCGTCCGGACGAAGCTTGTCTACATCTGTCATCCGAACAACCCGACCGGGACGATGAACACGCTCGCCGAGCTCGACGCGTACTTCGACCGCGTCCCCGATCACGTGCTCACGGTCGTCGACCAGGCCTACTTCGAGTACATCGACCGGGACGACTACCCGGACGCGGTCGAGCGGTACCTCAAGCCCGGCGGGCGGGTCGCGGTGCTCCGGACGTTCTCCAAGATCTACGGGCTCGCCGGCCTGCGGGTCGGCTACGCGGTCGCCGCGCCCGACGTGTGCGCATCGCTTGCCAAGGTGCGCCGTCCGTTCGACCTGACCAGTCCCGCGCAGGTCGCCGCTCTCGCCAGCATCGGCGACGAGCCCGAGATCGCGCGCCGCCGCGCCAAGAACGCCGAGGGCCTCGTGCAGCTCGAGTCGATCGTGCGCGAGCACGGCTTCGACCCGCCGCCGTCGGTTGGCAACTTTCTCTTCGCGGAGACCGGGGGCGACCCGGCAGCGCTGTACGACCGCCTGCTCCGCGAAGGTGTGATCGTGCGGCCGCTCGCGGGATTCGGCGCCCCGACCGCGATCCGGATCACCGTCGGCACGCCCGAGGAGCACGACTTCTTCTCGGCCGCGCTCGGCCGCGTCCTGCAGCCCGCCTGACCATCTAGGCTCCCTCGCGGTGTCGTCGCCGCTCCACCGCCAAGTCGGGCTCCTCCGCCGCGAGGGCGGCTTCCGGCTCCTGTTCTTCGCGACGCTCGGCTCCGGGATCGGCAGCTGGATGGCGACGATCGCGCTGACCGCGGATGTCAAGGCGCGCACCGATTCGCCGTGGTGGGTGAGCGCGCTGTTCATCGTCACCTTCCTGCCGTCCGTCGTCGTCGGGCTGGTCGCCGGGCCGCTGATCGACCGCCTCTCGCGGAAGCGGCTCGTGATCATGTCCGACCTGGTCCGGCTCGGCGTCTTCGCCGCACTGCCGTTCGTCGGCAGCACGACGGCGATCATCGGCCTCGCGGCCGTGGCCGGGGTCGCGAATTCCTTCTTCCGCCCCGCGGTGCTGGCCGGGATCCCGAATCTCCTCTCCGAGACCGAGCTCGCGAGCGGGACCGCACTCCTCCAGGCGACCGACTGGGCGGCGGCGACGATCGGGCCGATTCTCGGCGGCATCCTCACCGGTGCGTCCAGCCCGCATGTCGTCTACTGGATCAACGCCGCCACCTTCGCCTTCTCGGCGCTGCTGCTGTTCCGCATTCCCGCCACGTTGCTCCAGAGCGAGCAGGCGATCACGCGGGGTCACTGGCGTGACCTCGGCGAGGGCCTCGCGATCTTTCGGCAGTCCGCCGCGATGCTCACGGCGCTCTGTGCCTTCGGCTTTGCCCAGCTGGCTGGAGGGCTGATCAACGTGACCGAGATCTTCCTCGTCGAGCGCGCGTTGCATCGCGGCCCCTTCGGCTTCGGCTTGCTGTGGGCGGCGAGCGGTCTCGGGCTCGTCATCGGCAGCCTTGCCAGTGGCTCCCTGGTCGAGCGACGAGCGCTGATGGCGGTCTACCCGCTCGTCTTCCTGCCGTGGGCCGCGGGCGTCCTGGGGGCTGCGATCGCGCCGAACATCTGGGTGGCCGCGACGGCGATGGTCGTTGCCGGCTTCGGCAATGGCCTTGCCTTCCCACTGACCGTCCTGATCGTGCAGCGCTATACCTCGGACCGGCTACGCGGGCGTGCGTTCACCGTGATCATCAGCGCCCAGAACGCACTGCTCGGCATCGCCATGGTCGCTGCGGGCGCGCTCGTGGGCCTCGCCGGGCCGCGCTGGACGTACGGGATCGCCTCGGTGCTCCTGGTTGCCGGGTCGTTGACCGCGCTCGTGATGGCTCGTGGCATGAGCCCGAGCACGCTCGTCGCCCGTCAGCAGGCCGCGTAACCGCGTGGCCGGACGTCGCGACTGGACGCGCGAGACCCTGGCGGCCGGCGTGCGAGACGGCGACCACCGGGCGCTTGCCCGGGCGATCACACTGGTCGAGAACGGCGATCCGCTCGCCTATGCGGTCGTCGCAGACCTCTACCCGGAGACGGGTCAGGCGCACGCGGTCGGCATCACCGGGCCGCCCGGCGTCGGCAAGTCGAGCTTGATCTCCTCGCTGGTCCGCCTCGCCCGGGACCGCGGGGACACGGTCGGAGTGATCTCGGTCGACCCGTCGAGCCCGTTCACGCAGGGGGCGCTCCTCGGCGATCGGATCCGCCTGAGCGACCACTTCCTCGACCCCGACGTCTTCATCCGCTCGATGGGCACGCGGGGCCATCTGGGCGGCCTCGCCGAGACGACGCTGCAGGCGCTGCTCGTGCTCGACGCCGCCCGAAAGGACATCGTGTTTCTCGAAACCGTCGGGACCGGGCAGAGCGAGGTCGGCGTGCTCTCGATCGCCGACACCGTGGTGCTGGCGCTGATGCCCGGCTCCGGCGACTCGATCCAGGCGCTGAAGGCGGGGATCATGGAGATCCCGGACGTGATCGCGATCAACAAGATGGACCACCCGCTGGCGAAGACGATGCTGAACGAGCTGCGCCAGGTGCTCGCGCTCGGCCCACACGAGGGCTGGAGCCCTCCGATCGTGCTCACGGAGGCGATGCGTGGTGAGGGCATCGAGACGCTGTGGGAGAAGATCGCCGAGCATCGCGCCTGGCTCGAGGTCGACGGTGAGCTCGAGCGCCGGCGCCGCGCGAACCTTGCGAGCGAGGTCTTCCAGGTTGCCTCCGCCCGGGCACGCCGCCATCTCGAGTTGGCCGTGCGTGACGATCCGGAGCTACGCCGCCTGCTCGACGACGTGCAGGCGCGCCGCCTCGACCCGCTCACGGCCGTTCGTGAGATCCTCGAGCAGGTGTTCCGAATTGGACCGTCCGACTCTCGCTGACATCGAGGCGGCCCGCGAGCGCATCGCGGGTCACGCATGGGTGACACCGGTGCACTCGAGCGACTCGCTCTCACGGCGCATCGGGCGGACGGTGTGCCTGAAGGCCGAGAATCTGCAGCGGACGGGCTCGTTCAAGGTGCGCGGCGCGGTCAACAAGCTGATGACGCTGGACGATGCCGAGCGCTCGGCCGGCGTGCTCGCGGCGAGCGCCGGCAATCACGGCCAGGCGGTCGCCTGGGCCGCTCGGGAGCTCGGCGTCAAAGCGACGGTCTTCATGCCGCAGGACGCGCCGATGGCCAAGGTCGAGGCGACGCGCAACTACGGCGCTGAGACCGTGCTCGCCGGAGCCGGCTTCGACGAGGCGCTCGCGCTCGCGCTGGCGCGCTCCGACGAGACAGATGCCACGTTCGTGCACGCCTTCGAGGACCCAACCGTGATCGCCGGCCAGGGGACGCTCGGCCTCGAGCTCGCCGACGAGCTCGACGACATCGAGACCTTCGTGCTGCCGATCGGCGGCGGGGGTCTGGCCGCGGGGATCTCAATCGTGCTGCGGGAACGCTGTCCGAAGGCACGACTCGTCGGCGTGCAGGCCGGCAAGGCGGCGCAGGGCACGATCGCCGACGGCATCGCCGTCAAGCACCCGGGTGAACTGACGATGTCGATCCTCGAGGACCTACTCGACGAGATCGTGCACGTCGAAGACGAGGAGATCGCCGAGGCGATCACGCTGCTGCTCGAACGCGCGAAGCTCGTCGTCGAAGGGGCGGGAGCCGCGTCCCTCGCCGCGCTCCTCCGCGGGAAAGCGGGTGGCAGCGGCTCTGCGTGTGCGCTCCTGTCAGGAGGCAATATCGACCCGACACTGCTGATCTCCGTGATGCAGCACGGCCTGACGCTCGCCGGGCGCTATCTCGTGCTCCGCACCCACATCGCGGATCGTCCCGGCGCGCTGGTCGAGCTGCTCGAGCTCGTCGCCGATGAGCGCGGAAATGTCGTCTCGGTCGAGCACCACCGCGAAGGGATGACGAGTCACGTCGCGGAAACGGAGGTCGAACTGACCGTGGTCACGCGGGACGAGACCCACTGCGCCGATCTGTGCGCTGCGCTCGAACAGCGTGGCTACGTCCTCGAGCGACTTCGGTAGCCGCTCGGGAACTCTCGAACCTCGTTCGAACCTCGTTCGAACGAGGTTCCAGCGTGGTTCGTTGGGCGCCTCACCGCGCCGATCTGTGTGTGCTGCGCTCGAACGGCGCGGTCACGTCCTCGAGCGGCGTCGGTGGCCGCTGGCGAACTCTCGAACCTCGTTCGAACCTCGTTCGAACGAGGTTCCAGCCTGGTTCGTGGGTCGGCTGGGGGCCGGAGCACTCGCGAACGTGGTTCGAACCTCGTTCGAACGAGGTTCAAGCGTCGTTCGTTCGCCGGGCTCTCGACGGGCTGAGCGCTACGCGCCGCAGCGCCTGAACGCAACCACGTCGCCGGTGAAGTCGGCGATCCCGCCGCCGGTGACGGCGCGTACATCGAAGCCCTCGCGCTGCAGGAGGGATGCGGCGATCGCCGCGCGCGGTCCGCTCTCGCACACGGTCACGACCGGGCGGTCGCGCTGCAAGGCGCCCCCGGCGATCTTGCGCAGCAGCCGGTAAGGGATGTTCGTCGAGCCGGGCAGGTAGCCGCTGTCGCGTTCGACCGCCTCACGCACATCGACGACCTGCACGTCGGCGCGGTCGAGCAGCTTCTTCAGCTCGGTCGTGTCGACGGTTGCGAGCGTCTCGGTCGCTTGCGGCCGGATGAGGTAGCCGGCGAGCTCGAGCACCCCGACCGCCCAGAGCTTCTGTGCGGCCGCGAGCGCCTCGACGCTGTTCGAGGCGTGCAGCACCACCGGCTCGTCGGCGGTCAGCACGAAGCCGGCTTTCGTCCCGAACGAGTCGCCGGAGACCGGAACGCTGATCGAGCCTGGAATGTGGCCGGCCGCGTGCTGGGCGAACATGCGCACGTCGAGCACGGTTGCGTCGCCGGGATCGTCGAGCTCGGGCGGCTCGCTGGGCTGGGCGAGCCACGGGCCGCGGTTCAGGGCGACGACGCGCTCGGTCGTCGGCGGGCGCGGCGTCGAGACCGAGGCCGAGACGAGCACGAACTCCTGCACGTCGTGGAATGCGAGCGCGCTGTTGCTCGTGCGCTCGTGCCCGATCGTGGACGAGCGCGCCGAGCTCATGTTGCCGCCGCAGAGCGAGCCCGCGACGTGGCCCGGCATCACCTGGACGGCGTCCGGTAGCGCTGTCAGGCGCCGCAGCGAGCCGAACAGGTCCTCGGCTCCCTCGCGCGCAGCGACGGCCAGGTCCGGCCGTGCCGCATCGCCCACGAACAGCGAGTCGCCGGTCAGCACTACCTCGCCGTCGACGAGGAAGGCGCAGTGCTCGGGCCGGTGGCCTGGCGTGTGCAGCACCTCGATCCGCACCGAGCCGACGTCGACGACCTGCCCGTCCTCGAGCGGCTCGAACGCGAAGACCGGCTCGGCGAGCGGATGAATCGCTACTGGGAGGCCGTGCTCGAGCGCCAACCGCCCGTGCCCCGACACGTGGTCGGCGTGCGTGTGCGTCTCGAGCACTCGCTCGATGCGCACACCGGCCTCGCCCGCGGCCGCGACGACAGGCTCGATCTGCAGGGGAGGATCGACGACGACGGCAACCCCTGCCTCCCGATCGCCGACCAGGTAGCAGGCACAGCCGAGGTCGTCGTTCACGAACTGCCGACAGAGCAGCACGGGTGCTGAGCCTACTGCCTAGCCCGGCGGGGGGCGGAGCCACACGTACAGCGCCGTGAAGAGGGCCACGAGCGCCAGGCCGCCGGCGATGATCGCGACCAGCAGCGCCGCCCGGCCGAGCGAGCGCGCGCCCGAGTCCTGTGCCCCGTGAGCCTGCACGTCGAGCCCCACACGGTAGGTGATCGATTTGCCTTTGCGGTCGCCGACGAGCACCGTGAAGAGCACGGTCTCGACCTTCTCCGGAGCCGTTCCGCGGATCGCGAAGGTCGCATACTCGCCCTTTGGGATGTTGCCGCCGGACCAGGTGACCGCCTGACCGGTGCGCGACTGCCCCCAGCCGGGCTTCGCTTCGGCATCGTCGAGGGCGAAGTCGGACGGGATCCCGAGCGTGACGTGGTCGACGCCGACGGGATCTGCTTCGTTCGGGATCGAGAAGACGAGGTCGACAGCTGCGCCCTTCGTCACCTTCGCCGGGTCGATCGAGAGATGCGCCGAGGCGGCGCCGGTGAAGACGAGCGCGCTACAGACCGAGATGGCGAGCGATGACCATCCGCTGCACTTCATTCGTTCCCTCTCCGATCTCCAGGATCTTCTGGTCCCGATACAGGCGCGAGATCGCGTACTCGTCCATGAACCCGTAGCCGCCGTGGATCTGCAGCGACCAGTTCGCGGCACGGTGCGAGAGCTCACCCGAGAACAGTTTGGCCATTGCTGCGGTCTGTGCGAACGGCCGCCCCTGGTCCTTCTCCCAGGCTGCCTTCCAAACGAGTGTCCGCGCGGCCTCGATCTCGGTCGCCATGTCGACGAGCTTCTCCTGCACCGCCTGGAACCGGGCGATCGGCCGGCCGAACTGCCGCCGCTCCTTCGCGTAGGCGTAGGCCAGGTCGTAGGCGCCCTGCGCGAGGCCGACGCCCATCGCTGCGACTGAGATGCGGCCGCCGTCCAGAATCGTCAGGAACTGGCGGAATCCCTCGCCGCGCGTCCCGAGCAGATTCCGCTCGGGGACGTGGACGTCCTGGAAGCTCAGCTCGCGTGTGTCGGAGGCGCGCCAGCCGAGCTTCTGCATCGGCTCGGAGATCACGTAGCCGGGCGTGCCGTTCGGGACGATGATGTTCGAGATCTCGCCGTCACCGGTGACGGCGGTGATCGTCACGCACGCCGTGATGTCGGTGCCGGCGTTCGTGATGAACATCTTCGAGCCGTCGACGATCCACTCGCCGTTCTCGAGGCGCGCGGTCGTGCGGGTCGCGCCCGCATCCGAGCCGGCATCCGCCTCGGTCAGCCCGAACGCGGCGAGCTTGCGGCCGGAGGCGAGGTCTGGCAGCCAGTCGCGCTTCTGCTCGTCGCTCCCGAAGTAGTAGATCGGCAGGGTCCCGAGCGAGTGGTGGGCGGCGACCGTGATCGCGACGGACGAGTCGATGCGGGTCAGTTCCTCGATCGCGATCGCGTACGAGAGCGTGTCGCTGCCCGCGCCCTCGTACTCCTCGGGGATCGTCATCCCCATCAGCCCGAGCCCGGCCAGCCCCCGCACCAGCTCGTAGGGGAACCGCTTCTCGCGGTCGAGCTCCTCGGCGACGGGCGCGATCTTTTCGAGGGCGAACTGCCGTACCGTGTCGCGGAGCAGTTCGTGCTCCGGCTGCAGGTCGAAGTTCATGCGCGGCCGGCCCGGTCCATACCGGGAGGCGATGCTACAGAGGACCTTCCGCGACCGCGTCGAACTCGCTTCGACGTGAGACCGTTGCCGACGGTCGAAGGGCTGACCGAGGAGATCGGACGCATCGTGATCGAGCGTCAGGAGCTGCGTGCGGCCCGCGCCGGCGACGATCTGCTCGAGGAGAACCGGCGTCGCCTGGCGGACGCCCAGAACCAGCTCTCGAAGCTGCTGCTGGCGCGGTACCTGCCCGTTGCCGACTCGGCGTAGCTACGGTTCGGGCCGCACACAGGTCCCGAGCAAAGGAGCGACCGTTGGCAGCCAAGGACTTCTTCGACAGCCTCTCGACGCGCGCCGACGCGGAGAAGCTCGCCGGGATGAACAACTCGTATCAGTTCGACATCGAAGGCGAGGGCCAGTGGCACGTCGTCGTCGCCGA
>DASYPH010000171.1:0-9056 GCA_036006925.1 Gaiellaceae bacterium
CAGTCCCCGGAGTGCACGGGAGGACACGCCGACGCGTCCCTGGCTTCGCGCGGCTCCTTCCCTGACCGGCGAAGGCGCGCGGTTAGTTCCCGATCATCCTGATTTGAGGTCAAGGCAATAAGACGAGAGGACGTGGCCCCAGGCCGGAGGTGGACGAGGCAGCTTAGGACGGTCTAGCGAAACGCTCTAGCCAGGTCGTACCCATTCGGTCCCGCGCACCGAGTCCTTAGCAACGAGCTGGCTGGCGTGACGCTGCACGCGCACACGTTGGGGCCGGATCAGTTCGAAGACCTCTCGGGCAACCGGATCGTGCACAACACGATCGGGAGGAACAACATGGGCGGCGATGGGCTGGACGGCACCGCGAGCGATCCGTCCACGACCGGCGTCCTCGTCTTCTCCGGGACGGTGCCGGTTCAGGTGACGATCGCGAACCGGATCCGCAACGACCAGTTCGGCATCTGGCTCGGAGTCGGCGGCCACGTGACCGCGACCATGGCGCACAACGTGTTCCAGCACGTCGCCACCTCGGTCTTCACGAGCCCGTAGCAAGACGAGTTCGGGCAAGCGACGAGAGGGCTGGGATCCGGCTCTCTCGTTGGTGCGTAACGATTTGATCGGCCAGCTTGACCGCCGAAGCCGCCTTGGTGGTCACGCACGTCCTACGCAAGCGAGGGTCCGTCCTGGGCGGCAGCGACACTTGTCGTATGCGGTCGCCACGCATGCTTCTGCTTGTCGCCGCTGCGGCGGCTTTTGCGCTCGCGGGCGAGCTGTGGGCGTCGGCGATGCAGCCGGATTCGGTTTTAGTCCTGCCTCCGCCCCGCCCTGCTCCAGCTTCAACCCCACACTTGACCGCGCCGCGGGTGATTGTGCCTGCCAACCCGCGGGTCGTTACCCAACTCGCGCCCGGTCGCGAAGCCGCCGGGTCGGTCCGGCAGCCCACCGCGGGGGAGCAGCCGGGACACCTCGGAACAAGCGCGTCGGAGACGACCGGCGTCCAGCCCGTGGGCATGCAGGGGCACTTGCCACCGGCTGTTCCCGGAGGCAGGCAGCCCGGTGCGCCGAGCTCCCATCCCCCGCATGGCCGAAAGTCGCCGCCGCCTCACGGCCCGAAGCCGCCTCCCCATCACGGCCCGCCGCCGCCTCACGGCCCGAAGCCGCCTCCCCATCACGGCCCGCCGCCGCCGCCGCCGCCCCACGGCCCTCCACCTCCACCGCCACCGCCTCCGCCTCCGCCTCCGCCGCCTCCTCCGCCGCCTCCTCCGCCACCGCCGCCTCCTCCGCCACCTCCACCTCCACCTCCACCGCCCTCACCGCCCGTGCCTAGTACACGGCCCGGCAACGGCTATGGCGACAGGAACCACCATCACACGGGCCCGCCCGGACACCCGTGATCCTGCCTGCCTGCCGGTCGAGGCAGTGAGACCGGCAGGTCAGCCGGTAGCTGCTGCGCAGTGTGGTCTGGTGACCGAGAAGCCGGCGTGGGCGCAGAGAGGATCGAACTGGGTTCCGGCCTGTTCGAGCAGCTCCGTCCGCGCGAGAGTCGGGCTCAGAGGTTTCCGGTACGGACGTGGCTCGACCATGGCGGTGAAAGCGTCGGCAACCGCGACGATCCTCGCACCGAGCGGAATCTGCTCTGCGGCGAGGCCGTCGGGGTAGCCGTTTCCATCCCACCGCTCGTGATGGCTGCGGACGATCGCCAGCAGGTCCACCGAGGGCACCAATGGTTCGAGCAGACGCTGCCCCTCGCTTGGATGTTGCTGCACCGCGAGGCGCTCCCATGGCTCGAGCGGCCCCGGCTTTGCCAGGACGCTCGCCGGGACGTTGAGCTTGCCGATGTCGTGGACCGCCGCTGCGAACGCGAGCATGTCCAGCTGCGGTCGCGGAAGGTGGAGCGCCTCGCCGATCTCGAGGCTGAGTTGCGCAACGTTGCGCGAGTGCGAACGGAGTGTGGGGTCCGCGAGTTCCGCCTTCGCGAGAAGGCGTGCCAACCGAGGATGCGCATTCCACGACGGAGGCGCGTCCGTGGAATCAGGAGTTCTAGGAACATTGTTGAAGAAGAGAGGCATGGAGCAGGCTGTCGAGCGAAGCGCTGTACCCCATTCGGGGGATAGCTCGGGTTCTCCTGCATCCGCGCACGGTGATCGCGGTCACCGCCGTCGTCCCCCGCGACGCTCGCCGACGCCACGGCCGGCGACCTGGCTGGTCATGCTCGTCGTTGTGGCGCTCGTCCCGCTCCTGGCGGCGACCTGGACGTTCGGCCGCACCTATCGGACGAGCGAGATCGGCCAGGTCGACGCGCGCCTCACGGGAGCGTCCGGCTCCGTCCTCGCCGGTCTGGAAGGGACGGCGACTCGCGCATCGCACGTGGCGGTGTCGTTGGCGAGCTCGCCCAGGCTGCAGCGAAAACTCTTCCGAGGCGGAACCGCGAGGCTGATCGCGCCGGCACCCAATCGCGACGTGCATGTGGTTGCCGGTCCAGGCCCAGGGGCCAGCCCGGTGCCGCGCGGATCGGTGTCGAGAACAGCGCTCGTGCGGGCCGGCCATCGCCCGATCGGCCACGTCACCGCCTGGGTGCCGTTACCAGCCCTGCTGTCTCGGCTGTCGGCGAGAACGGGAGTGGAGGCTGTCGAGGTGATCGACGGGCGGGTTGCAGCCGGAGAGCTGCGCGGTTCTGCTCTCGTCGCGTCGGCAGGCGCTCCCCACGCAGTGCGTCTGGGTGCGCGCCGCTACCGCGTCCTGGCTCAGCCGCTTGGGGGCGGCGTTGCAGCTGGGCTGCTCGTGCCGTACGCGAAGATCGAGAGCACCGTCTTTCACCGCGAGCTGCCCACGCTGGCCGCCGGAGCAGTCACTCTTGTCGCACTTGCCCTCCTGGCGGCTCTCACACTGCCTCGGCTCGCCTCACTGCGCGGACGGGCAGACGCCGGCGACTGGAGCAGGCCAGTCGCGCTTGTAGGTGACGTTGCAGTCGCCGCGCACGATCCCGACGCGCTGTTGCCGGTGATCCTCGAAACAGCGCTCGCTGCCACCGACGCTGATGGAGGAGCAATAGTGTGGGAGGGAGAGGAGATCGCCTCGCTCGGCGTCACCAGCCGTCCTGAACGAACGCTCGCGCTCTCGATCGGCGACGAAAGCCGCCCTGACGCCGGCCAGTTGCTGCTCTACCGTCGCCGGCATGACTTCTCGGCACGAGACAAGGAGATGGCCGAGTCACTTATCGCTCAAGGACGAATCGCGCTCGAGAACGCGCGACTGCACGACCTCGTACGGCGCCAGGCGCAGACGGACGAGCTGACCGACCTGCCGAACAGGCGTCGCTTCATGAACGGACTCGAGCAGGAAATCGCCCGCTCTGGCCGTTTCGGCACGCCGCTCTCGCTCGTGCTCTTCGATCTCGACCGATTCAAGCGGGTCAACGACCGCTGCGGCCATCAGGTCGGGGATCTCGTCCTTCGCAGGACAGCCGACGTGGTACGCATGCGCATTCGCGGGACCGACCTGGCGGCACGTGTCGGCGGGGAGGAGTTCGCGGTCTTGCTGCCGGGGAGCGACGCCGCCGGTGCGGCGACATTCGCCGACAATCTCCGCCGTGACATCCAACGCGAGGTGGTCGTCGAGGGTGTCGGATGGCCCATGAGGGCGAGCTTCGGCGTTGCCCAATTCCAGAAGGGAATGTCGATCGAGACCTTGGTCGGAGCCGCCGATCGCGCCCTCTACCGGGCCAAGGCGGCTGGCAGGAACAGAGTGCGCACAGCCGACGACACCGGGGCCGCCGGCATCCTTGGCTAATCCGTCGGGCGGCCAGAACCTGATCTACAACGAGTGGAGGATCGCCTCCACCGATCGCGGCGGAAACAGCGGCGACATAGCGAACGGCTAGTACCCAACCACGTACGCGCGGAAGCTGAGGACGGCCTGCGGAATGACCCCCGAGTCGAGCGGCATCATTTGGCTCGATCGTGGAACTGTTGGCGGAGCGGGTAGCACGCCTTGTCGGTGCGGAGCCTGTGGCATGGCAGGAGCGGGCAGCGCCGTGGCAGCCTGAAGGCGCGGTCGAAGGCGGCAACGAGCGTTTCTCGGTGCTGCTGGCGGATCGCCGGCGCGTCTTTGTCAAGGCTGCACGCGGCGAGCTGACCGCTGCCTGGTTGCGCCGGGAGCATGAGGTTTATGCGCATCTGGGCGGTACGTTCATGCCGAAGCTCGAAGCGTTCGACGATGACCCGCTGTATCCGGTGCTCGTCTTGGAGGACTTGAGCGAGGCGGATTGGGAGACCCGCTGGGATCCGGATCGGGTTGAGGTGGTGCGCTCTGCGCTGGCGGAGCTGGCAGCGTCCGATCCTCCGCCGAATACCCGACCGGTGCAGCAGGCGTTTCCACACTTGTTTGGGCAGTGGCAGGCCGTCGAGGACGATCCCGAGCCTTTCCTCTCCGCGGGCATCCGCTCGCGGGGGTGGCTCGAGCGGTCGCTCCCGACGCTTACCGCGGCCGCCGACTCGGTTCGCGCCGAAGGCGACTACGTCCTCCACCTGGATGTGCGCAGTGACAATCTCTGCTTCCGCGAGGGGGCCGCGATTCTCGTCGATTGGAATTGGTGCACGACCGGCAACGCTGATCTCGACCTGGCAGCCTGGCTACCGAGTCTCGCGAACGAGGGCGGCCCCAAGCCGTGGGAGGTACTGCCGGCAGCAGGAGACTATGCCGCTTTTCTCGCAGGTGTCTGGGCGGCAGTGGTGGGACTCCCACCCCCGCCAACGGCCCCTACGGTCCGAGAGGGGCAGCGCCGCCAGCTTGAGGCCGCATTGCTGTGGTGCGAACACGAATTCGGCTTCTAGACGTCGCCTGGGCCAGCGTTCCTGAAAGACCCTGACACTGTCCCGGAACGACACGGACACTTGCGTGTTGCGGTCCTGCAGGACACGATCAACGACCACTACGTCGGCGTCTCTGCGAAAGGGCGATAGTCGCTCTCGCCTCGCAGCCAGGCTACGTCCGGCTGCCACTCCTCGACCATGTCTGCGAAGCGGCGAGGGGGGAGCTACGTCGTGCACCTGGCGATGTCGCCGGTCAGCACCGCTCTGGAAAGGCTGCCGTTCCGGGCTCTCTCTGAACGGATTGAGGCAAAGGGGTGGCAGCGACTAGCCGATCGAACGGCCTTTCGGATCGGGGGTTGACTCTAGGACTTGCATCGGGGAATCTCCAGGTCGGGCCAAAGCGGCGGCCCGTGTGGAGACCGGAAGGGGACGACGGAAATGCTGCGGTTTGTTCTTCGGCGCAAGCTCGTGAGAGTTGCGCTCATTTCGACAGCAGTGCTCGCAGCGCTTGCCTCAGCGATGGCGATAGGCGCCATCACTTCGAGGTCGCAGGTGGCCGAGGCCGCGACGAGGACCGACACGTGCGGCTACAACCCCGACGCCGCGCCGAAGCCGGGTGGTGGCACTGTGCAGTTCGACGAGAACACGATCACCCGGGCGATCTGGTTCTACGGCGTCGGTTTGAGCGGCCAGGTGGGCGTGTTCACGAACGACGAATCCGGGCTCCTGATCGGCAGCGGCGGGACTCCCTCTTCCAGCGTCGGCTCCACGATCGGAAAGCTCGACAAGGCGATCAGCGCCGGCACCTTCATCTCCTCCATCTCCGTCGCGCCGCCCGGCCTGACCCTTGCCATATCCGCCAACAACACGATCGTCCTCGGCACCCCGTCCCACAGCGAGACCTTCACCGCGAACGCAGCGGCTGCCGTCGGCGCCAGGAGCATCTCGGTGACCATCAAGAAGGCCCGCGGCTTCGCGACCGGCACGAACATCTCCGACTCGAACGCTTACGGCAAGGCGGTGCCGCCTAAGTTCGGAAGCGAAACGGACCTCACGGGCCGAGCGTTCGCCCCGCAGATCTACCTGACCGACATCACGAACGACCCGAGCGCGAACGGCGGCGACTACGAGCAGGGCGGCACGGCCGCCAACGCCGGGCCGCCTCCCGTCGCCGATGCGCTCTATGGCTCGTGGTCGCCGACGGTGAAGGCGGAGCCCGTCAACGAGAACCACTGGGATCTGGGGCCGACGGCGGACCCGCCTCCGGCAATCGACGCGTTTGGCAAGCCGACAACCTCCTTCGATCAGGGATATGGCTCCGAGGTGCTTTGGAACGTCGCCTCACTCAAGGCCTGGGACCCGGCTGACAAGAGCGGCACAGGCGGATACCTGGCGCTGCAGCGTGGTCACACCTACCGTGTCCAGGGCATCGCCCACGACACCGACCAGAACCAGACGACAGGTGGCGGCGACGTGGGCGAGGTTTGCACGACGTTCCGCATCCCCAGCGCTAACTCGCCTTCGGTGTCGATTACCAAGACGGCTGATCACTCGGCGCCGGTGAACGCGCGCGACCAGATCGGGTTCACCGTGAAGGTCAAGAACAGCGGCCCCGGTGACGCGACCGCGGTCAAGCTAAGCGACCCGCTGCCTGCCGGCTCCGGTTCCGGCGTGACCTGGGCGATCGACAAGACCGTCGGTACCCCGTCCCAGTTCGTGCTGAGCGGCGCCAAGGGAAGCCAGACCTTGGCCCTTGCCTCGAGCACGCTGCCGGCGGCAGCCGACTACAGGGTGCACATCAGGGCTCAGACGGCGGAGACCGAGTGCTCGACTTACGGCAACACGGCGACCCTGACCACGGCCAACGCCAACAACCCCACAGCCTCGGCTGAGGAGTCCTGCCAGTACAGGGTCGATCCGTTTTGCGTGGCGGTGAGCAAGGTCACGCCGAAGCGGCTGTTCGTCGGCCGCAGGACGAAGCTGACGATCCACCTAACCAAGAACGGCAAGCCGGTCAAGGGTGTGCGGGTGCGGATCAAGGGACCGAAGATCAAGGTCCGCACCAAGCCGTCGAACCGGAAGGGCGTGATCAAACGGCTGGTGAAGATGAAGAAGAAGGGGATGGTGAGCTTCTCCCCGATCGCCAGCAAACGCTGCAACACGAAGCGGATCCGCGTCACGAAGTCTTCCCTCCACCGGTGACGGGGTGAAGGCGCCCGTGGAGGGGCAGGACAACTCCGCACAACCCCCGTTTCGCACCGACGGCTACCGCGCTCACACCCGCCCTCTGCGTGCTGACGCTGTCCCGTAGAGACAGCGACAACACCGCCCGTGCGGCGACTGCCCGTCGGAACCAATCACCCTCGCCTGGGCCAGAGTCCTCTCGCTCGATGCCCCGATAGACCCGCTCGCGCCCGCCCGCTTCCTGTGGTGACGAGTCAGGGCACGGCAGGCGGCAGGCGGACGAATGGCCGGCTAGCCCTTGCGTGGTGCTCGTGGCACCGGTCTGTACGCGCGGGGGGAAGAGCCGGTAAGGTCGCTCGACGCGGTGGTGGGTTTCTCCGCTTGACGAACTCAGAGCGCATGCGTTTAGACGAAGACAAGCTCGAGGCGCTGCGGCGTTGGGGCCAGGGCCTGCAACACGCTGGGAGCGAGGAATACTCGGCCGCGGGTCGCGCGATCCTGATGCTCATCGAGGAAATCGAGCAGTTGCACAGCGACCTTTGGCACGCCCGTCAGCAACTGAGCCGTGTGACCGCGGTGCCGCGCGACGAGGCGGCCGAGGACATGGGGGAGCCGTTCGCGTCGACACTCCACGAGCGTCTGCAGCGGGTGCGTAGGCGGGAGTCCGATTCTTCCGGCTCCCGGCCAGACCCTGTGGACGAGCCGGGATCGGGCATGGAAAGCGACGGAACGCCGACGTCGCCGCAGTCTTGGATCGAGGCGCTTCGGCGACAGCAGTAACGCGATGGCGCGTAGTCCCCCCGGCAACGGGTGGATCTTCACGGAGCTATCCGTACCGGGGAGAGCTCCGTGCCGCTGACGGTAACGCGGGCTTTGAGATCGTCAGCACTACATCGTCTTGCGACGGCCGCGATCGTCGCCTCGCTGGCCTAGGCACGGCAGGCGGGAGGCGTTCGGCTCGCCGCTTGGCCGCTTCTGGGGGAGCGGCGTCGGCCGCGGACAAGTCAGGGAAGACCGCCTGTGGCGGCCGGCACGTTTTGTACGGCCCCCTCGCTTATGCCGTTGGGCGGGAGAAGCGAACGGCCCGCGAAGGGGAAAGCGGGCCGTTCGTGGAAGGAGCCGTGGTCTAAGGCGCTACGTCGCCGCTTGCGGCAGCGGCCGCAGGCAAGCTCCTTGCCGATCCCAAAATTCGCTTTCCGGCAAGCGATCCCTCTGAGACTGACTGCTGATGCACAGGCGGCCAAGCGCTGCGAAGGTCGAACGCCCAGCTGACCTTCGCGACTGGACGCGAAACGGCCTCGGGTGTTAAAGATCCCGCGGAGCCGATTGCGTTATTGGCGGACGAACCTCGACCCCGTTCGTCGGCGCAATCTCGCGCCAAGCCGGGGATCCGCTCCCCCACGAACCCGAGGGTGACGCCACCGGGTGTTCAGCGCACGGTGTGGTTCCAGAGCGCTCCGGAAGTTTCACCCGCGGATCACAACTTATTCACTCGGAGTATTCCACCCGATATCCACCTGTCCATATAGTCGGACGTCCCGGTCGGGGGACCGGGAAACAACTCCGATATTGCGGAAGGGGACAACCGGGTCGAGGATGGAGCGCACGCGCGCACATACCGTGCTGCGTCCGCACGCGCAGCCTGAGCGCGGCGATGTCTGGACCGGCGACGCCGGGCCCGCCGCGCCGCAGGCTCTCCTGCCGCAGGCTCTCCTGGGAGCCGAGGACCACGTCCACTGGACGCACGATCGCCCCGCGAAGGCGAAGACCGCGGTCGTCATCGCCGACGCCGATCCGGTCATGCGGACGGCCGCGCGCTTCGCGCTGGAGCAAGAACGAGCCTTCAGCGTGTTCGAAGCCGGCGACGCGGACGAGTTGGCAGAGGTCGTGGCAGCGACGCGGCCGAAGGTCGCGCTCGTCGACATCGGCCTCCCGCCGTCCGGGGGCCTCGACGCCGCCGCCAGGCTCGGCGGCGACCGTCCACTTCGCGTGGTCCTCTGGGGCTACTCCCCGGACCCCGCCCGGATCCTTGCCGCGCTGCGCGCGAACGTCTACGGCTTC